>JAFUTR010000041.1 GCA_017477845.1 Bacilli bacterium
AGTGTTATTTAAAAAAAATGAAAGTGAAAAATTATCAGTGGCATCTCTTACAAAAATGATGGTTCAAATAATTGTATTAGAAAATATTGAAAGTGGAAAAATTAAATGGGATGATGAAGTAATAACTAGTAGTAATGCATCTGGTATGGGTGGGACCCAAATATGGCTTTCAACTGGTGAAAAAATGAGTGTTCGTGATTTGTTTAAAGGATTATCTATTGCCTCTGCTAATGATGCTACAGTTGCGCTTTGTGAATACATAGCAGGAAGTGAGGAGTCTTTTGTAAAACTAATGAATGATAAAGCAAAAGACCTTGGACTTAAAGATACTACATTTGTAAACTGTACTGGACTTGACGAAGAAGGGCATTTATCTAGTGCGAGAGATCTTTCTATAATTGCTAAAGAATTAGTAAGTCACGAAGAAATATTTGAATTTTCTTCTTTATATGAAGATTATATTAGAGTTAATACACCTAATAAATATTGGCTTGTTAATACAAATAAATTAGTAAGATTTTATGAAGGATGTGATGGATTAAAAACTGGTTTTACAGATAATGCAGGATATACAATGGCAGTTACTGCAAAAAGAGGTAATTTAAGACTTATTGCTATTGTTTTGGGAGAAAAGGAAAGTAAAATTAGAAATAGTGAGACCTCTTCTTTACTTGATTATGGATTTAATAATTATAAAATTGATTTAATTAAAGAAAAGGGAGAAGTTGTAGAAAAAATAAATATAGATAAAGGTAATAAGGATAGTGTAGATGTAGTATTAAAAGAAGATTTAAAAATGTTAAATAAAAAAAGTAGTCCTAGTATTAATTATGACTTTGAAATACAATTAAATGATATTTCTCTTCCTTTAGAAAAAAATGAAAAAGTAGGAACCATTAATCTTATTGATAATGGTAAAATAATAAAAAGTGTTGATTTAATATCAAATGATAAAGTTGAAAAAATTGGTTATTTTAAATATTTAATAAATGGATTTTTATCTTTATTTTAAAAATTTATTTTTATGTAGAATACAACTTTATTTATTAATGTTGATTTTATCTTGAATCTTGTAGTATATTTTAAAAATACTTGCTTTTAATAATAATGAAATAAAATATGAAAGAGAATTATTGAGTTTAGATTTGAAATATAAATAAATAATCAAGTGTTATACTTGATTTTTTTTAGTTGATGAGTATAATTTAATTTGAAAATGATTTTCAAATTGGAGATATATTTATGAGAAATGGTAACTATAATACAAGACAAAGAGATATAATAAGAAATTTAATAAAAAATAAAAATAGTGAGTTTACTGTTAAAGATGTTTATGAAGAGCTTAATAAAGGTATTGGGCTTACTACAATATATAGAGAGATAGATAAATTAGTTAAAAATGGTTTTTTGAATAAAACAATAGGAAAAGATAATATTACATATTATCAATATCTTGAAGAGTGTCACAATAAGAATCATTTTTTCTTAAAATGTGATATTTGTGGAAAAATGGAACATGTAGATTGTGACTGCATAAATGAACTGTTTTCACATATTTTGAGTGAACATAAGTTTTCACCTAGTCATGAACATATAATAATTGCTGGAATTTGTAAAAGATGTAATGTGGAGGGATAGAAAATGAGAAAAAAAATATTTGTCATTATATTAGTTAGTTTATTATCAATTTTATTAATTGGATGTGGAAAAAAGGAGCAAGAAAAAAAATATAGTATAGTAGTAACGAATTTTCCATGTTATGACTTTGCAAGAGCAATAGTTAAAGATAGTGATGAATTTGATATAAAGATGCTTTTAAAACCTGGAAGTGAGATACATGATTTTGATCCTACTCCTCAAGATATTATTGATATAGAAAATAGTGATTTATTTATTTATGTAGGAGGGGAAAGTGATACTTGGGTTGATTCGGTTATTAGTGATTTAGATAAAGATAAAACTAAAGCCATAAAACTTATGGATTTTGTTCCATTATTTGTTGAAGAAACTAAAGAAGGAATGGAAGTTGATGAGTATGAAGAAGATCATGAAGAATATGATGAACATATATGGACAAGCCCTAAAAATGCAATAAAAATAATAGAAGGACTTTCAGAAATTATATCCCAAATTGATAAAGAAAATAGTGATTTGTATATAGAAAATGCTAAAAACTATACTGAAGAATTAAAAAGAATAGATATAGAAATACGAGAAATAGTTAATAATTCTAATAATAAATTACTAATATTTGGAGATAGATTCCCTTTTCGTTATTTTGTTGAAGAATATGGACTTAATTATTATGCTGCCTTTAATGGTTGTTCTGAAGCTAGTGAAGCAAGTGCAAAGACAATAGCATTCTTAGTTGATAAAATCAAAACAAATAATATAAATTACATACTTAAAATAGAATTATCTAGTGAGAAAATTGCTATCGCTTTAAAAAACGAAACAAATAAAGAAATAAGAACATTAAATAGTGCCCACAATATAAGTCAAAAAGACTTTGATAGTGGTATTACATATGTAGATATAATGAAAGATAACATCAAAGTTTTAAAGGAGGTTCTTAATTAATGAGTTTAATAGAAATAAAAAACTTATCTTTAGGATATGATAAAGAAATTGTTCTTAAAAACATTAATTTACAGATAGAAGAAAATGATTTTATATGTATAGTTGGACCAAATGGAAGTGGTAAATCTACTTTAGTGAAAGGACTTCTTGGACTTATTAAACCAATAAAAGGTAAAGTTATTTATAATGGATTAAAAAAAACTTTTATAGGATATATGCCACAAGAGACGAAAGTTGATTCTAATTTTCCTGCCTCTGTAATGGAAATAGTTTTATCTGGTACTTTAAATAAACTTGGTTTTAATTCTTTTTATACTAAAGAACAAAAAGAAAAAGCTTTATATAATTTGAAATTATTAAAGATAGAAAATTTGAAAGATAAATGTTTTTGTGATTTATCTGGCGGTCAAAGACAAAAAGTTTTATTAGCAAGAAGTTTATGTGCAACATCTAAACTTCTAATACTTGATGAGCCTTCAAATAATTTAGATAGTAAATCTAAAAAAGACTTATATGAAACAATTACTGAGTTAAATCAGGAACATGGAATAACGATAATAATGATTACTCACGACTTGGATCACGACAATTTGATAGGTAATAAAATTCTTTCCTTAAGGGAAAATGAGATTTTCTTTGGAAGTGTATCAGAATTTGTAAGGAGAGTTCATAATGATTAATGATATTTTAGAAATGTTTTCATATTCTTTTATGGTAAGAGCAATAATAGCTGGTTTATTAATATCACTTTGTGCTTCTTTAATTGGTGTTTCTCTTGTTTTAAGAAGAAATTCTATGATAGGAGATGGACTTTCACATGTTGGCTTTGGTTCTTTTGCAATAGCTGCTATTTTAGGTTTTTCTCCAATTGAATTTGCTATACCTGTTGTTATAATTGTCTCTTTTTTGATATTGAGACTTACAGATAATAGTAAAATTCATGGTGACTCAATGATTGCTTTAATATCATCATCTTCACTTGCTATAGGAACATTTTTAGTTTCTATTACTGGTATTAATACTGACATTAATAATTATTTATTTGGAAGTATTCTTTCAATAAGTTCAAAAGACTTAATATTAAGTGTAATTTTATCGATAATAATAGTTCTTCTTTATACATTTTCATATAATAAAATATTTGCTTTAACTTTTGATGAAAAATTTGCCAAATCAATTGGTATTAATACGAACTTATATAATATGATTTTTGCTAGTTTATGTTCTGTTGTTGTAGTTCTTGGAATGAGACTTATGGGATCCCTTTTGATATCTAGTTTAATAATTTTCCCAACACTTTCATCTATGCAAATATTTAAAAAATTTAAAAGTGTTGTTATTTCTAGTGTTATTGTTTCTTTGATTTCATTTATTTTTGGAATTACTATATCATATTTGAATGCTACTCCAACAGGAGCAACTATCGTAATTGTAAATTTAGTTATATTTATCATGTTTAAATTATTATCTTGTTTTGTAGTTAGTAAAAGATAAAAATGAAATATTATTAAATTAATTTGAAAATAAAAATAATGATGTTATAATAAAGTAGTTAAATGAGGTGCTGTATGAAAAATAAAGTTTTAAAAATATTTGTATTATTAGTAGCAGTTTTAACGTTAACTGCATGTTTTGATAATAATAAAGATAATAAAGAGGAAAAAGACAATAAAGATGCATTATCTTTTAAAAATGATTATGAACAGATAAATGGTACTGTAAATTCTAGTGGAAAAGAGCATAGAACAATTACAATAAGTGAAAAAAATGTTTTTGTAGAAACTACTCCTGAAGAAATAATTAGAAAAATTGAAAATAAAGATAGTTTTTATGTGTATTTTGGATCTCGTTTATGTCCTTGGTGTCGTAGTACTTTGGAAATGGCAGATAAGATTTCTCGTGAAAATGATATAGAAAAAATTTATTATATAGATATTTGGGATGATGAAGGAAATGAAATATTTAGAGATAAATATACATTGGACGAAAATGGTGAATTAGTATTATCTTATGAAGGAACATCTGAATATAAAAAAATTGTTGAATATTTAAGTGATTATTTAAGTGATTATACATTAACAAATGAAAATGGAGAAGTTATTAATACTAATGAAAAAAGAATATATGCGCCTAATTATGTATATATAAGCAAAGGAAAAGCAGTAAGGCTTATTACAGGTATTTCTGAAAATCAGAAAGGGTCACGAGATGAGTTAACAGAGGAGATATTAAAAGATGAAGAAGAAATATTTAATAATTTCTTTGTTAATGCATGTGATAATTCTTGTTAGTTAGAAGTATGAAAAAAACTTTAAGAATATCATTTATTTTGAATATAATTATTTTCGTTTTTGTAGTTATTGCTACTATTTTCATGTTTACTGGTTTTAAATTCATGAAAACTAATAGTCCATTGCTTACCAAATCTAATATTGAAATGTTTAAATTTTTTACAGTTGATTCAAATATTTTGATGGGAATAGTCTCTTTGGTTTTTCTAATATATGATTATATGTTTTTAAAAGGGATGATAAAAAAGATTCCAAAATTAGTATATATTTTAAAATTAACTGCAACTGTAGGAGTTAGTTTAACGTTCTTAACAACAGTATTTTATTTAGCACCATTTGCTGGTGGAGATTTTTTAGAATATTTTAAAAATAGCAATTTGTTTTTTCATTTATTTGTTCCAGTATTGAGCATAATAACATTTATATTTTTTGAAAAAACTGATAATTTGAGTATGAAAAGTGTATTAATAGGAATAATTCCTATGGTGATTTATGCAATCTTTTATCTTGTTAATGTTTTAGTACATATAAAAAATGGGAAAGTTGATTTTGTGTATGACTGGTATTTATTTGCTAAAGGTGGCAAAAGTTCAATTATTTTTGTGTTTATTTTTATGATTTTAATAACATATTTAATAAGCTATGTTTTATGGCTTTTAAATAGAAGTAAACTCAATGTAAAAGAGTAAAAAAAATACTCTTTTTTTTGTTCTTTATGATATTATATAGATGAAAGTAGGTGATGATAATGACCCATAATGATGAAAATAATTCATTAGATGAACTAAAAAGCATTGAAATAAAAAAAGCTGAAAGCTTTTCAAATATCATTACCGATATTACAGATTACAAAGATATGAGTCAAAGATTATCATCAACTTTTAGCCAAAAAAATGGAAAATATAAGAGTAGGTATAGAGATCATGTTAAACATAAAAAGATATTCTTTGTTTTAGCAGCAATTTTTATTATTCTTGGAGGAGTGTTAACTTTTATTAAAAAAGATGAATATATTGAGTCTAGTGATGGTAAAAGAACTGTTATGATTTATATGATTGGATCTGATCTTGAGACTAAGTATTATGCTGCTACTACAGATATAAAAGAAATGATAAATTCTAATATTAATTATGAAGATGTTAATATTTTAATATATACTGGTGGGGCTAAGAAGTGGCATACTGATAGTATTCCAAATAATAGACATGCATTGTTTGAACTTAATTCTAGTGGACTTGAATTAATTGAAGAGTATGATGTTTCATCAAATATGTTAGATCCATATAATTTATCTTATTTATTAAAATATGGTTATGAAAACTATAAGACAGAATTTTATGATTTAATTCTTTGGGATCATGGTGCTGGTCCTATTTATGGATATGGATATGATGAATATAATGTGCTTGATTCAATGTCACTTGAAGAAGTTAGAACAGCGCTTGAAAATAGCCCTTTTAATGGTGCTAATAAACTTGAATTAGTTGGATTTGATGCGTGCTTAATGTCTAGTATTGAAGTGGCTTCTGTATTATCTGATTATGCAAGTTATATGGTTGCAAGTCAAGAAGTAGAACCTGGTGCAGGCTGGGACTATAGTTTCCTTTCTAATACTAATAGAAAAATGGATAGTATAAAATTTGGAGAAAGTATCATAAATACTTATGAATCATATTATGAAAAAAGAAAATATATAAAAGGTATTTCACTTTCTTTATTAAAACTTAATAAAGTAGAAAATGTTGAAAAAGCTTTAAATAATTTATTTTCATCAATGGATGAGAACTTAGTTATTGAATTTTCAAATGTTTCAAGAAGTAGAAGTTCTTCTAAAAGTTTTGGAAGAATTGCAAATGAAGATTATTATTATGATTTAGTTGATTTGAATGATTTAATATCAAAATTACCTGAAAAATATTATGATGATGTTAATATTCTGGTTGCTGCACTTCAGGATTTAGTGATATACCAAAAAACTGATTTGGAAGATACTAATGGAGTTTCAATTTATTTCCCTTATGAAAATAAAAAACAGATTACTGCTGTAATGGATGTATATAAAGATTTAAATTTTGCTACATCATATTATAATTATATAGGTAATTTTGCTTCAAAACTTACTGGTAAAAAAATAGCAAATTGGGATTTATCAAAGAGTAAAATAGAGTCACTTGGAGAAAGTGAAGTTTCAATTTCACTCCCTATTGAAGTAATAGAAAACTTTAGTACTGCTAGTTATATTATTTTTGAAAAAACAACTGATGGATTATTTATTCCTATATTTACAGGTACTGATATTAAAATTGAAGGGAATAAACTTAGTACTACAGTATCTAGAAAAGCAATTTTAGCTGAAGATGATGAAGGGAATAAATTATATATGACTGCACTTGAATCTGAGAAAGGGAATGATTATGTTAAGTATCATATACCAGCATTGATTTCTAGATTCAATGATGAAACTTTTGAAGTTGAAGTTCAAGCAGTATTTTTGGGTTTTGTTGTAGATAATGAACATCCAGATGGGTATGTTGCAACAGTAACTCCTGCAGTCGTAAATCAAAATTATACTTATTCTAATTATGAAATTGATCTTAATGAATGGGATAGTTTAAGTTTAGTAAGTTATAAATATAATATTTTAAATGATGATGGTAAATATACAAAAGATTGGGAAGCATCAAAAGAGATAATTGGACTTGATATTACGATTGGAAATGACTATAAGATATATTTATCTGATTTAGATATTTCAAGAGATTATTATTCTTTATTTGAAGTTAAAGACAGTCAAGGTAATATTTATTCTTCAAATATTGTAGAAGTTAATAATAAATAACGATAGTAAAATATGGTTTAAGCACTTTTAAAAGTGCTTTTTTTGTCGAATACTTATTTTATCTAGTTTTGTCGAATGTGTATACAAAATTAAAAAAATATTCTATATTTCTTATGTAAAGGTGATATTGTGGATAACGAAACAGTAGAATTATTTAAAAAACTTGTATATTCAATTGCAAAGAACTATAGTCACAATAATGAAGAATTAGAAGACTTGTATCAAGTAGGTAATATAGGACTATTAAATGCATTGAAAAATTATAAAGAAGGAAGCAGTGCTAAATTTAGCACATATGCTCACTTTTATATAAAGGGTGAAATACTTAAATATATAAGAGAAAATAAAGGAATAAAAATAGGATATGATACTCAAAAACTTTATAACTCAATTAATAAAGTAAAAGAGTATCTTTCTCAAGTTAATTCTAGAGAACCAAGTATTAATGAGATTGCAGAATACTTAGAAGTATCTATTCAAGATATTTATGCTGCACTTAACTCAAATATGAGTGTAAAAAGTCTAGATTCTAGTATTAGCGAAGAGTATGATGATCTTTGTCTTTACGATTATAATTCTTATACCGAACTAGGATATAACGAAGATATATTGACTATTAAGGATGAAATAGAAAAATTAGATGATTTTGAAAAGAAACTTATATATTCAAGATATTATGAAGATAAAAGTCAAAGTGAAACTTCTAAGATACTTGGTATTTCTCAAGTTCAAGTTTCAAGAAAAGAAGGTAAAATTCTTTCTAAAATTAAAAATAATATTATGAATACTTAAGTATTCTTTTTTTTATTTTGTAAATAATAATACTGGTGATTATATGGAGAAAAAAGATTATAAAAAAATTGTCGATAAACATAAGCCTTATGAAAATAGATTTTTTAATGCTGTTATAGCTTTTTTAGTAGGTGGTGGTATCGGGATAATATCACAAGCTCTTACTGATTTTTATTTTTGTATGTTTAATCTTTCTTTAAAAGATTCTTACGGATATATGATTATAACTTTAATATTTTTTGCTTGTTTATTTACAGCATTAGGTTTTTTTGATAAATGGGTTAATTTTGCTAAGTGTGGACTTATTATTCCTATTACTGGATTTGCTCATTCAGTTATGAGTGCAGCTTTAGAATTTAAAAGTGAAGGCTTAATTTATGGAGTTGGTAGTAATATTTTTAAACTTGCTGGTTCTGTAATTTTTTATGGAATTGTTAGTGCTTCAATATTTGGAGCAGTTAGATTTTTGCTTTTTGGAGGTGTATAAAGTGACTTTTAAATATGGAAATGTTTATGTAAATAATTACTCTACTGTTGTAGGTCCATTCGAAAAAAAGGGACCACTTGGTAATAAGTTTGATAAAACGTATGATAATTTTTACTTTGGAGAAAAATCTTTTGAAATGGCTGAAGTAAAACTTATGGAAGAAAGTGTTGAAATACTTTTAAAAAAATCACATAAAAATGCTCAAGACATTGATTTAATAATATCTGGTGATTTGTTAAATCAATTAACTTCTTCATCATACTCATTAAAAAAGTTTAAAATTCCTCATTTAGGAATTTATAGTGCTTGTTCAACAAGTACTGAAGGAATTTTAATTGCATCTTTATTTATTGATTCAATGAGAATTAAAAATGCTATTGTTACAGTTTCAAGTCACAATTTATCTAGTGAAAGACAATTTAGAAATCCAGTTGAATATGGTGCTCCTAGGCCCAAGAGTGGAACATTTACTACAACAGGTGGAGCTAGTGTATTATTATCAAGAAATAAAAGTAAAATTAGAGTTGATAGTGCTACTGTTGGAAGAATATCAGATATGGGTATTAATGATACTAATAATATGGGTGCTGTGATGGCAGTTGCAGCAGGCAATACAATTAAAGAACATTTGATGGAGACTAAAAGAGATATTAATTATTATGATCTTATTATTACTGGAGATTTAGGACTATATGGAAAGGAAATATTAAAAGAATATATGCTAAGTGAATATGGAATTGAACTTTCTAAAAATTTGGAGGATAGTGGGACAATGATATATGATTTAAATAATCAAAAAGAAACTTTAGCAGGAGGAAGTGGGCCAGCATGTTCTCCTTTAGTTAATTATTCTTATATTTTCCCTTTGCTTGAAAAGGGAATTTTAAAACATGTTTTAATTGTTGCAACAGGAGCTTTGTTTTCACCAACTTTTGTATATCAAAAAAACTCAATTCCCTCTATTAGTCATGCAGTTAGTTTGGAGAGTGTGAAATGAATTATTTATATTCTTTTTTATTTGTAGGTTTTGTTTGCCTTATTGGGCAAATAATACTTGATAATACTAAACTTACAGCAGGCCATATTACAAGTATCTTTGTAGTTATTGGGGCATTCTTGGATGTATTTGACATTTATGACTCTATTATAAATATAGTAGGTGCTGGAGCAATGGTTCCAATTACTTCTTTTGGACACTCTCTAATCCATGGTGCAATTGCTAAAGCAAATGAAGTAGGTCTTGTAGGAATTTTGTCTGGTATGTTTGATCTTACTGCTACTGGAATATCTTCAGCACTTATTTTCTCGTTTTTCTTTTTACTTATTTTTAAACCAAAAGATTGATTTATAATGATATTTTCTATATAATAATATCATATGGTAGAAGCAAGAAATAATAAAAGTAAAAATTTAATACTTAACCTCGTTTTAGGCGCAGTAATATTATTTATTGCTATTTTGTTTTGGCCAAAAAGTGAGAATAAAACTCAAAGTAATATAGTTGATAAAACAAAAACACAAATTAAAATAGAAGTTAAAAGAATTAATATAAGAAGTCTTCCTACAATTGAGTCAGAAGATTTAGGTGATGTATATAAAGATGAAGTTTATACTGTTTTGGAGCATGTTGATACAGCAGAATATTATTGGTATAAAATAAAAACTAATTATGGAACAGAAGGGTATATTGCAAGTGATCCAAATAGTGAATATATAAGTGTTATAAGTGGATATGTTGATAGGACTGCTCCAACTATCTCTTCTTCAAAACCATTTTTAATCTTTGTTGATGATAATAAAAATTATGACGAAGTAACTTGTAGTGATGAGTTTTCAACTTGTTCTCTTAGCTATGAAATAACAGATTCGTCATTTATTACTTTTAAAGCTACAGATGAATATGGGAATACTTCTTCTAAAGCAATTAAGTACTATAATGTCTATAATTTTAATAAAAATGTAAACGAAAATAGTTCTTTTATTAATGCTAAATATACTAAAAATAAAGAAAATGATAAATATTTAATATCTGCTATTTACTCTTTAAATAAAACTATTAAAAATCAGGATAAAAGTGTAAACTATTTACCACAGATAAATTTATATGATGAAAATTTTAATGAATTAGAAGATATAATTGTCTTTTATAATGAGTTTGAACTTCCTTCAAATTGTATTAATGATAATAATTTAACATTAAAAGATGAGTATCAAAATATTGATTTATTGAAAGGTAATGCTTTATGTATGAATTTTTCTTTTACTGATTTAAATAATTCTGTTAAATATATTGCATTTGGCTTTTCTGGATTAGAGAACTTTGAAAACTCTAATAATATTCTCGCAAATTATTTTTCAAAGTACTATATTTTAAATTAAAAAAATTATAAAAACATTTGCTTATAATTTAAAATGTGATATATTTTATAATAGGTGATAAAGTATGAATATGGATGTGTTAGAAAAGTTTACTGATCAAGAAAAAGTGACAGCTTTTAATGTTGCTTTAAAAGTTTCTAAAGAAAAAAATGTTGATTTTAGTAGGACTTTTAAAATGGTTATATCTCAAATAATTGATAGTAAAAAAGCAAAAGAGGTAACAGGAAAAGAAGAAATAAAAGAAGAGAAACAAACTGAACTAAATTTAGAGGTTTTGAATACTATTTTTGCAAAAATAAGAGAAGATAGAAATAGAATTCATGATGAATTATTTAAAAGAATTAGTGATTATACTAAAACACGTGGAATATTTTCTCCAGCAAGTGATTTAGCATTTATGGCTGGAGATGGAGTTATAATAGATCCAAAATTTATAGAAAGATTCCAATTAGGACCAGTTGATCCTGAATCACTTAATGAACAGCAAAATATAAAAGAAGATTTATTAAGATATAATGAAAAATCACGTGAACTATTATACTTAAGTAATAAATATAGAGATGAAGAATCTTTAGAAAAAGCAAGATTAAAAAATATTAATCTTTATAGTGAATTGATTGATAAGGCAAAACATAATCTTGAAGATGGAACAATTAAGGTTGAGAAAGATGAATCAAATATTTCTTTTTCAAAAATGATTGAGTATTTAAGAAAAGAAGGAAAAGCTTCTAAAGGTGGAGTTGTTGATACTGCTTTTGATGAACTTTATTCTGCAAGTTTTAGCTATGCTACTATTGGAACTAATCGTATTAGAAGTGAAAAATTATATAATGAGATGCTAACATTATTAAATGAGAGAAAAGATAAATTAGAACACATGAATGCTGAAGACTTTAGAAAATATAAAATTACTCTTATAAATTTAGATGATAAAGAAATAGATAAGTTTAATAATGATTTTGATTCTAAGAAGGCTATAGTCAATAATAGGAATACTACTTATACAATACATTAATAATTAGAAAAAATATCATACTTTAATGATATTTTTTTTCGTGTTATAATAGTTATGGTTAAGGATTGATATTATGGAAATAACTTTAAAAATTGATGATTTTGAAGGACCTTTTGATTTATTGTTACATTTAATAAAAGAAAAGAAAATGAATCTTTTTGATATTAAACTTGAAATAATTATAGATGAATATTTAAACTTCATTGATAAAATGGAAGAGATGAATCTTAATATTGCTAGTAGTTATTTAGTTATGGCTAGTGAGTTAGTAGAATTAAAATCTAAGATGCTTCTTCCAAGATATGAAGAAGAAAATGAAGAGGAAGAAGATCCTAAAGAAGTCTTAGTAAATAAATTGATTGAATATCAAAGATATAAAGAATTAACAGAAGAGTTTAAAGACTTGGAAAATGAAAGAAAAATGATAATTACTAAACTTCCTTTAAATTTAAAACAATATTATCAAGATGATACAGTTGTAAATAATGGAGAAGTTACTCTTAACGATTTAATAATAGCTTTTCAAAAATTTCTTGAAAGAAAAAAATTAGAAGAACCTTTACATACTAAAGTAACTACTAAAGAGATGTCTGTTGAAGAAAGAACTATATCAATTAGAAATGTTTTAAAGATTAAGAAAAAAGTTAATTTCTTAGAATTGTTTGATGTATTAAATAAAGAGTATGTTGTTGTAACATTTTTAGCAATATTAGAAATGGCAAGAAAGAATGAACTTAAAATATCTCAAGAGGATGAATACGGAGATATTATATGTGAGGTAGTATAATGAATAGATATGTAGGAATACTTGAAGGGCTTTTGTTTGTTGTTGGGGATGAAGGACTAACAGTGGATCAAATAAAAGATATTTTAGGAATAAATGAAGAAGATGCTTTAGAAGTAATTAGACTTTTAAGAGCAAGATATGAAAAGGAAGAATATGGAATTCAATTGAATTTTTTAGGAAATACTTTTAAACTTAGTACAAAGAAAGAACACAGAGATTATTATCAAAAACTAATTGAAAACCCTACTACTAATACTTTATCTCAGGCTGCTCTTGAAACACTAGCTATTATTGCATATAATGAACCGGTTACTATACAAGAAATAGATAATATAAGAGGAGTTAATTCTCGTGAGATGGTTAGAAGACTTATTGCTAAAGGATTTGTTAAAGAAGTAGGAAAAAGTGAAGGTGCATTTCGTGCTACTCTTTATTCTACAACAAGAGATTTTCTAGATTATTTTGGACTTTCAAGTAAAGAAGAGTTACCAAAGTTTGAAACTATGGTCACAGATAGTGTTGATGAAACTGATTTATATTTATCAAAATATCAAGAATAGGTGGGTATATGAATAAAGTTATAATAATTGGTGCAGGAGTTAGTGGTATTACTTGTGGAATAGAATTAAAAAAGCGTGGAATAGATGTTTTAGTTTTAGAAAATTTAAAAACAAGTTTAAAAAAAGTTTTAGTAACAGGTAATGGTAGATGTAATTATTGGAACGAAAATTTTTCTTCATCTTTTTTTTATTCAGATGATAAAAATTTTATAAATAACGTTATAAGTGAAGATAATAAAAATAAAATTAAAGGCTTTTTTGACAGTATTGGACTTGTCGGAACAGTGAAAAATGGATATTTCTATCCAATGTCTATGCAAGCAAGTAGTGTTAGAAATATGCTTCTAGAAGAAGTTAAGAGATTAAAATTAGAAATAATTAATGACTGTAAAGTAGAAAAAGTAGAAAAAACTAGTAATGGATTTAGAGTTTTATGTAATGATAAAACTTTTTCGTGTGATAATGTAGTAGTTGCATGTGGAAGTCACGCTTACTACAAAGAAAAGTCTCTTGGTTATGAAATATGTAAAGATTTAGGACATAGAATAGTTCCAGTTCTTCCTTCTTTAGTTCAGTTAGTTGGGGAGGGAAACTATTTTAAGAACTGGGCTGGAGTAAGAAGTAACTCTATTGTAAGTATATTAGTTGATAATAAAAAAATAAAAGAAGAACAAGGAGAAATAATGCTTACTGATTATGGAGTATCTGGAATATGTATTTTTAATATTAGTACTATTGCATCAATTAGTTTAAATAATAATAAAAAGGTTAAAGTTTTAATTAATTTTTTACCAGAAATAAATGATTTAAAAAGTTATTTTGATTTAAGAAGTAAGACTATTCCATCAATTAATATTTCTTCTTTTTTAGAAAGTTTAGTTAATTATAAATTAGTTAATACCATTCTTGATTTAGTAAAAATAGATAAGAGTTCTCATTGGAGTGATTTATCACTTGATGAAAAAGATAAATTGTGTAAGTATTTGTCTTCTTTTGAAGTAGTAATTACTTCTACTAAATCATTTGATAGTGCTCAAGTATGTTCTGGTGGAGTTGATACAAGAGAAATAAATTATAATACTATGGAGTCTAAGATAGTCCCACATCTTTATGTTGTAGGAGAAGTATTAGATGTAGTTGGTGATTGTGGGGGATATAATTTAGGATTTGCCTTTATATCTGGTTATATTGCGGGAAGAAGTGTTAAAAATGATTAGAGTAAGACAAATAAAAGTAGAAGTAAAAAAAGATAGTTTTGAAGAAGTAAGAAAGAAAACTATTCAAAAATTAAAAATAAAAAATCAAGATTTAAAAGATTTAACGATTGTAAAACAATCTATTGATGCAAGAGATAAAAAGAATATTATGTATATTTATGAGGTTGATTGCAGTATTGTTAATGAAGATAAGTTATTAAAACTAAATAAAAATGATGTTTTAAAAGTTGAAAATGAAAATTATAAGAAACCAGATTGTGGGAATATTCCTTTAAAAAATAGACCTATTGTAATTGGAGCAGGACCATGTGGACTTTTTGCTACACTTATTTTAGCTGAAGCTGGATATAAACCAATTTTATTTGAACGCGGTGAACGTGTTGAAGATAGACAGAGTTCTGTCGAGCAATTCTTTAAAAGGGGAAAATTAAATGTTAATTCAAATGTTTGTTTTGGTGAAGGTGGAGCAGGAACTTTTTCAGATGGAAAACTTGGTACTCTTGTAAGTGATAAAGAAAATAGAATAAAAAAGGTTATTAATACTTTTATTGAATGTGGAGCTCCTATTGAAATATCTTATGTTAATAAACCTCATATAGGAACTGATGTGTTAAGGGATGTTATTATTAATTTAAGAAATAAAATCTTAAGTCTTGGAGGGGATATTTGTTATTATAGTACTTTGACTGATATTGTTGTTGATGATGATAAAATTAGTAAGATTGTTATAAATGATAATAAAAAAGTGGACTGTGATGTTTTAGTTTTAGCACTTGGTCACAGTGCAAGAGATACAATTAAAATGCTTTATAATCATGGAGTTAAGATGGAAGGGAAACCTTTTTCTGTAGGTGTTAGAATACAGCACAAGCAAGAAATGATTAATAAAAGCCAATATGCTGATTTTAAAGATATATTACCTCCTGCTAGTTATAAACTTACTCACAAGGCTAAAAATGGAAGAGGTGTTTATACTTTTTGTATGTGTCCTGGTGGTTATGTTGTTAACTCTTCTTGTGAAGAAGGACATTTGATAGTAAATGGTATGAGTTATCATAAAAGAGACTCAGAAAATGCTAATAGTGCAGTAGTTGTAACGGTCGGGCCAAATGATTTTGGTAAAAAGCCGTTAGATGGAATAGATTATCAAAGAAGACTAGAATCTCTTGCTTTTAGAAAAGGTAATGGTAAAATACCAATTCAGTTATGGAAAGATTATCGCGATAACAAGATAGGAAATAAATTTGGAAGTATTAAACCAGTTTTTAAAGGAAAATATACTTTTGCAAATCTTAATGAGATTTTTCCGTTTTATATAAATGAAGCTTTAAAAGAAGGAATTATGGCGTTTGACAAGAAAATAAAAGGATTTGCAAGTGATGATGCGATACTTGCTTCTGTTGAAAGTAGAACTTCTTCTGCAGTTAGAATGATTCGTGGAGAGGATTTTGTATCAAGTATATATGGAATTTATCCAGCAGGAGAAGGAGCAGGATATTCTGGTGGTATTACAACATCAGCAGTAGATGGAATAAAGGTTGCAGAAAAAATAATAGAAAAATATAGTAAGGAATCTCTTTAATAAGAGATTTTTTTTGCATTTGATTTTATTGTGTGTTATAATTGTTTTGCGCCTGAGTGATGGAATGGTAGACGTGTCGGACTCAAAATCCGATGGTGGAAACACCGTGTGGGTTCAAGTCCCATCTCAGGCACCAATAAAGAAATATTTGGACGTTTGTTCAATTAGATACTTCAAAAACTTGCATTATGCAAGTTTTTATGCCATTAGGTGTATCTTTTATTTTAGTATTACAAAAGTAATGCTATAAGTAAAAGGATGATTATAATTTATTAAATGATGGATATAAGTGTTCAAAATAGGCTCTTGTATCGCATCATTATGTTAATTTTTCGAACTTTTCAAAGTTCGATTTTTTTTGTAAAAAAATGTAAAAAAGGAAAATAGATTTTACAAAACAAAAAAAATGGTAGATTTATTTAATAAAAAGTTGCTTATTTTCTAAAAAACATTTAAAATAATATTATGATATGATGAGTATATAAGGTAAAGGTGATGGTAAAATATGGCAAGTAATAGATTAGTCATTAGAGAAGAAGAAATAGAAGATTTATCTGCAACTATGAATAAAGTCAGTAATAATACATCTTCTGCATCAAAAGGTGTAGTAACAAGGTTTGGCAAAGCAGCAAGTGCTGGAATGGGACCAAGTGTAAAAGCAATTTCTAAAGAATTAAGTTTAATATCGCAATCAATTGATAATGTTAAAAATATTATGAGAAAACATACTAAAGAGTTATTTGATTATGATCTTAAAATGGCTCAAGAAGCAGGTGCTATAGAAATTCCACAAGATTTCTTAGCTAATAACTCTACTAAAGTAAATACTTATAATCGATCATTATTAAGTAAAATCGATGGACGTTCTGTAAATGAAGGAGTTGCATCACATGCATTTGAAGAAATTGCTGATAATACTATTAATAGAAAAGATGTACTTGATATTACAAAGGATGCAACTAAAGAGCAAACTTATGATGCTAGTAGTCAAGTTGTTAGATCAGCAGTAAGCGATATAACAAGTGATAAAGAACAGCAACTACAAAATCTAGATGAAAAAACAGTAATTGGACAATCAGTACTTACAAATATCAATAATAACAATGTACAACGTACTCAACAACTTGATGAATCTACTGTTATTGGAAAATCGGTTTTAAGTGATATTAGTAATGGAATAGTACCTGGAGAAGTTAAATTAGATGATGATACTGAAATTGAAGGACAACTTGATTTAGATTCAATTAATAATAGAATGACTTCGACAGAAAAGAAATAATAGGCGGGTGATAATATGTTGATAAAAATGAAACATGATGAACTATCTAATGTTAAAGATGTAATGAAAAAAGATGGCGATTTATATGATGAAGAAATTAAATCAATGTTAAATCAAATTGCTATTTTAAGAACTATATGGCAAGGTGATGATGCTAAGGAATTTTGCGATAATGCAGAAAATTATTTTACTAAAATGAAAAATATTCCAATAGCACTTAGAAATATGTCTAGATTTGTTAATGAAGTAAATAAGAATTTTACAGAAGCAGATGAACAGTTTGCAAGAGAACTTCGTACGGAGGTGGGTAATTACAATGAGTAAAGTTGTTATAACAGATTCAAATCAATTTGAAAGTGTAATTCTTTCACTTGAGAATTCTTATAGAAAGATACAAGATATTTTTGCTAATGAAAGAAAGAATGTAGAAGAGATAAATGCTACAGAAACTTGGACTGGTAATTCTCAAAAAGTTCTTTATGAAAAATATAAACTATTAAATTCAAATTATGAACCTATTGATTATTCGATAGACTTATATATAAAATTTTTAAAGAAAACGTTGCAAGATTATACGTTAATGGAAAATGAAATTAATAGAAATATAGATGAAATGGCATCTAATATGGATGTTAATAGTTAGGAGGTGTTATAATGGCAAATGGTAACACACTTTGGGATAGTCAAGGAAAAATTGAAACTGTTTCAGAGAATGGGAAAGTAACTACATTAACAGGAAAAGATGGAGAAGGAAGACAGTTTGAAAGAACAGTTAATGGAGATGCTGGAATTAGCTCAATAACATATACAAATGATGATGGAAGTTCTGAGAGAATAGCAACAGTATCAACTGGGACAATAAAAGTTGAAACTGCTGCAGATGGAAGTAAAACAACAACATTACAAAATGGGAATGTAATGAAAGAATCTGCGGATGGGAAAGTAACTACATTAACAGGTGTGGATGGTCAGGGAAGAAACTTTACTAGAACAATTAATAGAACTACTGGTGAAGATTCAATAACATACACTAATGCTGATGGTTCAACTAGAACAGAAGTAACAACTACTGAGGCTGATAGTGTAGTAAGGATTAATGATTCTAATGGTACGATAGTACAAACTGAAACATATGCAGATGGAACAGGAAAAGAAATCAGAACATATAAAGATGGTAGTAAGAAAGATACTACTTTAAAAGGTGATCAAAAAATTGCTACTTCTACTTATGATAAAGATGGGAAATTGACTTCTATTAATAATTATGAATATGATAATACAATAGGATATGATGAGAATGAAAAGATTTCATCATTTAAATCTGATAGAGATTATTATATGGATGCAGTTGATAAAAAAACTAATAAAGCATACTATGTTAAATATGATAAAGATCATAATGTAATAGAAGTTATAGATAAAGAAACTGGTAAATTAGTAGATGCAAATGAATTAAAAAAGTTGGAACTTGATGATGATAAAACAGTAAATGATTTTAGAAGTAATGCAGATAAATATGCTACTTTATCTAGTGAAGGGGAAAAATTTGGCGGAATAAGCGACGGAAGAAGTATTGACGAAGATAATTTGTCCAAATTAAATGGAATTGATACTAGAGATAGAGATGATGTGCATGATGAATTTATGCATGAAGGACATGTCACTCAGACTGCAAATTTAGGCTATACCGGAGAAAGACCAGAGAATTTTCATGAAATAGAAAATGGAACTGATGAAAAAGGAAATACAATTTATGCAGCAGATAGTAATAATACTAAATATGAAGCTGGAAAGGTAGTACAGCTTGCTGATAATGTTAACTTAGAAATACTATCTAAGACTGTGTATAATACTCCATCTGGAAGAACATATACTGGAAATGTTTTGGGTAATACTAATCCAAAGACATATAGTAAACTTGAATATGCTGCTACTTATGCAGAAACTGGGCAGTTTTCATTTAAAGATTCATTTTTATCTGCTAAAGCTCTTGAATCAAATGGTGTTAAGTTTGAAGCTCATCCAGCTAAATACTTTGAAGGAACGGAACTTGCACAAATTTATAGTGATTTAGATAACAAAAACTGGGTGATTGATTCTAAAAATTTGAGAGATGAGGTTGATCAAATTAGAAATGAATTTAAAAAGGTTCATGATGATATGGTTCAATGGGCAGGAGAATCAGCTAGTGCTGCAAAAGAAGCAATCTTAGATATTCTTGGGAAGTTTGAAGTTCCTATGGGGAATATAGACCGAGCTTTAGATCCTGCTTGTAAAGCTGCTGATGATTTATTTAAAAAACTAGAAGAATTAAAAAATGCAGAAGTAAAATTAAAGGAATTACAAGCAGCAGAAGAAAAAGCAAGAATTACTTTATTAAATACTAAAGAAGAAGAAACAATATATCATTATGATAAATCTTCTGGTAAATTAAGTTGGATTGAAACGAAAACAACAGATGCATGGAAAGCTGCTAAGAAAAATTTAGAAGCTGCTGAACAGGCAGTAGAAGAACAAAAGACTAAAATGGATGGTATTATGGAATTAGCTTTACAATATTTATATGATATTAAGCACTATCAGCGATATCTTAAAACATTTAGTGATGTTCTTAAATCTCCTTGGGTTGCTTCTAAAGAAGCTGTAATAGCATTCCATGATACCGGTGCTTGGAAAGAATATCTTGAGAATTATGTAAATATGCCGGTTATTACAAATTTGAGTGATTATCATGAAGGTGACGTTATTATTCATGATGATGCACATGGATATGTTTATGTTGTAACAGGAGCATTTGATCCACTTACTGGTACAATTAGAATTGCATGTATAGATAGAGATGGAAATCGTATTGGGAATGAAGTTACTATTTGGGATCAAAGAGAAATAGTTCCAATAGAATATGTTCAGTCTTATGATAAGGAATATGAAGGATATCAGAAAAAGTATCCTAAAACAGTTCCTGAAACAGTACCTGATACTGTACAAAGATCAACTCCTAAACCTGGACCTGGTGGAGGAGGAAATCATGATCATGATCCTAGTCCATCAAAGAATACAACACCAGAACCTATTACATCAGCACCTCCACCAATAACACCACCACCTACAACACCACATGTTCCAATAACAGAACCACTTACTATGCCACCAACTAAGCCATATGTTCCTGGAATTACGCCTACAACAACAATCGATTATGTGGCTCCACATACTGGACTTGATGCTGTATATCAATCAAATGATAAAGCAGATACTACACAAAGTTCTGCTAGTTTAGGAGCTCTTGCTGGACTTGCAGTTGGAGCAGCTGGACTTGGACTTACTGGCCTAATGGGTGAAAAAGAAGATAAAGAAAAGAAAGAAGAAAATATAGAAAAACAAGAAGAAAAAACTGAAAATGATAATTTAGAAACATTTGATAATATTTTAGAAAAGAAAGATAATCCTTCAGTTGACGAAAAATAAATTAAAAAAGTCCTAATTATAGGACTTTTTTCTTTATATGTGATAAAATTAATTTATAAGTTAAAGGAGAATTTATGAAAAAGAATACTAAAAAACTATTATATGTATTTTTTATTCTTGTTATGATTATTTCAGCAGCATGGTTTTATGTTGACTATACTAATAAAAATAATAATGAAGAAGAAGTACCAGAAGTTTATGAACCTACACCATCTGAAATTGATGTAGATGATAAAGACAAGGAATCTGCTAAAGTTGAGTCTCTTGTTATTAAAATGGCACCTGATGTTGATTTAGCTGAGGAAAGAAGAAAAAACAATAATAATGATATTGTGGGAAGACTTGAGATACCTGATTTATTTAACGTTTTGGTTGTTAAAACTACAAATAATGATTACTATTTAAATCATGCAGTTAACAAATCTTATGATATTAGGGGTAGTGAATTCTTAGATTATAGAGTTAATCCAACTAGTAAACAAGTTAATATCTATGGACATAATTCTAGAGATCCTAATATAAAAGTAGCATTTTTAAAACTTGAAAGTTACTTGAAAAAAGACTTTTTTGATAATAATCCTTACATAATATTCCAATATGATGGAGGAAAAAGTATTTATAAGATAAAAGCTATTAAAGAAGTTTATGAAACAAATACAGAACACTTGCTTGTTGATAAAACTGGAAGTGATTTTGTAAATCACGTTAATACAATGACTACTGGCAATGGAATAATTTTTTCAAGAGATGTTAAAGTTGACGCTAATTCTGAGATATTAGTACTTCAAACATGTTCACATCATTGGAATAATGCCTTATACACTTTTATAGCAGTTAAAATTGATTATTAAGAGATCTTTATGATCTTTTAATTTTGGTGATATATGAATAAAGATGTTAATACTATTCTTAATAATTTGTCAAAATCTAAGTTTAGAAGTAGTTTTCATTTAAATAAAAATATGAAAGACTATTGTAGAAAAAAAGGTAAAAATAAGATTACAGATGATGCTTATTATTTTATTAACAATAGACTAAGACCATCTATAATAAAAAATGATGGAAAGCAGACGCCAATGAGACAAGTTCATCCAGTTTTTATAGCACAACATGCTTGTGCTTGTTGTTGTAGATCTTGTCTTTATAAATGGTATCATATTGAAAAAGAAAGAGAACTTAGTGATAAAGAAATAAATTTTATTGTAAGTTTGTTAATCAAATGGATAGAGAAAGAACTTTCAGTTAAGTGAGGTATTTTATGAAAATAATAAAAAATAAGTTAAAGAATAAAATAAGTATTAGAACAGAAAAAAACTTTCCTATTGAAGGAGTTGAATTTATTGATATTAATCCTTTAATAATTGATAAAGTTGTATTAAAAGAAATAACTGATAAATTAGCAAGAAGAATAAAACAGTTAAATGTAGATTATATTGTTTCTCCTGAAGCTCG
Source organism: Bacilli bacterium (assembly GCA_017477845.1). Lineage (GTDB taxonomy): Bacteria > Bacillota_I > Bacilli_A > RF39 > UBA660 > RUG13868. The sequence goes on from JAFUTR010000041.1 coordinate 22,729, forward strand.
TGGATTCTTATTTGGTTCTAATGTTGCTTATAAATTAAATGTAGGATTTATTCCAGTTAGGAAAAAAGGAAAACTTCCATTAAGTACTGTTGTTAAACAAGTTACATATAAAAAAGAATATGGAGAAGATATTTTAGAACTCCCTAAACTTGTTAATGATGATTATAAAGGTAAAAAGTTTTACTTAATAGATGATATTTATGCGACAGGTAATACTTTAAAAGCTATAGAAGATGGTATTATTGATTTAGGTGGAGAAGTAGTTGGATGTGGAGTAGTTGTGAATATAAAAGAATTAAATAATAATAAAATTATTTATTCACTTATTGATGTTAATGAAGAAAACTAAATTACTAGTTTTCTTTTTAATTAATTGTTGAAATGTTTGAGTTGTTATTTTATAATATTAAGAAAATTAGTTTTAAAAGAAAAGAGTGATTTTGATGGTTACAAATGATACATATGAATATGGAATAAAATATAGATCAGTAAAGTTAGATAACGGGAATTATATTCTTTTTCCTATTTCTTTAATTGGTGGCTTGAGTGATGGCTTTAGCTTTTCTAGTAATGATGAAACTATTCAAATTGCTAATTTTAAAAAAGATTTAAAGAGAAAGTTTGTAATGGATAAAGTATTTACTACCGAAGAACTAGAAGAAATATATGGGTATGATGAAGATACAGATTTTTTATCAAATGTTTTCTTTGAAGATTATAAAAATGTACTAATATATGTAGAAGTAGATAAAGATGATGAGGATATACTTAATAAGTATGAAATTAATTTAGATAATTTCAAGGAAAGAGAATATGATTTAACCTATTTTATGGATAAAAATGTTCCTGCTATTATTTTAAATCAAGATATCTTAGATGAACTTTTGCAAGCTGATGATATTCTAGAAATTAAGTCACTTCTTTATAAATATAAGAATTTAGTTGAAAGTTTTAAAAGCTTTAGTGAGGAAAAAGGAGTTACTAGAGTTAATATAGTTAATGGAAAAGTTAAATCTTTTGATACAATTAAGAATATAGCTTTAAATACTAAAGTCGCAGATGAAAATGTATTACCATTTGGTTGTGTTGATGTAACTTATAATGGACTTAGAAGCGCTATTAAAGAAAAAGTTTTTGGGCATGATGAAGAAATAGATACTTTTGCTCAAAAATTATATATGAATTATACGGCAGAAGATAATGAAACTGTTGAATCTGTGCTTCTTGTTGGACCAACTGGAACAGGAAAAACTGAAACAGTTAAGCTGCTTGTGATTATTTATGTATACCTTATGTTCATGCTAATGCTTCTAATATTGTTCCTCAAGGAATTAAAGGAATGAGTGTAGAAGATATTATTGGAAGCTTATATGAATTATCTGATTGTGATGTAAAAAAAGCTGAAAGAGGATTAGTATTTTTAGATGAATTTGATAAATTAAATGATAGTGATTTAGAAATTAAAAGTTCTGTTAAGAATATATTATTAACTTTTACTGAAGGTGGAACATTTCCTATTGATAATGATAGATATTCTTTTGATTTTAGTTCAAAAATGGTAACAAAAGTATATGCTGGTGTATTTGATAAAATTAATGAGCAATTAAAAAAGCCAATGGGATTCGGAATAGATACATCTCATTTAAATCAATTAAAAGATGAGTCTGATATTAGAAAGAAAATAATAGATAAAGGATATTTTACATTAGAAGAATTATCAAGAATAAGCTCAGTTCTTGCGTTTAATGAACTAGATAGAGAAACTAAAAAGAATATTTTATTATCTTCTAAATTAAGTGAATTTGCTAAGAAAAAAGATCGCTATAAAAGACAATTTAATATTGATTTAGTTGCAAGTGATGACTTTATTGAAGGAATTCTTGATAAAATATCTAATAGTGAAACAGGAATGCGTAGTGTTAATAATCTTGTTAAAAGAAGTATTAATTCTGCTGAGAAGGGGTTATTGGAAAATGAGGATAAAGGTTATAAAAAATTAGTTCTTACTAAAAATACTGTTTTGGATCCTAAACAATTTGAATTGTTGAAGTGAATTATTTATTCACTTTTTTATTTTTTTTAAATATGTTATACTCAAATAAGGTAGTGAGATGATTTTATGGATGTTTTTAAAAATATATCAATTATTTTTATATCAATTTTTTTTGAAAGTTTACCTTTTTTATTATTAGGTTCTTTAATATCTTCAATAATCGAGATATATGTTTCTAATGATACGATTTCAAAAATTATTCCAAAAAATAAGTTTTTAGGGTCAATTGTTGGAGTATTTTTAGGCTTTTTTCTACCTGCATGTGATTGTGCAGTTATACCTATTACAAAAAGACTTATTAAGAAAAAAGTGCCAATAAATGTTTGTATCTCATTTATGCTTGCTTCCCCTATAATTAATCCGGTTGTACTTTTATCAACATATTATGCCTTTTATAATAAGAATATTAAAATGTTTTTTTATAGATTAATTTTTGGAATAGTTATTAGCTTAATAGTAGGTATTATTATTGGAATTATATATAATAAAAAAAGAGTTATTAAAAATGATCTTTTAGACGAAGATGAAGATTCTTGTGAATGTCATAATCATGAAGATTATAAACATACTTTTAAGAATGATTTTATAAGTATTTTTAAACATACTTCACAAGATATGTTTGAAGTAGTTAAGTATTTAATGTTTGGGGCTTTTTTAGCTAGTCTTATACAAGTATTACTTCCAAGAAATATATTAGTAACATTTAATAATAATCAAGTATTATCCATAATAACACTTATGCTTTTTGCATATTTAATATCTCTTTGTTCAACTTCTGATTCTTTTGTAGGTAAGAGTTTATTATCTAGTTTTTCAGAAGGATCAATAATGGCATATCTTCTTCTTGGACCAATGATTGATATTAAAAATACTATTGTACTTTTAGGTAACTTTAAAAAAAATTTTACAATTACACTAATTAGTTTAATTTTCTTAGTTACTTTTATTAGTTGTATTGTGATGGTGATGTTTCTATGAAAAATAAGTTTTTAGGCTTTGTTAGTTTATTATATGTATTATTAATTATTTATTCATGGATAAGTGGAAATCTTAGTAACTTTATAGCACCAAATATGCAAATATATTTAAAAATAGCAGTAATACCCTTAACAATTATGGGATTATTACTTGTTTTTAATAATAAAAATAATTATAAGTTTAAATTAAGTGATTTGGTTTTATTAATTCCTGTTTTGATGATTATATCTAGTGGTGATGGTAAGTTATCTATGTCACTTGCTAATAATAGAAGAGCAATTTCTAAGAAAGTAAATATAATAGATAATAATTCTTTAGAAGTTGATACAAATAATAATGATAATACTCTTGGAAGAGATAAAGATGAAGAAGTAATAGATGGTATCTTCTTTGATGTAGATGATTCTGTTTATAGTTATCTTGCAGATTATATTACTTATATGGCTGGTGCTAAAAAGTTTGTTGGTAAAACAATTAGGTTACGTGGATTTACAACCGATTTTGGTAATTATTTACCAAATGGATATTTTGCTATTGGGAAATATTATATAACTTGTTGTGCTGCTGATTCTGAATTTGCTGGTTTTATTGCTAAAAGTGACTATAAAATAGAATTTAATAAATGGTATGAAATAACTGGAGTTTTAGAGTCAGGAAAAGATAGTGAAGGATATGATATTATTGCAGTAAATGTAAAGAGTATCAAAGAAATAGATGGAGATAGTGAAAAACAATATGTTTATAGTTGCAATAATTATGGAGATGGGAAGTGTTCTAAACTTCAACAATACGATTTAGAATATTAGGTGGAGGATTTATGGTTTTACTTGAGTATAAAAATGTATCAAAAAAATTTGGTAAAAAAGAAGCTTTAAAAGATATAAACTTGGAAATTTCAAGTGGTAAAATAATTGGGTTATTTGGGAAAAATGGTGCTGGGAAAACAACAATGATTAAACTTGCAAATAATCTATTAATACCAAGTTCTGGACAAATACTTTTTAAAGGTGAGAAATTAGGAATTATTTCTAAGAATAGTATTTCTTATTTACCAGATAAAAATTATTTAGAAGAGAATAATAAAGTTTATCAAATTTATAATTTTTTTGCAGATTTTTATTCTAATTTTGATATAGAAAAAGCACTTTTATTATCTAAAAAATTGGAAATTGATATAGATAAGCAAATCTCTAAGTTATCAAAGGGAATGATAGAAAAAATAAGACTTGTATTGGTGCTTTCAAGAGATACAGAACTATATATACTAGATGAACCATTTGAGGGAATTGATCCTCTTACAAGAGATTATATTTTAGATATTATTAAAAATTTAAAAAAGAAATCTAGTATTATTATTTGTACTCATTTAATTAATGAAGTTGAAAGAATACTTGATGAAGTAGTATTCTTAGATGATGGTAAAATTGTTTTTAAAGATAATGTGAAAAATATTAAAGGTGTTGATATTCTTTTTAAGGAGATGTTTAAATGTTAATTAAGTTAATTAAATATGATTTAAAGTCATTTCATAAGATACTTATGTTTTTATATATTCTTTCATTTTTTACATCTTTATTAGTCCTTGTTTCAAAAAATTATGGTACAAGTGACGTGTCAATAGCAACATTTCTTCTTGGAACTGATTTTTCTATTATTTGTATGATGCTTACTATTATTCTTCCTCTTATTAATGTTTTTTCAAAAATAAGAAGTGGATTTTATAAAAGAGAAGGATATTTAATGCATACACTTCCAGTTAAGAGAAAAACTATATATGATGCTAAGATGATTTCTTCGCTTTTTACTATTATTCTTTCTTGGATAGTTTTTGGAGTATGTTTTATTAATGTATTTTCTGGAGTTACTGTTTTTGAATATTTAGGAGCAGTTATTGATAATACTAAGACTTTACGTTCTCTTATGGTATTTATCTCTCAAGTAGGAGTTCAATTTTTTTCAATTTTTATTTGCTCGATATTAGGTATGGTTATAGGATATTCATTTGATGATAAGAAAGATTTTATGACTTTTGTATTTGGTATTTCTATATATTTACTTTTATATTTTATTGTTTATTTATTGTCACTTATTTTTAATTTTGGTAATTTATTGATATTGCTTTGTTTTATAATATTTTCACTTATTTTATATTTTATTGGTAGATATTTATTTGATAAAGGTGTAAACTTAGAGTAGGAGGGATATATGAAAAAAAATATTTATATAGCTTTATTGATTTTCTCATTATTTTTTATTACAGGTTGTGAAGAAATTCCTACGATTAAGGTAATAGGAACTAAAAATGTTGAAGAAAGTGGTATAGAAGAAGTAACATATGAATGGAATGAAGATAACCCAAATTTGATGGTTAAGAAAACAACAGTTTATACTTATAAATCAAGTAATTATATTTATGATACTAAAGCAATTGAATGTGAATCTTACAAAAAACAAGGCTCTCTTTATTACTGTGAAGTTACAAGAGGAGATGGGAAAGTTAAGTATCGACTTGTGGATGATCATGATGTAGAAGAAACAGCTGAAAATGTTAAAAATGCCTTAATTAATGATGGGTATACAATTAAGTAAATTATATAAAAATATATGTCTATTATTGTACAAAAGAAACATTGATGTTTCTTTTTATTTTATTTCATGATATAATACTCACGATTTTGGTGGTGATAAAATGAAAAAAAGAAATATTATTTATAATATAATTTTTTCAATTTCTTTTTTATCATTTATACTTTTATTTTTTTATGTTAATAAAATAGGGCTGATTCCAGAAAAATATTATTCATTATTTATGGGAATAGAATTATTTATATTAATACTAATTTTTTTATTATTTAAAATTAAAAATACTATTATAAATATTATTTTAGTTATATTCTTATTTTTTCTTTTGTTTATAAATTCTTTTGGGCTTTATTATGTTAAAAACTTAGATAAGTTTATAGATTCAATGTTTACAAATGAAATTATAAACACGACAACTTTCTATGTTATTACTAGTAAAAAAAATGATAATAATAGTATTAGTAAAGTTTCGTTAGATACAAATATTAATTATTATCTTGATAGTAATATTCATAAAGAAGCAAGAAAACTACTTGGGGAATATGAATACTCTAAAATAGAAGATTTATATTTATATTTAAATGAGAATAATAATGCAGATACATATTTACTTGTTGATAAAATAAATTATATTATGGCTTTTGAAAATAATAGATTATTAAATAAAGATGATTATTATATTATTTATGAATTTGATGTTAAGAGCAGTGAAAAGAGAAATAATGAAGTTAAAGATAGCTATAATATATTAGTTCTAGGAAAAGATTTTTCAATGAGTAGAAATGATTTAAATATGCTTATAACTATTAATACAAAAACTAATAAAATGCTTATAACTAGTATTCCAAGAGATTATTATATACCAACTAGTGGTTATCAATATAATGATTCACTTTTATATATGTCTGTTTTAGGTGATGATGTTGTAATTAAATCTTTAGAAGATTTTTTTGGAATAAAAATTGATTATAAGATCAATATTTTTACAAATAATTTGGTTGATATAGTTGATGAAATAGGTGGTATTACATATTGTTCTGATTCATCTTATAGGACTACTCATGCTTTAGTTATTGGTACCTATGATGATACTAAAGGGAAAAAATTATATGTTAAGAAAGGGTGTCAAAATCTAAATGGAATACAAACATTAACTGTTGCAAGAGAGCGGCTTGCTTTTAAATCAGGTGATAGACAAAGACAGATTAATTGTAGAAAAATAATGATTAATATACTTGAGAAAATATTAAGTACTAGCACTTTAACAAACTATACTTCAATACTTGACTCTTTTAGTGATTTTTATAGTACTAATATGAATAGAAATGCTTTAACAATTCTTATTAGAAGTGCTATAAAAAATGGTGGTTATGATGTAGTTGAACAAAGTGTTGATGGAGAAGGTGGAATAGGACCTATAGCTCAAAATAAAGGACGAAGTGATTTAATGTATCCTAATATGAAAACAGTAATAAAAGCAAGTAATAAAATTAATGAAATACTTAATGAAGAGTGATATTTATAAAAGGTAATCAAAAACGATTACCTTTTTATAATTAAAATTGGTTGTTTGTATAAGTATCTTGTGCAAAAGAATTCATATATGGTGTATAGCTCATACTATTTTCTAAAAATGTTACCCTTCTTTCTAGTAGCTTTATTTTATTTTCTAATTTGTCTAATCTATTATCATTTTTTTTACAGCAATTTCCATCATTATTTGGCATCATTTGTGGAAAATAATTATATGGCATTTGATTATTCATAATTCCTCCTTATTCGTTTTATTATATGCATTATGTTTGTATTGTGATATAATATTTTTGGTGATTATTTTGAGACTTAGAAATGTAAAAAACAAAGAAGAAATATTAAATGGTTCAAAATTATTAATAATGGATTTTAAAAAGTATAAAAATAACTGGAATAAATTATTTGATAATAATAATCCTATATATATAGAAATTGGTATGGGAAAAGGAGATTTTATATTAGAAAATGCTAAAACCTATAAAAATATAAATTTTATTGGAATTGAAAAGTATGATAGTATTTTGGCAAGAGCTATTCAAAAAATTGAATCTAGTGAAGATATACCAACTAATTTAAGAATAATTAGAATGGATGCTAAAAATATATGTGAAGCATTTAATAAAGAGGTAAATAGAATCTATTTGAATTTTTCTGATCCTTGGCCAAAGAAAAGACATTCTGAAAGAAGATTGACAAGTAATACTTTTTTAAGATTATATGAAAATATTTTTGAAGATAAAAAAGAAATAATAATGAAAACAGATAATATTTCACTTTTTGAGTATTCTATAGAGAAATTAAGCCAGAATGGATATTATTTTGATAAAATATCACTAGATTTACATAATAGTGATATAGAATTAAATATAATGACAGAATATGAAAGAAAGTTTTCAAAGAATGGAATAAAGATTAATTATTTATCTGCATGTAAAGATGAATAAGAAAAAATAGAAAATATTATTTTTAATAATTTATTTGTTTGATATAATAATTTAAAGTAGGTGTAATATGAAAAAAATATTTATGTTATTTTCCTTATTAACATTAGTAATTTTTTCTTGTGGATGTTCTATAAAAAATATAGATGAAAATACAATTGATAAATTGATTGATGAAACTATTAATTATGAGGCTAGAAAAGCTAATAATTATTATCAAGGTTATAAATTCTATATTCCAAGGGGATATACACAAGTAAATAGAAAAGGTAGTAATCATGTGTTAATGTCAAATGGTGATTATTATTATTTATATGTAGATACTATTTCATACTTTAATAAAGAAAAAAATGAAACTACTTTTGATAATAATCTATACTTTTCAAAAAAAATATCTTATAATGATATTGATGGTTATATTAAGATAGACAAATTGGAAGATGGTATGTATTATTTTGAAATAATGTATAATTATTCTAAGGTAGAGGCATTAGTTAGTGAAGAAAACTTAGAAAATGGTATAAAAAATTCAATAATAATACTTACATCACTTACATATAATGATATTATACTTGATACATTAATTGGTGATAAAACTCTAGATTATAAAGAGGAACCTTATAATTTCTTTGAATCAAAAAGAACCGATGGGAATTTTCTAGATTATATTGAAGAGTATGATATTTATAATGAAGAAAACAATGTAAAAGATGAAGATGTTATAGTGTCAAATGATGAATAGGAAGGTGCTATTATGGGATTATTAGATAAATTAAAAAATGTATTTTTTGAAGAAGAATATGTAGAAGTAGAAGAAGATGAAAAAAGTGAACCAAAAGAAAAAGTAGCGGTTGCAAAAAAAATTGAAAATCCAGATGTGAAAGTAAATGAAGAAGAAAAGAAAGAAAAATTGTTTGCTGATGATGAACCTGTTAAAAAAGTTGAAGAAGCTCCGAAAGAACATCGTTTCCCTATGACTTTTGATGACAAAGATTTTGAAGTTGAAAAAACTATTGAACTTGATGAGCCTGTTAGGGAAAATATGGTTGTTGAAGCTATGCCTGAAATTAAAGAAGAATATAAAGAGCCTGTAGTTGAAGTTGAAAAACGTGAGTATAGATATGATAGAGAACCAGAAGAAGTTGTTTTAGAAACAAGAGAAGAAAAATCTACATATCATGGTTTATATGAAGGAAGTAAGGATAAAGAAGAAAAACCAGTGTTTACACCTTCTCCAATTATTTCTCCAATATATGGAATATTAAACAAGAATTATAAGAAGGAAGAAATAGTTACTAAAACAGAAATTAGACTTTCTCAAGCTTCTTCAAAAAAAGCTGATTTAGATGTTGTTAGAGAAAAAGCATATGGTGATTTAGCAAATGATATTTCTTTATCAATTGAAGACGATGGAAAAAAAGAAGAAAAGGTAGAAAAAGAAGATTTACTTTATGATTTAAATGAAGATGAGTCTCCAACAGTTAAAGTAGTTACAGTTGGTGATGCAGAAGAATATTTTAATGATTTAGGGTTAGAATATAATGTAGATTATAAAGTAGAAAAAAAAGAAGAAAAAGAAGAAAAACATGAATCAAAAGCGATAAAGAAAGAAGAAAACAAAATGCATTTGGATGATTCTCATGAAGATGATAAAAATTTGTTTGACTTAATTGATTCTATGTATGAAGATAAGGAGTAGATAATATGGAATTTTTATATGATGTTTTCCCATTAGTACTTTATTTTTTAGGAGCTGTTTTACTTGGAGTATTTATAGTATTGGTTGTTAAATTAGTAAGTACTGTTGAAAAAGTTAATATACTTTTAGATGATATAGAAGGGAAATCTCAGTCGTTGAATGGGTTATTTGATGCAATTGAACATGTTGGAGATACAATATCAAGTGCTAACAATAAAGTTACAGGTTTTGTAGCTAGTATTGTTAATAAAATATTTAAACAAAAGAGAAAAAATAAAAAAGTAAAGGAGTATGATGAATATGAGTAAAGGTGTAGGAACGTTTGTAACAGGAGTTGCAGTAGGTGCAGCATTAGGAGTATTATTTGCTCCAAAAAAAGGTAGTGAAACAAGAGAAGATTTAAAAGAATTATTTGATGAAATAGTTGGAAAAATTAGAGATATTGATGCACAAGATGTAAAAGATGCTATTGCTTCTAAAATAGCTGATATAAGAAAAAGTATTTCAGAATTAGATAAAGAAAAAATTGTTGAAATTGCTAAGGAAAAAGGTGCATTATTAAAAGAAAAATGTGAAGATTTAATTGCATATGCTAAGGAAAAAGGAATTCCTGCTGTTGAAAGAACTGCTAAAGAATTAAAAGATAGAACAATAGCTGTTACAAAAGATGTAGTTAATAAACTAGAAGCAAGAAAAGCTCAAAAGCAAAATGCATAATAAATTTTTAATATGTAATTATTAAGGGTTGTAGTCCTCTTTTAATAGGAAACAATCCTTTTATTATTATAAAATATGACAAAATAAATACTTATGTTATAATATATTAAGAAGAAAGAGAGGGATAATATGGATTTTACAAAATTACCTGGGAAAAAAATAAAACGTTATGGTGAATTAACAAATAGTAATAAACCAACAATAAGTATTGTTACTCCATATTATAATGCTTCAAAAACAATTGAGGAAACATTTAACTGTGTTATAAATCAAACATATCCATTTTTTGAATGGATTATTGTTAATGATGGTTCTAAAGATTTAGAATCAAATAGAGTAATTGAAGAATTGGCAAAAAAAGATTCACGTATTAAATATTATAAAAAAGAAAATGGTGGACCTTCTGTTGCTAGAGATTATGGAATAGAAAAGACTAGTAATGATACAAAATATGTTTTCTTTCTTGATGCAGATGATCAAATGGATAAGACGATGCTTGAATGCCTATACTTCGCGCTTGAAACGCATCAAGATGCTTCTTTTGCATATACTACTATGGTTAATTTTGGTGATAAGGAGTTTATTTGGGAGAAATACTTGACAGTTGAGCAAGAAAAAGAAGAAAATTTAATATGTATTGCTTCTTTAGTTCGAAAAAAAGATTTACTTGAAGTTGGATGTTTTGGAATCAAAGAAAAAGCAATGTATGAAGATTGGAATTTATGGTTAAAGTTAATTAGAGCTGGGAAGAAACCACTTCGTGTTAATGCTCCTTTATTTTGGTATAGATATTCATCAAATGGTGAATTTTCAAGAGCTAATAAAAATAGGAAGAATGCTATGCGATATGTTAATGAAACAGCTAGTAAAATTGCTAATGATATTTTAGAGCCAATACAGTTTCCTAGATATGGAGAGCATTATGCCACTTGTAAAGATTATAATTTAGTATTACCTGATTATAAGAAAAGTAAGGAAAAAACAATCCTTTATATATTTCCATGGATGGTAGTAGGTGGAGCTGATTTCTTTAATCTAGAACTTATAAAGCGGCTTCCAAAAGATAAATATAATGCTATAGTATTAACAACAACTCCAAATAATAATCCAATTAGACAAGCATTTGAAGAATATGCTGATGTTTATGATATGTCATCATTTTTAGATAGAATTGATTATTTAACATTTACAGATTATATTATTTCATCAAGGAAAGTTGATGCTGTAGTTGTATCTAATACAGAATACGGATATTACATGATTCCATTCTTAAAAAGTAAATACTCACATATACCATTTATTGATTATATTCATTCAATAGATTATATGGATGAGAGAAAAAGTTTTGGAAGATGCACAAAAGACGTGGATAAATATTTATATAAAACATACTGTTGCAATAATTTTACAAAACATCAATTAGAAAAAGATTTTAATAAGAAGAATGTTGAAACTATTTATATTGGAACTGATGATAAAAAATTTAATCCTCTGAATTATGATTCTCTAAAATTAAAAGAAAAATATAATTTACCAAAGGATAAAAAAATAATTACATTCTTGGCAAGATTATCTTTAGAAAAAAGACCTACTATGTTTATTAAAATTGCAAAAAAAATTCATGAAAAAAATCCTAATACATTCTTTGTAATAGCTGGAGATGGACCGCTTATGTCCAAAGTAAAAAATAAAGTTGATGAAAATTTTAGATTATTAGGAATGACAGATGCATCTGATGAAGTATATGCCTTAAGTGATATAACAATTAATTGCTCATCACTTGAAGGACTTGCTTTAACATCATATGAATCACTTGCTATGTCTGTTCCTGTTATTTCAACTGATGTTGGTGGTCAAAAAGAATTAATAGATGAAACAGTTGGTGGAATAGTTCATTATATTCCAAGCATGAAAGATGAAGATTATCAAAAAGAAATTGATTTATATGTCAAAGAAACTCTAAGAGTGTTAGAAAATTTAGATAGTATTTCAAAAAACTGTAGAAAGAAAATATTAGATTCCTTTACTCTTGATATAATGATGAGTAAATTTGATAAAATATTTGAAGAATCAATTAGAAATGAAAGAGATAAAAAGTTATTACCTATAGATAAGACAACTTATGAATTAGCATGTGAAGTATTTAATACTTTATATTTTAATTATACGAATGATTATTATGAGAAAAATTTAGGAGTTTATTTAACTGCTAAGAAAACAAAACATCAAAGATTATATCGTCATATTAGAGTAAGACTTGAAAATTTAGGTGCTTTAAAAGAAGGTAAAAATATAATAGAGTATTTAAGATCTTTAAAAAGGCTATTAAAAGAATTTACTTATAATGTTAAAACTTTTTTCATAGCACTATATTCATTTATAATCATTGTTCTTAAAGTTATTAAAAGAGTTATTAGTAAACCATTTAGAAAATAATATAATAAAGCTGATATTTTGTATAATATCAGCTTTTAATCTTAATAAGTTTTTTTTCTTTTTCTATATTTTTACCAATTATATCTTCAAGTATTTTTTCTTCAAGTGCTAGTTTTAGACATGCATTAGTTATTTGTTTTCTTTCATAATTATATTTTGTGGAATCAATGATATCATGATTTTCTTTATTACTTGCATTTGATATTATTCTATTGTGTATTCTATTAGATAAATATACTAGATTTATTTTATTAATAGGATCTACTGTTATACTAGTTCCAGTCCATCCTTGACTTGAAAATGTGCTTCCACTTAGTGGAGAATACACTTCTGAATACTTTTTATATGGACTTTTTGAATATACTAAAAATCCATAACATTGAGGATAAATAATTCCTTTGTAATTAGCATAAAGATTTATAGTTCTATTTTTTGACATTTCCTTAGTTAATTCGATATGTAAAACATCACTGTTTATTAATCCTTTAGAAAGAGAAACTAAGTCATCATTTGTTGAAAATAGACCAGCATGACCTGAAAGATGTCCTAAAGGTTGACCTAGTGCTACTGCTTTAGAATCACTTGATATACCTTTTTCTATTTTATCTCTTACTAGAATATTTCCATCTTTATCAATTTCGTAATTATAATTAAAATTAGCAACTTTATCTTTTAATGAATTTGGAATATTAACGAATGTATGATTCATATTTGCCTTTTCTAATATGTTTTCTTTAATGTATTCTTCAAATGTCATATTAGATACTTTTTCTACTATATATTTTAATATCATTGGTGCAATATCATTATATCTATCTTTTAAGATTAATGTATTATTGTCATATGGTTTTGCTTTGAATAGTATTTCTTCAGCTTCTTCGATTGTTTTTGCTGAATCTATTCTTTTTTCAGTGTAATATGGTTGAAAAGTTAATAAATCATAAATAGTATGGTTACCTAAATTTTTAAAGTTTGGTAAATATTTTTTAATACTATCACTTATTATTAATTCACCACGACCTGCTAGTTGTAATATAGAGATTGATGTGAACATTTTTGTTAATGATGCTAAATCAAAAATAGTATCTTCTTCCATTTCTTTAATATTTATTTTCCCATCATTTACTTCTTCTTTATTACCAATTACAATTTTTTGAGTTAAATAATCTGTTCCAAAACTAATAACTGCACCTGGTGCTTTTTTATTTATTAAAAAGAAATCTTTTAATTTTTTTTCAAGATTGGATTTTTCATATAATTTATATCTTAATTCACTTAACGATAAATCTTTATTATCTTTTAGAACCTCTTTTACATCATTTAAAAGAGTATAATAATCTTCTTTCGTAAATTGATTTCTTTGAGAAAAATCAGGTGTATCATTTTGCACTTTTAATAAATTTTCAATTATTTCTTTGTCATTCATAGTAAACCTCTTTAATTGAATATAATATGATATAGTAAGAAAAAAATCAAATAATAATTGATTATTTGTGAAAATATGTTAAACTAAATATATATTTAGTGATGAGAAATAATAGTAGTTATTGTGTTCTTTATAGAAAGAGTATGGTTGATGGAAATGCTTAAGAAACAATTAATGAAGATACATATTTGGAGCTGAAACGTATTTCTTGCGTTAAAAGATTAAAGAGTATAACAGATGTTATAAAGTAAGATGGTACCGCGATTATTCGTTCTTACATTTATAGCATTTTTTTTAGGAGGATTTTATGAAATTATTTGATGAACTAGTATGGCGTGGATTAATAAAAGATTTATCTAATAAAGAAGAAATTGAGAAATTATTAAATAATGAGAAAGTAACATTTTATTGGGGGACTGATCCTACTGCTGATTCACTTCATTTGGGTCATTATTCATCTTTAGTTACTGCTAAGCGCCTTGCAAAAGCAGGACATAATCCTATTTTATTAGTAGGAGGAGCTACTGGACTTATTGGTGATCCTAGACCTACTGCTGAACGTGAAATAATTGCTAAAGATACAGTTTTAAAGAACATAGAAGGAATAAAGAAACAAGTAAGTGATATATTTGATGGAAAAGCAGAGATTGTTAATAATTATGACTGGACGAAAGATATTTCTTTTCTTGATTTTTTGAGGGATACTGGAAAGTATATAAATGTTAATTATATGCTTAATAAAGATATAATTCAAAGAAGATTAGATACTGGTATTACCTTTGCTGAGTTTAGTTATACATTGATTCAGGGAAATGACTTCTTAGAATTATATAAGAGAAAAAATTGTGTTTTGCAATGTGAAGGTAGTGATCAGTGGGGAAATATTACAACTGGTATTGAACTAATAAAAAAGAAACTTGGAAAAGAAGCTTTTGGCTTTACTATGCCGCTTATTCTAGATAAGTTTGGTAATAAGTTTGGTAAAAGTGAAGGAAATGCTTTATGGCTAGATAAGAATAAAACTTCTTCTTACGAGTTATATCAATATTTAATTAATACTGATGACTCAATGGTTATTCACTACCTAAAAGTATTTACATTCTTATCAAAAGAAGAAATAGAAAAAATAGAAAAAGAACAGTTAGAACATCCAGAAACAAGAGTAGGGCAAAAAGCTCTTGCACATGAAATCATAAAAGATTTACATGGAGAAGAAGAGTATATGAAAGCATTAAAAATGAGTGAAGCATTATTTAGTGGAGATGTTAAAGATTTAACTGGTAAAGATATTGACTTGATTTTTAAAGATGCTGAAAAGAAAGAACTTGGAAATGAAATGATTTTAGTTGATTTTCTTGTTGAAAAAGGAATTTGTTCTAGTAAAAGAGAAGCAAGAGAGTTTATTGTTGGAGGAAGTATTTCACTTAATGGAGATAAAGTAACAGATCTTGAAAAACAAATATCAAAAAGTGATGCAATAGAAAATAAATATATAATATTAAGAAGAGGAAAAAAGAAATATTTTTTAATTCTTTGCAAATAAAAAGATACAAAAAGTGTATCTTTTTTTAGTCTAATATGGAAGAGATATGAAGGGGGAGAATATTGGAGTTTAGTCTTAATATTTCATCAATTACTTCATGAGAATCATCTATTAATATAATAAAGGAATCATTTTCTTTTTCTTTTAAAAAATCTCTTTTAATGTCTTTTGCTTTAGCAAAATTTTTTTCTTCACGTGAAATAATATTAATTCTCTCTTTTTTTATAAAACTCATATATTCTTCTAACCATTTTATTTTTCCATCTATTTGGTTTTTGTTTCTAGTGCATGATAATATGTTTAATTCTACATGTTCTAGTGTTGATATTTTTTCTAAAATACTAATTGTTGTTTTAATAGGACGTTTGTTTTTATATACATCAATGGTTTCTTTATCTTTTAAATAGCTTACTGCGTCATAGTCTGCAACAACGCCATCCATATCGATAAATATACATATACTCTTATTCAAACTTTTTAAATAATTATAAAAATAATTCATAATACACCTCATAATGATTGTATCATAAACAAAAAATAAAAAAGAGAAAAAATTCTCTTTTTATCTGTTGTAGAATTCAACGATTAATGATTCATCAATATCAGCAGGTAATTCTTGTCTTTCTGGAAGTCTTACGTATGTAGCAGTTTTCTTAGCTTCATCATATGTAATATATTCTACACGATTTACTACTTTTTCTAATGCTTCATTTACAACTTTTAAGTCTTTATCTTTATCTTTTAAAGTGATAACAGAACCAACTTTAACTCTGTATGATGGTATATCAACTTTTTTTCCATCAACAGTTATATGACCATGATTAACAAGTTGTCTTGCAGCACGTCTTGTTGAAGCAAATCCTGCACGATAAACTAAATTATCTAAACGAGATTCTAGAAGTCTTAAGAAGTTATCACCATGAATACCTTTCATTTTTCCAGCTTCATTAAATGTTTTACGGAATTGTTTTTCATTTAAACCGTACATAAATCTAACTTTTTGTTTTTCTTTTAATTGAACACCATAGTCAGATAATTTTCCACGTCTATCTGCTCCATGTTGACCAGGACCATAAGGACGTCTTGCAATTTCTTTACCATTTTCTAGTAAACTCATACCAACTCTTCTAGCTTGTTTATAACTAGAACCAGTATATCTTGACATTTTCTTTCCTCCTTTATTTATTTTACATAAACAAAAGACATATTTTCATATTTTTAGGGAGTCTATTTTAATATTTTCACTTAACAGCAAAGTTACTAATAAACTTAATAGACACATTAAAAACATAAAATATCTGCTGTTTGAATATGCAATAAAGATTATATATTAAAAGTGTTTAGAAGTCAATATTTTCTTTTAAATATAAGGATTTAACCATTAATTAAAATTAAAATGTTAAAAATTAATGAAAAATAATTAGATATGTGTTAAAATACTATTATAGAAAATAGAGGTGATTAGATGGATAAACTTACAATTGTTATTATAGCATATATTCTTATTGCAATAATCCTTATATTAATCGCTTTATTAATTATAAAAAAGAAAAAAATAAAAGCATATAAAAATGAAATAGAGATACTTGATAAAAAGAAAAATGAAATAGAAAGCGCACCAGTAATTTCTGAACTTGCTAAACTTGAAACAATAGTAAAAAATGAAAAGATGGAAGAGAAGTATAAAAAATGGTTTAATACTTTTGAAGATATTAAGAGTAAAGATATTCCAAGAATTAATGACATGATAATAGATCTTGATAGTTTACTTGATAAGAAAGAATACAAAGAGTATGTCATCAATGTTGCAAAAGTCGAACTTGAAATATATAAAGCACGTGGCGCTACTGATAATTTACTTGATGAAATTAAAGAAATAAACTTGAGTGAAGAAAAATATCGTAAGATAATAACTAAATTAAAAACTAGATATAGAGAACTTAATGATATATTTAATTCTAAGAAGAAAGAATATGAACAAATTGCTAATCCTATAGAATTACAATTCGAAAATATTGAAAAGTTATTTCAAGATTTTGAATACTATATGGAGCAAAATGATTATCAAGAAGTTTATCATATAGTTAAAGGTATCGATAAAATGATAGATCATATGGGAATAGTAATAGAAGAAGTACCAGATTTAGTGTTACTTGCTAATAGATTAATTCCTAAAAAGATTGAACAAATAACAGAAGTTTATGGAGAAATGAAAGCAAAGAAATTTCCACTTAAACATTTAAAAATTGAATATAATGTAGAAGAATCATTAAAGAATGTCAATAAAATACTTGATAGGATAAAAGTGCTTAATCTTGAAAATTGTATGTTTGAGTTAAAGACAATGCTAGAGTACTTAGATTCTTTATTTGATGAATTTGAACTTGAACGCCAAGCTAAAAAGTCTTATGAAGAAAATAAAGAAATATTTGATAATAAACTTGAAAAAACTACAACAGTTGTAAATGATACATATTTACAAATGGATGATATTAAAAATATGTATGACTTAAATGATAATGATATAAAGTCTATCGATGTTATTAATGAAAAAACTAAGGCTTTAAATGATGAGTATAAAGCATTGCTAAAAAGTGCTCCTAGAAAGAAAACTCCTTATACGCAGTTATCAATTGATATTGAAAATTTTATAAGAAGATTAAAAGAAATTGAGGATGAATTAGATATAGCACTTAAAAATTTGGGTAACTTATATGATGATGAAGTAAGAGCAAGAGAACAACTTGATGAAATACAAGAATTATTGAAACAATCTAAGGCTAAAATAAGAAGTTATAAATTACCAATTATTTCTGATAATTATTTTGTAGAATTACAAGAAGCTAATGAAGCTATTTTAGAAGTAATAAAAGAATTAGAAAGGAAACCAATAGTTATTAAAACACTTAATACAAGGGTAGATACAGCAAGAGATTTGGTACTTAAACTATTTAATACGACAAATGAAATGGTAAAAACGGCAAGACTTGCTGAGTATTCTATTGTTTATGGAAATAGATATAGAAGTAAAAATGTTAATATCGATAGTGGATTAAATCAAGCTCAAATGTTATTTTATAAAGGAAATTATAAAAAGTCTTTAGAAGTAACACTTACTACCTTAGAACGTGTTGATAATGGTATAAGGAGAAGGGTTAATGATATTTATGAAAAAAATAATTAACAGAAAAGGCTTTGGAAATATTGAAATAATTACAATGTTATCACTTCTAATTGGACTTTTTGCAGTAGGAATGAGAGTAGTTACAGATAATATCCAAAATTATTCTTCTTTTAAAACTGTTGCTAATAATTTTGCTGATGCAGTGGCAATATATAAAGATCAATTCCCAACTAAAAATAATGTTTATTATTTAAATAATGTTATTAATAAAGGTTTTATAGATGAAATTATAAATCCTTTAAATTCAACTGAAGAATGTGATAAGTATGAGTCTTATGTTGATGTGCCTGAAGTAAGTAAGAAAAGAGTGACGCTGGTATGTGGAAATTATTATTTGGAAGGAACACAAAACTCTTCATATAACTTATATGAAATAAGCAAGTGGAGTGAAAAAAAATTAGATAATTGTAATGAAACAACCAATATTTTTAATTATACTAATAAAGATGGTGTTGTAATGATTCCTGAGTATGTAAGTCAGATGGCTTTTATTGGAAGATTTTATGAAAATGAAGGTGTAATGCTTACTTCCGTATATGATGTTGGTAAAATGGATGGTTACAATTTATTAATTAAAGATGTTTATAGAGAAAAGACATTTATTAAAGAGTTAAAATAAAAAAACTTTACTTTTAATAAAATAAGTAAAGTTTTTTTCTTTTAAATAATTCTAAAAAAGAATAATTAAAATTCAAAAATAATTGTTTATAAATTTATGAAATCCTTGATTTGTCAAGGATTTTTATATGTGTTAATGTGTTGGAGGTGAAAATATAAGAATTTTAAAACTAACAAACTAAGAGATGCTAAAGAAGAGGGAGAAAAGCGCGGAGAAAAATAGGACTAACTCAAGAAGAACTAGAAAAACTAAAATAGTTCTTTTTTAATGAATAAATTGACACAAAAAGTTAAATACTATAAAATTATAAGTAGAATAAAGGAGTGTAATAATGAAGAATAAGAAGAATTTACTATTAATTTTAGGAATTATACTTCTAGGAGTGGGAGGAA
>JAFUTR010000042.1 GCA_017477845.1 Bacilli bacterium
ACCAAATGATAATGTTGTAGCAAGAGTTATTGTACTTTTGGAGAGTTTTAAAGAAGAAATTAAGAAATTGTCTAGAAGAAATGGAAATTTTAGTTGGTCAAAGTTTATGACTGATACTGAATATAGTAATGAAGAAAAAGTAAAATATCAATCTATGAAATATCTAAAAGATAAATACTTAACTACTCATCATGATAGATATCTAGCACTTAATTTGAATAACTATGAAACTATTGAGTTTAGATTTTTCAATGGTGCAAATAATTTTGAAGAATTTTGGGGTGCTTTGCAATTTATACATAATTTGATGGACATAGCACTTGACGAAAAAAGAGATATAAATACAGTAGATTGGGATGACTTAATGTATGGTTGTGAGTTAATAGAACAGGCAAAAAAGCAAGGAGTTTTTGGAATTAAGAAAAAAGCAAAAGAAACAACTGAGATTATAGAAAAACTAGAAAAAATTAAAGAAGAAACAAAAGAAGAAATTAAAAAGACATTAAAGAATTTCATAAAATATATGACAAAAGAGTTGGAGACTAAAAAACTTGAAATAATAGATAAAAACAATATTGATGATATCACTAAAAATGGTAGAGATTTTATAAATACATTTACAAATGATTTGAATTATTTAGATAGTATCACAAAGTTTTATAATAATATAAATAATAGTACTATAAAAACAACTAAGGAAAACGCTGATTATTATAAATCTATAGCAAAAAATAACAAAAAAGATAAATATAATAGATATTTTAAACAAATAGAAAAGACAATAGAAACATTCGAAAAGGAGATTAGATAATATGTGTATAATAATAGCAAAAAAT
The DNA here is from genome assembly GCA_017477845.1 of Bacilli bacterium. Taxonomy (GTDB): domain Bacteria; phylum Bacillota_I; class Bacilli_A; order RF39; family UBA660; genus RUG13868. Next base: position 837 of record JAFUTR010000042.1, read on the forward strand.
AAAATAGGTAGATTACCAAAAGAAGAAGAACTTAAAAATGCTTTTGAGTACAACAGTGATGGAGCAGGGTTTATGTATGTAGATAATGGAAAGGTAGTGATAGATAAAGGATATATGACTTATGACAGTTTTATCAAACATTATAAGAGTTTATTAAATAAGTATAATGACTTCAAAAATAAGAGTTTAGTAATACACTGTAGAATAGGTACAAGTGGGAAAAATACAAAAGGAAATACTCACCCATACCCTATTACAAATGTAAATAAAAAGTTAAAAAATAGGCACTTATCTAGAGAAGATGTAGCAATAGTACATAATGGAATAATAAGAGGTTATGGAACAGCAACAGGACTTAATGATACACAAGAGTATATAAGTAAATATTTGTACCCTTTGTATTCACATTATAAAGATTTTTACAAAAATGAAGATATATTATATCAAATGGAAATGGCAACAAATTCAAAGTTTGCAATTCTGGATAATACTGACACAATATATTATGTAGGAGATTTTATTGATGATAATGGACTAAATTTTAGTAATAATACATATAAAAATGTTTATCAAAGTTATAATAATTATATAGGTTATAGTGATTGGTATGACTACCAATATGCTAAACAAAAAGAAAATGAATATAATAATGATTATGACTATTTATTACCTTTGGAGAGTAATTGGAAAATAGATATGTATGGAAATGGGGAGATTCAAAAAGTAGGAGATAAAAAATATTGGTATGATTATGAAACAATGGATTTGTATGAAGAACTAGAAGATGGTTACGAGTTTGTAGCAACAAATCCTATAATTTATGATGAAAATGATATGGAGGTAATTTAAAATGAAAGTAGAAAAATTTTATGAGGAATTAAAAGGAGTGATTAATTTATGTTAAATCAAGTTATATTAGTAGGAAGATTAACAGGAGAAGTTAAAGTTGAAAAAGGAGAAAATGGTATAAATAGTACAAGTTTAGTTCTAGCAATACCAAGAAGTTTCAAAAATGCAGATGGTATATATGAAACTGATTTCATAGATGTTAAGTTATTTGGTACAGTTGCTACAAATACAATAGAATATTGTAAAAAAGGAGATATTATTGGTATTAGAGGTATAATACAAACGAAAAAAATTGAAAAATATCACACTAAAATGCAAATACAAGAAATTATTGCTGAAAGAGTAACATTCTTATCTAATGGAAAAGGAGATTAAAATTATGGAAAATAAAATAGTTTATGATAATGGCTATAAAATGTTAGGTACAGTTAAAAATATAAGAAATTATATTCAAAAAGAAATTAGATATATTATAAGTCAAGGTGAAGAACATAATGAACTTGATGATATGCTAGAAGAAATTAAAGAATATTCTGATGAAGATATTGTGCTTATAGATTATGATAGACCAATGGGTTTTGGTTTAGATGTATTTAATAAATATGATGAAATGGAGAGTGTTTAATATGAGATATTTTATAGTAGATTTAATAGGAGATTATAAAGCATTTGCAAATTATGATGACATAAAAAATTTATTGATAGAAAAGACTATTGCTGATACAGAAATGAATTTAGATGATGAAAACATTATAAAAGCAAATCTAAAAATTTTAGAAACTTTGGCAAAAGATAATTGTCAAAGTTTAAAATACATTGAAGAAAGATTAGATAGTTTTGGTTATAAAATCATTGATTTACTGCAATTAGAAAGAGATTTAGAAGATTTAAAACAATTTATAGGACAAGAAAGTTTGTTTGATGCAGTAATTTCTTTAATAGAGAAAGAAGAAAAATAATATGGAAGATAAAATTAAAGAACTAGAATATGCAAAGAAAGCAGTACTAAGTTGTCTAGAAAAAGACGGTGTTTTGGTTGATATGCGTGGCTTATCATATTGGGCTGTAGTTGTTGAGAAATTAAGAAAAGAGATTAAGGAGAACTTATAGTATGGCATATAACTTAAAAATAACTGAAAATGATAAAACTAAAGAACAAACAATAAAAGATTTAAAAGAGTTTAAAGAGATACTAGAACAATTTAAAGAGAAAAAGATAGAAGTTGAGTTACATAAAATTAAAGTGTTAAAGAAAGGAGAATAAATATGCTAGTTATATATGAATTACACACGAATAATAGGAATAAAGAAGATGAGTTGTGCTTATTTGACTGTGATAGTTTGAAAGAGGCTAGATACTTCTTTGAATTGAAACTTGGTGTAAAGACTAGCTTAACTAATTTAAGTAAACAAATAAAAACAAATGGAACAATAAATAAAAAATATAAAATTTATAAAATTAAATAAAGTTTTGAACTTTTTAGAAAAGGTGGTGTTATAATTTATGTACGTTGTAGAACTGGTCAATTTAGAAACTGGTAAAGAATTTCAAAAACCTTTTTATGATGAGTGGCAAAAGAATAAATTTGTTAAAAGATGTAATTATTCTAAAAAGGTTAAAATAATAGGAGTGTTTAGATATGGATAATGGTTTAGATAAAATAGTGTATGGATTATGGAGATAGATAGGGAGGTGTTAAATGCTAAAAGGAATAAAATTAAGAGATTATCAAGAACAAATCTTAAAAGAACTTGCTAGTGTTCCTAGTATTGGTTTGTTTATGAAAACAGGTTCTGGAAAAACTCTTACAAGTTTAGAAAGATTCACAAGAAATCCAACTTCAAATCTTTTAGTTATATGTCCTCAAAAGATAGTTACACAATGGTTTGATGAGGTTGAAAAGCATACTGATTTAATGGTTTGTAAATATAATATGGGTTGGAGTGCTAAGAAAAAAGAACAAACAATAGGAACATTCCTAGAAAATAGACCTTATGGTCATAAATGTGTAGTTGTAAACTTTGATATTATAACTAAAATGACGTGGACTGATAATATTGATGATACTTGGACTATTATTGTAGATGAGAGTCATAAAATTAAAAATATGGGAACTTCTAGAAGTCCAGTTAAAGTTACTCAAAAAGTATTAGAACTTGGTAAACTTACACCCTATAAGATTATTCTTACAGCTACACCAACTGAAAAAGAATATGGTGGTTACATTGATCTTTATAGTCAATTAACTTTTCTAGGTTATCTAGATATGAGTTATGCACTGTTTCAAAATAGATATTGTAGAATAGAGAAAATGCAACTTCCAGGGATGCCGTTTCCGATTAACAAAATAACTGGTTATAGAATGAATTTAATTGATGAAGAAATTAAACCTTTAATAAAGTTATGTTGTAGATACTTTGCTCCAAAATATGGAGATTATGAACCTCAATTATTAAAAATTAATATTCCAAAAGCAAAAAATTATGCTAAAATGCTAGAAGATAGAACGTATCAAGAGATAACATTTGACAATGTAAGTGCTTTTAGAATTGGTAAGAAAACATTAATAAGTGGTTGTGTTACTGGTACTGACGAGTATGGTAATAAATATAAATATGGAGACAACACAAACAAAGCTAGTTGGCTAGAAGAGTTCCTATCAAATACTGATGACGTTGTAAGTGTTTTGTATAATTACAATGTTGAAAAAGATATTATCATTAGTGTATGTGAAAAACTTAAAAAGAAATACATAGTCATTAATGGTGATATTAAAGATAAACCTGCTGAACTTAAAAAAGAATTTGATGTATTGATAGGACAATATGAAGCCTTTGGCGAAAGTTTAGATGGACTCCAATATAAGTGTCATTTAATGGTGTTTTATTCTATGCCTGATAGTTCTAGAGCATATAGACAGTCACTTGGTAGAATTGATAGAATTGGACAAACTGAAATGCCTATTTATTATCATCTAGTAATGGAAAGAACTATTGATGAGAAAATATATGAAATGGTACAAAACAAAGTAGAATTTAGTGAAAAAGACTTAAACGAATTAACTATATAAGGAGGAATAATGCTTAAATTAATAGGAAATCTTAAATGGAAAATAAAATATAATCGTTTATGTAATCAATATGAAACTTTAGCTAATACTAAAATAAATGAGCTAGAATCACAAAATAAAATAATATTAAAAAATATGGAATATAGAGACGAAATAGATAGACTTAATGAACAACTTAGAGAATATAAAAGACTCTATGGTAGACTAAAAGGTGGTGATAAAAATGATAAAGATAAAAGTAAAAGACAAAGATAATTATATAGAAAATAAAGTTATATGTAAAAATTACAATGCTTTAGAGGGTGTAGTATTATTGGATTTTGCAATAGATATATTAAGAAATGATTTTGAATTATCTGATAATGATATATGGGAATTATTAAAAGAATATAGAGCCAATTTAGAAGAAAAGGAGAGTGATTAATATGGCTTATGTGAAAAGATATAAATATACAATAATAAATGATAATGATTTGAAAAAAGAACTTCTAGATTTATTAAAAGCAAAAGGAGTAAAATCCGTTAAAGCCAAACAATTGGTGTACTATCCAGTACCTATGAGTTTGATTAGATGGGCTAAATACTTAGAACCTAGTGAATGTGAAATGTACCTAGAGCCTTATGAAGAACCTAATGAAGAAGCAGTTGAAGAAAAAGTTGAAGAGGACCAAGAAGATTTTGGTTTTTAATAGAAATAGAAAAGGAGTGATAAAATATGGGAACTAGAAGTACTGTAAAATTTATAGCAAAAAGAGGTGAAAAATTGACACCATTAGTTAATATATACCAACAATTTGATGGGTATATTGAAGGAGTTGGCTATGACTTAGCAAATTGGTTAAAAGGAAAGAAAATTATCAATGGTATTAGTATGGGGAAAAATACTGATACTTATGCAAATGGTTTTGAATGTTTAATAGCACAATTTATTAGAGATTTTAAAAAAGAAGTTGGTGGTTTATATATAACTGATATAGATAATAGTCAAGAATATGATTATCAAGTTATATTTGATGAAGATAAATATTTTGATATGGGTTTCAATGAAGAACTATCATCTGATGATTTGATTACGATTAAAGTAAATAGTTTCTTTGAAGGAACACCAAGTGAATTATTAGAATATAAAGAAAGTGAGGATGATGAATAATGGCAAATGCAAAGAAAAGTTGGAAAGAGGTATTCCTAGAAAATTATAATGGTAAATCTGATATTGCGAAAGAGGTTGAACCCTTTATTAAGGACAACTACAAAGGAAATTCTTATATTCCTTGGGCTACTATGGAAAGACTTACTTATATGTGTGATGAAGATGCAACTTTCGAGAATATTAAGAATGAAAATGGTGGTTTAGTACATACTGATATGGTGGTAATGCACCAACAAAATATTCAAAAAGGAGAAGTTGTTAGTGAAATTGAATCTCAAATGTTCTCTCACATGGTTAAAGTAAAATTAACTTTTATGGGTAAGGAGTTTATTGAAGAATTTCCTATTCAAGAACAAGATTATACAGCTGCTAGAGTATTTAATCAAAACTTAGTAAATAAAGCACTACAAAGAGCAAAAGCAAAAGTAGCAGCAAGAGCAACTGGAATTGGTTTAAAACTCTATGAGGGTAAGGACTTACAATTTGATGAAGTACCACAAGATACTAAACCACAATTACCAGTAGAAAATAACGAAAAAACTGTTATTTCTGGTGAAAAAGTACCAGTTGAGGAGAAAAAATCACCTAAAACTGTAAAAAATGCACAAAATTCTGAAAAAACTGTGCAAAAAGTAGAAGAAAAACCTACTACTCTACAACCAGTTGTAGAAACACCTAAAGAAAATACAGTAGAAGTGACAACAGTTAATGAATTAACTAAAGATGATCCAGTATCACAATCTATTTACTTGATTAAAAATACAGAAGTTGATAAAATGAATTTAGCATTACAAAGAGTAAACGTAGCATTAATGAAGAAACATAGAGTCGCTTTATCAACTGAATCTAGTGAAGAAGAGTTAAGAAGTATATTAGCTAATAAGACAATATTTAGTAATCCAGAGCAATTCTTAAAAACATTAAAGACTTTACTTGGTATGTAATATAGAAAGGATAAGATGATGGAACATTATAAGAAATTTTATGAGATAGGTAACAATAGATATTACACTATTGTTGCTGATGATGAGATGTATATAGCTAGCGAAAGTTTTTTACAGCTAGGTAAAAAGAAACTATTTAGAAAGCAGGAATATCTGAATACAGGATTTAAACTTTTAAAATTTTCACCAGCTATTGCTCAATTGTTCTTAGCATTAGATAATCTAGAACCTAGTAAAAAGCAAAGATATGATAGTGATGATTTAGTCATATTTAGTCATATTGATAATAAAGAACTAAAAGAAAACATTAAGAAAGCATATCTAGATGTATATAGTGAAGAAATTGTAAATATTGAAAGACAAAAAAGTGAATTTATTGTACAAGAAAATGAAGAAGCTATTAAAAAATGTGATGAGTACCTTGATAAACTAAAGACTTTAGATTTAATGGACGGTATTGATTTAGAAACACCAGAACATACTGGATGTATGATAATTAAAACGATGTTAAGAGAAGGTCTAGAACATTTATATACTGAAAGAGTAAATGCTTTTGCAAAGAATGTTTACTTATATGAACAAGATGAATTTGGTACATTAACAATATATAGAATAATAACTGTTAAAAATGTAGTAAAAACTATTGATACATTTATTTATGATAAAAAATTGATTGAAAGTTTATTAAAAACTATATACGAGGAGGAAAGATAATTATGGTAGATACAAGTTTAAATAAAAAATATACTGCACAAGAAGGAGGAAATTTAGATTTTAGTCCTATTCCTGATGGTATTTACAGAGCAAGAGTTAAAGAAGTAACACCATGGATTCCAAAAACACAAACTATTAAAGTTTATCAAAAGGATGAAAATGGTAAAGTATTAACTGATGAAAAAGGAAATAAAGTTACTGAAACAGTTTCTAATTGCACTTTTTATAATTGTACCGTAAAAATGGAAATTATTGGTGGAGCTTATGATGGTAGAATTATATTTCATAATTTAACTACACATCCTAATATGGATTTTAATATTCCTAATTTTCTATATGGAATTGGTCTACAAGAAATTGCAGCAAGTGAGATTCAAGAAAAAACTAAAGGACTTATTTGTGACATTGACGTGTACACTGATAAATATGAAAAGACAGTACAAGATAAAGAAACTGGTTTAGATAAAATTGAGGAGAAATTTATCAACAGAGTTAAATCATTTAAACAGATTACTGCTGAAAACCCTAATGTTGAGATAGAAACAGAAGATTACGGATTTTAATAAGGTTATTTAGAGATGGAAATTTTCAAACCAATAAAAGGTTATGAAGGTTTATATGAGGTGAGCAATTTAGGTAGAGTTAAAAGTCTACCTAAATACCACCATACTAGATTTAGTGGTTATACTAAAAAATAAAAAGAAATTAGAGGTGTAGAGTTGGAATATTTTAAAAAATACTTTACTGATGTCGAAGAAAAAGAATGGGAAAATGAAGAGGTAAAAGTAAGATGTCCGTTTCATGAAGATACACATCCATCTGCTTCCATAAATACTGTTAAAAATCTATTTCACTGTTGGGTTGATAATATTGGTTATAATGAAGAACAATTTATAGCTAAAATAAATAATATACCAACTACAGAGGCAATTAAATTGCTAGATAAATATAATATTAATAATGATTGGAATATTAGTAAAGGATTACTTTGGTCTGATGAGATATTTTTAAATAAAGTAAGAGGCTTAGGTTTATCTGATGAAACTATAAATAATCTTAATCTAGGATTAGTAAAGTCTAGTGGTTCTAACAAAAGATTACTAGGTATACCTGTGTTTTATAATAATATTCTAGTAGATGTTAGAAAATATAATTTATTAAAATATGATGGATTACCAAAATGTAGTTCAGATGAAAATGCTGAAAGTGGTTGGATTATTCCATATGATACCTTTTTAAAGAGTGATGAAGTATGTTATCTTTTTGAGGGGGAGAAAGATATGCTTATGGCTAGGGAACAAGGAATAAATGCATATACATTAACCTGTGGAGCTGGAGCAATTCCTAACTCTAAAATAATAGGTTCATTCAAAAACAAAGATATTGTATTATGCTATGATAATGATGAGGCAGGTCATAAAGGTATGATAAATGTCTTTAAATGTATAAAAGATATAGCAAAAGATGTAAAATATATAAAGATAGGTGATGTTGTTAAAGAAGAAAAAGAAGATTTTTATGATTATATTACAAAATATAATGGTGATATATTTGAATTTTATTCGTTAGAACAACATCATTTTAATTTAGATGAAATTGAAAAGAATGTTAGAATAACGATAAAAGAAGCACTAAATGAAAATAGATTAAGAAAGAAATTAAAAAGTATTATCACAGTTACAAGTGAATTTCAAGATCCTTATTCAGTTCCTACTATAGTAGAATTTGAGAAATTAAAAGAAAGTGGTTCTAAGAATGAAACTATGTTAGCTGGAGAAAAAAGAAGTTGGTTTCTAGAAGAAAAGAATTTAATACAAATGCTAGAACTTATAGAAGCTAATGCTAAAGATGTAGAAATTAAAACTAAATTGAGAGGTTATGTAAATATACCTAGTACTGAACAATTTGTTGAAATGAGAATGAAAGAGCCTAAAACAGTATATAAAACAACTGTTGTTGATAAAGATATAGATGGTTCTGTGCAAAGTCTAGATTTATATAGTTTTGAGAGACTGGATGTAGGTGGTCAATATGTTATAGATTATGTAATATACCCACATCCTACTAAACATCAAAAACTTGTTGCTATTTGTATTAATTGTATTCCAATACATGATAATAGGAACTACACAACAAATAAAGATATACTCAAAATGTTTCAGCATGATGGAACTATAGAAGAAAGACTAGACTATTTGTATCAAAGTGCTAAACATCATATTGCTAAACACTTAAATTTTAATATTTGGCTAATGAGTGACTTAGTATTCAATTCTATATTAGATTTTGACTATGGTGGAATAATGAGAGGTTGTTTAGATGTGTTTTTCTTAGGAGATACACAAGTAGGTAAATCAGAAACAACTGGAGAATTATGTAAACTTTACAATTTTGGTCATTTCTTGTCACTTAAAACGTCAACGACTGTAGGTTTAATTGGAGGTTCTAGTAAAATAGACGGTTCATTTTGTAACACAATAGGTTCTATACCTAGACAACATAAAAGATTAGTTGTTTTAGAAGAATTTAGTGGAGCTAAACCTGATTTTATTAAGACAATGACTGATATAAGAAGTAGTAATGAGTTGAGATTATCTAGAGTTAGTGGTGAACTTATAGTACCTTGTAAGTTAAGAATGATAACAATATCGAATCCAGTAAATGATGAGAATGGTAATCCTAGATTTTTAAATACATTTCCTAATGGTGTAATGCCTTTAATGGAACTTATTAAAAGTGCAGAAGATGTATCAAGATATGATGGTTTTTTGCTTATACCTAAAGTAGAAAAAAGACTAAATCCGTTTGCATATACACTACAAGGAACTCCAATACCAAAAGAAGCATACCAAAACAAGATAAACTGGGTAGCAACTAGAGAAGTTAGTAATGTAAAATTTGCTGATGGTGTAGAAAGCTATATTTGGGAGAAAGCCGAAGAACTTAATCAAATATTTGAATGTAATTTCCCATTATTTGGAACTACCACATCTAAGAAATTAGCAAGATTTTGTGTAGCTCTAGCAAGTCTCCTAGTTAATGTTGATGAAACATACGAAAATATAATAGTTACTAAAGATATAGTTGATTATATGGTTAAATATCTCACAAGCATTTATGATGATTCAGTATTTAAGTTAAGAGAATATGCAAAAGAATATAGAGAATATAGTAATTGTACTGATGATGACATTAAAGATTTACAAGATTTATATGCTAGAAATGCAACACTATTTAATTTCTTAAACGGTCAAAGCAAAACTTCAAGAGCTAACCTATTGAGTGTATCTGGATTAGATAGTTCTAAGTTCTTTGCAATATTCAATAAATTAGTTGCTAGAAAGTTTATTAGACTAAATCTAGATAATGTTTATCCTACTGATAAGTTTAGGAAAGCATTTAATAGTATAGACAAAAGTTTTACTACTGATACAGGTAGTATGATTAATATAAATAATAAAACTAATGATAGTGGAGTTGTATTTATAAATGATTTGGGAGGAAATAATTGATGGTGTTAAATGAAGAGGAGTTAGAAAAATATAAAACTCATCCTAGAGTTTTGGAGATACGATTTATATTGTTATTTGATATGTTTGAGAAGGAACTTGGTTACATGCAAGCAACTAAGTCCTTCCAGGCAATATGTGATGCGTTTAATTGTAATATGACTTTATTACAAGCAATTATAAGTAAAAGATTTGATATAAAGAAGAGGTCAAAAACTAATTTTAGAAGATGGAGACAAGAAGTTATATTTGCTTCTTATGTATATGGAGAAACCTTATATAGAGTTGCTAAAGTATATTTTAACATAAAACCTGAAACAATATATGCACAAAAGAATATATATGATATTGAAACATTTTTAACTAATGAATGGCTAAGTAAATTTGATGATGATGTTATTTTATGTGGAGAATATGCTTATAGAAATGAAGTTATTAGGTTTATGGAAATAGTTGATAGTGTCAATTTAATATTAAAGAAATGGAACGGTGATGCTTAATGTTTTTATATCAGAAATTAAAATATGATTATAGACATCTAAATATAAATAATTTTGATGCAGCTATGGTAGAACTTATTGATTTTTTAGATGAAGCTGAAAAGGTTAAACCAGATTATTTATACTATGATACAGAAACTAATGGACTACATATAATAAAATCTAAACCATTTCTAGTATCTATGGGATTTAAAAAAGATAATATTAAGAGAGTAATAACACTTGATTATAATAATAAAATTATGAATGCTTTTTGGGATATACTGGAACACTCTAGTTTACGAAAAGAACCTAACTTTATAGGTGTAGGAGCTCACAATGCTAAGTATGATTATCATATGATGGAGAATGGTGGAAGTCCTATTCCAGAAAAAATTGATTTATTCGATAGTATTACTGTTGCTAGACTAACTGAATATGTTGATGAACATGCTAGTATGAGTCTAGAAACATTAGGTAGTAAATATGTTAGCGATGATGCTAAATTTGCTGGTAAAATTATTAAAGATATGATTAAAAAACTAAATGCTGAAAGAAGAAAGAAACTTAGAGAAGATATTATGGATGCCTTCCCAGAAGATGGATTCTTCACAATAACTAAAAGTGGTAAAAGAAAAGCAACTGGCAAGTTATCTAATCTTATTGAAGAATATGATAAAACCAGAACACAGTTCTTAAATGATGATAATCCTTATTTTAAGTTTATTGATGAACATTTTAAACCTGCTAATTATCAAGATATTTATGAAAAAGAACCTGAACTCATGAGAAGTTATGCTGCTGATGATATTGTAATAGGTCTAGAATATCTTGATAAAGCTATGCCTACACTATTAAAAGTAGATAAAGACTTAACTGTAACAAAAAGAGAAGGTAAGTTAATTAGGGCTGTTGCTTGGATGGAAGATACAGGACTAAAAGTAGATGTAGATTATGTGTTAAATTGTAGAAAGAATATGGTAGCATATAGAAATTTATTGTATTTTGAACTACAAACCTATACTGGTATGGAGTTTTCAGTAGCAGAACATAAAACAATTAAGAAATTATTATTAATTAAATATAATATAAAGACTGATAAAGCTGACGAAAAAGCACTAAAATATATTAGAGACAATACAACTAATGAAGAAATAAAAGATATATGTAGTAATATAATGGAATTAAGAACTTTAGATAAGTGGATTTCTACTTATGTAGACGGTAAACTAAATGCTGTTGTAAATGGTAGAATCTATACTGATATTAATAATAGTGGTGCTGTTAGTGGTAGAGTTAGCTGTGATATGCAACAACAACCTAAAGAAGCATTATTTGATAGAGATGGTAATGAATTATTCCATCCTAGAAGAATGTTTATTTGCGATGATGGATTCTGCTTAGCATTTTGTGATGAAAGCCAAATGGAATTAAGAGTACAAGCATACTACACCATAATACATGCTAGTGAACCAGATTTATTAATGTGTAGAGCATATATGCCTTATAATTGTTATAATGAGGTATCAACTAAATTCGATTATAATAACCCTAAACATATAAAAGAATACAGTAAACATACTTGGTATGAACTAGGAAGTGGTAAAGAGTGGATTCCAACTGATTTACATAGTGCAACTACTAAAAATGCCTTTCCTGATTTAGAGGAAGGAACGGAAGAATTTAAACATCATAGAAAGCTAGGAAAACGTGCTAATTTCTTGAAAGTATATCAAGGTGGTGTAGATGCCTTAATGAACGCTTTAGATATAAATAGAGATACAGCAGAAGCATTAGACAAAGCATTTTATAAGTCATTCCCTAGAATAAGAGAATATCAAGATTGGGTTGTGCAACATCTTAGTCAATATGGATATGTAGAAAACTTATATGGTAGAAGATATTATATGGACGATAATAGATTCTTTTACAGAGCTTGTAATTATCTAATACAAGGAACTTGTGCTGATATGGTTAAAACATTTGAAATAAAAGTATGGGAATATTTAACTAAAAATAAATTAAAGTCTAGATTAGTCTTACCTATTCATGATGAACTAATGGTATCTGTTGCTAAAGATGAGATGTTTGTAATAAAAGAAGTTAAAAGGATAATGGAAGATGTAACTGATGTAATTAAATCAATACCTATGGTTAGTGAACCTGAAATGAGTGAAACTAACTGGGCTTGTAAAAAGGAATATGTTATAGAAGGGAGTGATGGGTAATGGATAAAAAGAGATTAGAAATAATAAAAGAAAATGTTTACACAAGATATAATATTGCTAGTATAACTGGAATTGGTGTGACTAATCCAGATAAAGAAGAAATAGAATTACTTGATGAAATAGAAAGATTAAATAATATCATAAATGAATTAGAAAAATGTTGGAAAGACCAGCAAGAAAAATATAGATACTATAAAGATAACAGATATAGAACTTTTCTAAGTAAGAATTTAGACAAATTACAAGAATTAAAAGGGAGTGATAAAAAGTGAGTGAAGTACAAGCAACAATAGACATATTGGAAAGTTATCATAGAAATGGTGGCTTTTTTGAAATACCGACAGGAGTTATAAGCGATATTGAAGGGTTACTAGAAGAACAAGAAAAGGAAATAAATGGATTAAATAATATTATAAATGAATTAGAAAAATGCATTAAAGATAAATATTATAGGGCAATAGATTATCAAGCTAAAATAAGACAAAGTGATTTAATGCAAGGAGATTATCCAGTAAATTATTATTTAGAAGAACAAAACGAACAACTTTGTAATTATTTTTTAAACAGATTAAAAGATTTACAAGAACTAAAAGGAGATGGTAGTAATGACAGCAAAAGAGATGTTTGAAAAGTTAAATTATATATTATATGAAGAAAATGATATAAACATAAGTTATAGAAAATATCCTGATACAAAGATTGATGATTTGACTTATCAAGAAATATTTTTCAATAAACAAAGTCAATTTATTGTTATAGTTGAATATAATTCAGAAGGCATGGAAGAAAAATTTACAACTTTAAAAGAACTACAAGCAATAAATAAACAAGTAGAAGAATTAGGATGGTAGTAATGAGTGAAGAAAAAATATATCAATTTAATGAATATGTATTAGGTTATGATAAAAGTGAAAATGATAGAAGTGCTTTAATAATAAGCAAAGTATTAAATGGTAATATGTATGTTATGGCAGAACTTTATGATGGAAGTGCAGATGTAATAAGTATGATATTAGATAGATTAAATAAAGAATTACAACAAAAAGAAAACATTATAAAAGAAGTTAGAGAATATATAATGACAGAATTAATAACAGAATGGGATATTAAAAATGACGGATATGTTAGTGGTAGTGATTTACCAGTAGATGCAATTACACCAATATTAGAAATAATAGATAAGGAGGAATAAATAATGAAAATATTAAATAAGAAAAGAAAACTAATTTTTGAATTTGAAACTGATGAAAATGGGATAATGGTAACAACTAGAGTCAAAGGTAAATTAACACTTAATGATATATTATGTGCTAAACAAGTTATAGATAATAAGGTAAATGATAATGGCAAAAACAAAAGAAAGTAAATTAGAAGAAGAAATTGAGAGATTTATGAATAAAAGGGGTATCTGGCAACTTGCTAGATACCAAGCTCAATCTAATCAAAATGGTTTACCTGATAGGTTATATCTATATAAAGGGTTTCTTCTAGGTCTAGAACTTAAAACTGATGAAGGTACACCTACTAAATTACAACTAAGAAAAATTGATGAAATAAATAAAAATGGTGGTATTGGCTTAATTATTAGAAATATTGAAACAGTTACAAAATTATTAGAATATATAGACCACTATGCTCCTATTAATTGGAGTGATACTATTTTATTAGAAATACAGAAATGGATGGAAAAACATGAGTATTAAAGATTATATGTATAAATTATTAAGAGACTTAGATTTAGAAGGCTTTATACTACAGTACTATGAAGCATATTCTACATCTAGTTGTTATATAAAATTAGATAATGGTGTTAGTAATTCAATAAGAATAGCTGATCATAGAGGTAAGGACAAATATCCTTATAGATTTAATCTAATGATAGGTCTAGATAAATCATATGAAAAAGATGGAAGGTATTATTATTGTACTGATGACTACCAAGAAATGATTCAAGATATTAAAAATTTTAGAAATGTACAACTTGAAAAATATGGTTTTTCTTATTATGAATATATGCTAAAGAATAAGAAAGATGCAGAATTTAAAAAAGGTTTTTGGGAAAAAGCTAAAAATTATAATGATAAATTTTAAACTTTTTACATAACCTAGTGTTATAATTTATCTTGTAAAGGGGAAATATAGTGTGAGAAAAGAATACAAATGCTGTATATGTCACAAACAGATAAAGAAAAATAAAAGACTTGTTTATCAGAAATTTGATAACAAAAAACCCTATGGAGCGTTCCATAATAGATATAATTACGATTTTTGTGATAACTGTTTTAAAATGTTTAATTATTGGGTGAAAAAACATAAAGTAAAAAAGGAGGAATTTTAATGAAAGAAAGATTTGATGTAATTGCAAGTAGCCTATCTAGTTATTTTGGTGTAGGATTTAACACTGTTCAAGAACAACTAGACTATGATTTAGGAAAGGAAAAAAGAGTAGTTGATGATGAAGCTCAAGATAGAATGAATTTAGGTATTGCTCTAGAAGATGGATGCTTAAACTATTTTGAGAAGAAAATGGGTATTCTTATAGACGAAAGAAACTCTGAATATAAATATGCTTTTAATGAACAACTTAAATGTAAAAGAGATGGTAGAACATTTATAGATGGTATAGAAACTGGAGTTGAAAACAAATATTCTAATTCATCTAGTGAGTGTTTCACTGATAGTCTAGGATATGAGATACAATGTCAAGCATATATGGAAGCATGGGGTCTAGACCAATGGTTATTATGTGGAATGTGGCAAGGTAAACCTGTTTGTAAACTAATTAAGAGAAATAATGAATTAATTAAAGACATTGAAACAATAGTAAATGCTGTTGTAGAAATAATGATGGGATTAAGAGAAATTGATGATTATCCTTGGGATATTGTAGAAAAATATTCTAAACAAAAACAATTAAAAGTATTAACTGATGATGACCTAGAAGATTATGATAAACAATTACTTAATAGTATAGGTAAATTAAAAGCACAAAAGAAAGCTATTGAAGATAAGTTAAAAGAACTTGAAGATTATGCTAAGACACATTATGAAGATAGTAAATGGGAAGATGCTGACTTCAAGTATTCAATATCTACATCAGCAGGTAAAGCAACATTTGATAAAGCAACATTTAGCATAGAGAATCCTACGATAGATATTATGAAATATTATAAAGAAGGTACACCTTTTAGAACTATTAGATGTACAGCTAAAAAGAAGTAATATGATAATATTATTTATATATTGTTGCTTGAAACTATCAAGTAAATGTAGTAGATTGGAGGAAAATAATTATGAAAGAACTCGATAGAGTATTATTTAATTTAAAAGTAGAAAAAAATCAATTATCTAATAAAATAAAATCATTAGAAAAATTTAGAGGTACAGATGATTGGAATAAATTATCAGTAAATCATAAACAATTATTAGATATACAATTACAAGCTATGAGAACTTATTTAGAAACTCTTGTTGGTAGATGCTTAGATATACAAGAAAGAATTAATAACGAAAGTATATCGGAAGAAAATAAACCTAAAAATAATGAAGAATCTATAGTTAAAATTATTATATTAGAAGATTAGAATGAGAAAAAAGACTAGAATATCTAGTCTTTTATTTTGTCAATCTATTAAATTGTTGCATGTAAGGATTAGCTTTAATACCATTTAGTTTATTTAATCTAGCCATTATACCTTCAACTGATACATTTTTATTAGCTTGTTTTAGTTCATTGATAGTGCTAAACTGATAACCTTGTTGTTTATATTGTTGCATTGTATTTTCTAGTCTTTCTAATTGGTCATACATCCTATTTAGTTTATCTGTATTAATGTTACCATCCATAGTAGCAGCATTTTCTAAGAATTTAAATGGATTAGCCTCGCCTTGCATAGTTTGTTGTATTCCTTGATATGCTCTTGATATATTCTTAATAGGAACATCTAAACCTGTTAAGTTACCTAATAAATATTCATCTCTTTTAGTCATTCCTGGTATATTTGTACTCATTTCTCCTGGGAATTTCTCAATTTCTCGACCTGTAAAAGAGTTTGTATTAGTAGCAAGTTCAAAAGGCATTCTTGCTAATGGAGTTGATAAATTTACAAGATTACCAATAGGATTTTCTAATGTATCAATTAAATTACCAAAGGGTAATGAACCTCTTATAACTTTATATGAACCATCTTTTCCAACACCTGGGATAGGGATATATAAATTATTTTTCATCCAATCACTAACATTCTCGCTATTATCACCTGTAGCAGAATCTAAAAGTCTATCATATCCTCTTATAAGTTTGCTATATTGTGATGCGTTTTTAGATAGATTATCAAATTGAAATGCTAGGTTTTTCTTAGTAAATGTATAGAAAGGCATAACTCTTTTCATTACATTTCTTTCAAAATCAGTTAAATCTTGTGGATCAAATAATACTTTTCTAACAGCTTCACCAGCACTTTCAACTCCTAATTTATCTAAGAATTTAGTATTTCTAGAACCTTCTATAAATGTTGCAAGTCTAGCCATTGTATCCATATAGTTATTCATCTTATTATTTAGATAAGGTAAACCATCAACTACAAAATCTTTAACATTTTTAAATTCTTTTTCTTTAGTAAAATACTTTTTTAAACTATCTGGCATATCTGCTAGATTTAATGCTGTTAATGACTTAGGGTCACCAAATCCTGCATCTATAAAACCATTCCATATATTTAACATTTTTTGTTCTTTAGAAGTAAGTTCTATACCATTTGCTGCTTTCCTCATCAAGTCATCGCTTTTACCCATTATCTCAAGTGCTTCTGGGAATAATTGAGCTTGTTTTGTAGCACCAATACCAGCTAAGTACATATTAGACGAGTTACCCAAAAGGTTATTAATCTGGAATGATGGGGATAATACCTTATTTCTTTTAAAGAAATTTAAGTATTTATCATATAATCTCACTAGTCCTTTGGCTTCATTTTTGTTAGTTCCTATCTCTACAAGTCTTAATACATCTTTATTAATAGCCATTTTTCCACCGTTATTTCTAACATATTTGGCTACATCTTCCATATCTTTTAATCCTAGCTCACTACTCATTTTACTAAGTTTATTAGATAATGATTTAACCTCATCAGAACTTAATTGTTTGAATCCTCTAGGAATTGTACTATCCGAACTAGTAAGTAGTTTCATATTACTATTATTTAATTTATCCACCTTATCGGCAGTTAACTTTTCAACTAATTTTATATCACCAGCATTTTGGGCTTTCTTAATTTGTTTATCTATATCTTTAAGTTCTTTATAATTACCAAATGTTGCATCAACTAATACTGTATCAAGAGTTTTACTATCTTGTGCTAATTTAGGTACATTTTCTAGATAATTACTAAATGATTTTGTAATACTTTCTGAAAATATTCCATCTTCACTTAACAAACTTTCAACAGCTTTTCTTTGTGCATCGCTTAAAGTATCTAAGTTCTTAGAAATAGTCTCTTTAAACATATTATTCGCTTCACGAGCTGACATATTATAAAGTCTATCTCCTAATATTCTAGTATTACCTTTAGTTTTTAATCTACCATACTCATCAACAAATCCTAATTCTTTATATTTATTAAATTGGTCTTTATTAAATGCGTGTCTCACATACCCAGCATTATCAGCGTATTCTTCTGCTAACTTAGTACCGAAATGTTTATCTAGAATTGCATTAGCTTTATTAAATACATCATCATTTTGTTGGTATAACTGTTTAAATGCGTCATCAGCATCATATTTTTGCATTAATTTACCAAATTCATCTAAATCTGCTTGAGTATAATTACCTTTTTTAATAACTTTTTCATTTAATTTAGCATTATCTAGCGTGATTCCTGCAATATCATCAGCAAAATTCTGACCATATTCTTTAACTAATTTATTATATTGTGCCTTAGTAGGTTTTACTTTATTCCAATCTTTGCTTAGTTTAACGAAACCATTATCAGTTATATCAACTGTAAGATTTAAACCTCTACCAGCTTTATTTACATCATCAGCAATATTATTAAGTTTTTTAATTATATCATCACCAGCATCAGCAACTTTAAGTTTACCATTAGTTGCTTCTTTAATAATATCTCTCATTGTTGTTTCTCTATTTAAATTCATAAACTCTTTAAGATTTGCAATATCTTTATCTGTTTGCTGTGCTATTCTTCTAACTGTTTCTTCGCTAGTGTCTCCCATACTTTCAGCAACTTTATAAGCATAGTCAGTAATACTATTGTCTAGATTTTCATATAAAGGTTTTAACTCATTAGCAGCTCTAACAGTATCAGCATTATTTTTTCTTAATTTATCTGTAATTTCTTTAGGAATACTTGCTGCTGTACTGAATAATCTAGAAATCTGGTCTTTAACATCTTTATATGTTTCTAATTTACCTACTGTCCTTTCTGCACCTTCTGCAATAGTTTTACCTAGATTAGCAGCACTTTTAGCATTAGCAGTCTTATATGTTATACCAGCAAGTTCATCGGCTTTTGTAAGTGCTTTCTCTATACCTGTATCAGCAGCTCTAGCAAGTCCTTTTGCAGCTTTACCAGCACCCTCAAATATTAAGTCATTTGCTGATTTAAACTTAATTCCAGCTTTAGCAACATCAGAAGCAGTATCTATAGCTTTAGCACCTTTTGCTACATCACTTGCAGTATCCATAGCTTTAACAGCTCTTCCAGCACCAGCTACAGGAAGAATAGCAAAATCCATTGGGTCTAGTAATACATCTCCTGCAAATCCTAAAATATCGGATAAGTCTAATCCTTCTTTATCCTCTAGTCCAGCATTATTAAGTATTTGTTTGAAACTTGTTTCTTTATCACCCTTAAAGTTTTGCCAAGCACCACCTAGAACATCTTCACCTTTTTGTGCTGCGTCTATTGCTCCAAATATTGCTTGTTGTGGTCTATTTAATAACTCAAATATATCAAATACAAAGTTTTGATTTTCTTTAAGTCCTAAAAGTTTTTCAATAGGATTTCTAGTATCTTTTGCTTTTGATGTGTCAACACCACTAGCACTCATTCTTGTAGAAAGGTTATCAATTTGTTTTTGTAAATCTGATTGTTTACCAGTAGTTGATTGTGAAAATGCTTTTGCTATAGCTTTCTTGTTTCCACTCTTAACAGTTTTATATAATTTTTCATAATAACCTTGTGCCATCTAAACCACCTTCCTTTTTATCTATTTCCATATAGTAATGCAGCAAGATCTTCATAAGTTATATCTTTATTTTCAAAATCTCTTAATATATCAGCTGCTTTTGTCGAAGGTACTGGAACTGTTGGAATAGTTACATTCTGATTATTTCCTCTTAATGCCAAATCTCTAAAACCATTAGTTTTAGCTGATGTAGGTATACTATTTCCAAATAGTTCCCTTGTTTTATAATCTTGTAAATTTTTAACATATGTTTCAGTATTTAGTCTATTTCTTGTTGCTTCTGCATTAGCCTCTCTTTGTAGTTTAGCAAGTTCATTATTATAATTTTCAGTAGCATTTACATTATTAGCATATGCTAGAACAGCATCATTAGCATTATCCATACCAAATATAATTCCTAAATAATTTTCTTTTTGTTTATCAGTCATATCAGGACTAGAAAGAATCTCATTAATAGTTGCCCTTCTATAAAATTCTTCTAAATCGTCTTGTACTTGTTTTTGAGCTCTACTAGCACCACTAGAAGCTCTACTTGCAGCTCTTTGTGCAGCTTGTATTGCATTGTTTGCTTCTCTTTGGTCCATAGAACCTGCTATATTAGCTAATACACTATTATATCTATTTTGTGCTGCTGTTTCAGAATCTCCAATATCTCCTAAAGTATCAGCAAGTTTACCCATTAAATCTGTTCCCTCTTGTGCTGCTTTAGAAGTTGCTTGACTTAATTTATCAGCAGTTTCTGCTGAAATTGCACCAGCATTTTTAAGTAAATTACTAATATCTTGACCTTTTTGTGCAGTATCGGCTTGACTTAATAAACTATTTATACCACTTGCTGCTAAACCTCTATTCGCAAGATTTGCACTACCTAATCTTTGTCTATTAAAAGAATTTTCAGCAGTATCAACTAACCCCTCTGCATAAGCAGTATTTGCTCTTTCTTGTTGTAATTTTAACCTATCTTGTAAGTTTTTATATTGATTTTGAACATTTTGCCAATTAGTATTGTAAGCATTTTGTGCTACATCTCTTTGCTGTCCATAAGCACTTCTATCTAAAGCACCTACGAGATTTTCAGCATATTCTCTACCTCTATTAGCCATTAGTATCACCTACCTATTCCTAGCATATCATATAAATCGTTCATTGTTGGTGGAGTATATTGTTCACCATAACTATAACTAAAATCTGTAATTGGTTGTAGACCTAATTGTTGTAATACTCTAGTTGCTACTTCTGGATTAACGCCAAATGTAGTTTGTATTGCTGCTCTTTTTTGATCAAGTGTACCACTACCATTTACAATTTCAGTTAATGCTTGTTTCTTCGCATTAGATAACTGACTTCTAGCAGCATTTACAGCATCACTATGTGCTTGTGCAGCAGCAGCCTTCGCTTGTGCTAAAGCAGCTTGAGCATTTGCATTTGAATCCCATCTTCCTTGTACTTGTTCTGCTAATTGTCCTAATTGCTGGTTATATTGATTTTCAGCTTCACCTCTTCTAGAGGCAATACCCGCCAAAGCACTATCAAGGGTATTTCTAGCATTTTGTAAATCTATATTATACTGGTCTCTACTTTGCCTTTCTGTATTTTCTAAATCATTCATCGTACTATAAAATTTATTAGCCAAATTACTATATTGTTGACCTGTTTCCATTCTATTTCCAATTTCACCTAGTGATTTTAATCCACTACTACCAACACCTCTAGAAGCTAAATCAGCTTGATTTTGTCTATTTGCAGCATAAGCATTTTCTGCTACAGTAGCCCTACCAGTATCAAAATTCTTTCTTATATCTTGTCTATTTGAACTTATTTGATTCATCAAGTTATTAAAATTAGTTTCTAATGAGCCTTTAGTAGTGTCATATGTTCTATTAGCAACATCTTCCTCACCTTTAAGGTAAGACAAATCTAAATTTCCTAATTGTTCTCTAGCATAATCTTTTGCACTCTTTGCCATAATAACACCTACTTTCCTACATAAATTATAGCATAACAAAGAAAAAAAGTCTAATTATATAGACTTCTTTGTTTGGAATAAGTCTGCTGCACCTCCAGCAGCACTTGCAGCTGTTAAACATAACACTAATGATGTCAATAAATCTGGTTCTACGTTAGTGAAATAACAAATTAGTCCACTAGCCACACCTACTATAACATTTTGAATTGGTATGTATTTATTAGGAATACTATCAACAAATACTTTTGTAATAGCACCTAGAATATAAGTAACAATACCTACAATAACAACATAAGTTATTTCCATTTTAATCACCTCTATTATATTTATTCTTTAAATCCTTGTTCTTCCATTTTTGAAAGAGTAATTGGTCCAATATTTCCATCTTCTTCAAGTCCATTTTGTTTTTGGAATACTTTTACACAAGCCTCTGTATAATCGCCGAAAAATTGTCCTTTTACGTGCTCAGCAAGCCAGTTATTTATTTTATCAACATTTTCCCCACTATCGCCTTTTGTAAACCAACCTCTAGCTGGTAGGAACTGTTTTGGTACTTCTTGAAATCTATAACCCCTTGCATTGTAAATTGTAGTAACATTTGAGTCTATATAAAATGCCTCGTCTGGTAGTAAAGACTTTTCATATACATAACACCATTTACCATTGCCATTTTTCTTAAAGCCATAGTATTTTCCTATATTTGCAGTACAGTGGAAATGGTAAGCATTTGCTCCATCTTTTCCTTCTCTGAAAGGTTTGCTTCCTTTTTTAAGAATCTGTCCTACGTATAGTTTTCTTAAATCCTCTTCCTCCATATGAGTAAAAGTTAATTCTAGATACACAGGTTCATCTTGATAAGGAATAATAACTTTATTAACAGTTTTTATTCTAACACTATTTGTTATATTGTTTCCAAGACCTAAAATCTCTTCAATGACATAATCGTTTTGTGGACAAAAAGAGCTTCTTCCACTATCTTTACATGCTTCATCCCAAGGTTTATCAGCAACATCTTTAAATGGATACCAATGAGCAAGATGATTTCCTTCATTATGTGCTTGTGTAATTCTCATTTCTTCAAATGGATATATTGCGTATTCTTTCATTTTTATCACTCCCTTATTTTAATTTTAGCATTGATGCTAGAAATCCTAATAATGCACTTATTATTGCAGTAATAATATAAGTAACAATAGTATCGTATCTTTTAATTGGTTTCTCCTCTATGGTGGTAATCCTTCCATCTAGTTTGTTTTGTTCCTCCCTCATATACTTCATCTCAATAGCAAGTTTCTCTGTAGATAAAGCAATACTATTAATTCTGTCAAAGACCTTTTTGAGGTCCTTGACATCATTCTTTAAATCATCAAACTCCTGTCTAGAAATTTCTTTTTCTTTCATATTTTTTATTTCCCCTTTTTGAATAATTATATATTATAATATGTAGCATTTATAATATAACTAGTTTTCTGAATGTTCAAGAATGTACTGACAATAATGTAATAACATATTCATTAACGTGTATTCTCCAACTGAAAATGTATAGTTCCCAAACAAATCACTACCATTAGGGTTATACACACCATTTAAATAATTAATACTACTTGATATTTCAACTGTAGCAGATAGTTGTATACCTTTTTCATTCCACCAATTACAAGCTGTAGCATTAGTCGCTACACTTACTGATCTTGGGGCTGCATCCAAACGATTTTTAACAAATCCAAATAATGTTCCAAAGTATTGAGGTAAATCTTTTTTAAATGTAAGAGAACAATCAACAAGGCTTTCATATGCAATATGTAAATATTCAACCTTAGCTAAATTAGTATAAAATTGCCAGTCAAGTTCTGCACCATAATTATGGTGGTCTATTGTTATTTGAGGGTTTATTATATTAGTGATTCCACATACAATTTTTGTTTCAAATTCACTTCCTGGTGTATCCCCTGAATAGTCAGGGTCACCTATACTTCCGTATTGCTCCCAATTAGAAATTGGATAATTTTTATTAATATTAATTCCATTAGCATTATATCTTGTACTATGGTATAAACCATATCCATTAATACATGGAATTATATAAATATCAAAAGCTGACCTTAATTTAAATAGATTATCATCATTTAAATAATCATTACATAATCTGTATGCTAAAGTATATAAATTTACTGGTGCGGCGATTTCATCACCATGTACCCCACCTATTATTAATAGTTTTTTCTTTTTACAATATGTAGTGTTTCCAGCTGCTGCACTTGTATCTATTAATTTATACATATATGTTTTGTAAGCTGGTGTTGCTAAATAGTCACCATCTACTTGCACTCCATTTGCATATTCTGGATATGATAGGTTACATTCAACAGCAGCATCAACTTTTGTAATATAACCATTACTTGTTGATAATAATGTGTCCATATTAGAATATACTTGTTCCATTATTGTTTTTCTTAATGCTGGTGTACTCATATCAAAATTTGAAATAATAGAAGAAACATCTTTAAGATTATGGTAAAAATTAAATTTTAATAAAGGCAAAACAAATTCTACTGGTATTTTTTCATCAACTTTTTCAATTTTTGAGATTAATTCATTATATGTTTTTTGTACTGTTTCTTTTTCTGTTTTAATAAACACTTTTTTATTAGAAGAATTTGCAGCAATATTAACAATAAATTTACAATTACTTGGAGCTTTTATAGTATAATTACCAGTTATATCTGCATTAGCTTTTGAAATAATAACACCTTCATCATCAGCAAAAGCATATAAACGTGCGTTTGAACCACCTGTACCTGATATTGTAATTTCATCATCAGCTTCTACATCGAAAATACCATGTAACCAACCATCATTTACTGTGACATTAAAATCTGTAGTATTACCACTAAGATTAATGTAACCTTTTGTTAAATCTTCTAATTTATTTTCAGTAAGCAAAGTTGTCTCTTTAATAGACTTTATTATATTTTCAAGTTCTTCATTAGAATAATATTCATCCATTTTACACACATACTGGTCATTATTTGTTGTAGCAGCATTAATTATAACATATCCATTTTTAGGGGCTATTATTAATTTATTAGTTAATGTTACATCAGTTCCTGCTACCTCCAACAATTTCATTTCATCATCAAGGATACCATAAGCGTTTCCATTATACCCTCCAGTTACTTTATCAACATAAATAGCATCATTTTCTTTAACTTTAATTATACAATGTATAAATGTATTTAAACCAAGAACTTGGTCCAAAGAAACTGTATCACCAATATTATAATTATTTAATTTAATATAACCTTTATCAAATTTATTAAAGGGTATAACTACATTTTTAAAAGCATTTTTTAAATAGTTATTTATATTGTATTGATAAATACTAGCATCTACTGTTTCAGGACCAAAAATAGGTGTAATAGCACTATCATCAATATAACCAGTACATATCCTTATATAACAATCTTTATTAATAACTACTTCATCCCTATTCATTGAATAGAAATTTAAAAATTTTCCATTAGGCATGTATAATGTAACACTCTTTTGGAAGCCATCATTAGGTTTTATTTTAGAACCTTTAACAACTTTAGTTAGTTTAGTTCTAATTTTAATATTACTTTCAACAAGTTCCCCTGAACTAGAAACTCCACCTTGCTCCCATTCTAAACTATCTGAATTTATCATACAAATCTTTTTTTGTATAAAATTTATATCACTATTTATTCCTTCAATTATTGGATTGTCTGGGTCCAATTCTGTAGCTTGATAGACACCACCATCTTGCCAATCTTCTCCATCATACCAATACCAGTGTCCATCAGTTGTATTCACATATACTCTTGTTGTATCTATCATTTCTGAAGTTGAAGAAGCTACTAAAGGCGTAGCACTTACTAGACTGCCTAATGATGAGGATATTTTACTTGCAATATCATTTGATAAATCAGACTCTATTTCATTTTTATCTTGTATTGTATAATAGTCAACACCTTTAACTGGTTTAGGACCTTGTGGACCTTGTGGACCAGTTCCACCCTTTTCAGCATATAGTTGCCAATAGTCTGTATCAGTTGGTAAGTTTCCTGTTGTAGATTGTTTTGCACAATACGAACTACCTTGATAAGTTACTACATTAAGTTTTTCATACTCTGTTTCTGGGTCATAAACACCCATGTTTTTAATTCCTACTATTCCTAAATTTATTATACTTTGTTCATCCATTATTAATCACCTCTAATTTATTATCATTTAATCTAAATGTATAATCTTTTAGTATCTGTTCACTATATTTTGTACCTCTTATTATTAATTTTCCATCAACTACATCAAAAGTAGCCATCTCTATTTTTACTTGTTCACTTACTAAATCAGTAGCTTCATCAACAACTTCCTCTTTATCTTCTTGTGTCCAATAATCAATACCTCTTATTGGTGGACTAAATCTAGAAAACATTTCTTCAACAAATTCTTTTACTTGTTGTGAAGATGGTATTTTATTGTCATCAGGTTGTACAGTTTCATATAAAGCTCTAGAAAGAATTGCACCATCTAATTTATCAGCATTACCAGCAGTTTTTTCACCATTTTGTATTCTTTGAATATCAAAATAGTTCTCATTAATAGCTGCTTTCAGTATAGAGAGCATGTTATTAACATCTGTATGCTGATAGACTTGACCATCTTTATATGTGGGATTTAAGTCTGCTTCACCAATTCTTTTATATAATTCTTCTTCCATACTATCACCTTCCTTTAATCTTCTTTTACTTTTCCAAGTTTACATACAAATCCAAAACTCTCAATACTTAGATAATCTGAACTCATACCATAAATTTTTAAAGCAAAGTTTTTACCTTTACAAGGAATTACTAATTTTTTAGTTTGATAAGAACTTTCACCAAGTTTAGTTCTATCTAATCTCATATTACCTAATAGTGATATTTTCTCATCAAAACTTAATTCTCTATCTTCTGTATAATCATAAACGACTTGTCCTGTTACATCATCAATATAGTACCTATACTTCAATGGATCATTAACTATATGACCATCTACATAAACTTCACAGAAAAATTCTTTATAGGCATAGCCTCCTAAACCTTTAATAAAGATATTTTTAAGTTTTTTATTATGTATTGGATACTGTAAATTAATACCTTTTGTTTCTAGTTCTATCTCCATATCTTTTCCAAATTCGTCATAAGTTGTATCATACTCAAATATATCATTTTCATATACTGTAACTGGATTAGGACTTTTATTTATTGTTATTTTTAGATTGTATAAGATACCTGCAAATAAGTCATCACCAGGTCGATTAGATTTACCTATAAAATTACTTCTTCTAATAACATTAGATATACCACCATAGTTAAATTCATCAGTTGCTACAGGAATATCATCGCAATAAAGAGTTAATACATAATTTTTTCCATTATCTATTACATCATATTTCCATTTATGTTTTTCTAGAAGATTAATGGATGTACTTGTAATATTAATTCTTTTCTTAGATATTCCATAACTTTCAAATACTAAAGTATTAGTCTTATCTATTTTACCACAGTTAATACTACATTTTAAATCACCTAAATTACCAGTATTATAATCACTTGCTAAATCTATTATTTTTGATATTTGGTCTAAACTATTAAATTTGCATTCAAATTCTATTGAATATCCATTAGAAAATGGAACATTTGAACTTATTGTCGGAATGGTCATATAGCATGTTTTACCATCTAATTTTACACCATCTTCCACTATCCAGTCAATGTTACCAATAATAGTTCCTGTTAGGTTATTACCAGACTTATCTAGAATAGTTGAACCTTTACCAGCATCAAAATCATAATATAGAACTTTTCTTCCATCAACTAATTCTATTTTAAAATCATTTACATCACCAATTAAACCAATACCTATAACTGAATTATCTCTATTACTATTTATTATTCCTTCTTGTGGTACTTGTACTTGTCCAAATAGAATACTATCTACAAATATTGAAACTAAATAATTACTAGAATTTAAAGAGTAAACTATTTTTATAATATGTTCTCCTAGAATTGATATAGAATCATTATTTACATCAAAATTAAATTCTCCATACATACTATTACAAATTACTTTTAAACTATGTTCACTATTTATTTTTATTGCTATATTACAATAACTTAAATTTAGCATTTGTTCCAAAACTACATTATAAGTTCCACTTATAGAAAATTCATTCCAATTTGTAACTTGAATAGTTCTACTTAAAGGTAAAGTTATATCAAATATATCTACTTCAACATTTTCTCTATATACACCACCAATAGTTGCTCTAATATTCCATGTACCATCAATACCTATCCAAGGCTGACCATTATAATAAATATCTTGTGTTTGTTCACCAGCACTATAATCATTAGCTTGACCACCAGAATCACTAATACTAGGTACAATATGAGTATGCTGTGTATTATTTATATTAGCATATAAATTTCTTTCTCCAATGTATAATGAAGAACCAGCATCAAGATGTGCGTAAGGTGTATAGTGTAACGTACAACCAAAATCAGTTGCTTCTGCATACCCAGCAAATCTAATACCAAAACCAGGGAATTGTCCAGCTTTTAAAACGTCAAATACTACATTTTCACCTTTTTCTCTAACGGTTTGAGTTGTAGGATAATAACTTGAAACATCTAGTTTCCAATTATGACTATATTGTTCTGTACCTTGACTAATAACAAATGAACCGTTAGTAATATCTCTATATAAAGATGAACCTAAATTATAATTAAATTCTGTTTCTGGTATTAATGTTTCATTAGTTGTTACATCAATTAATGAAAATCTACCAGTTTGAACAGCATTTACATTCAAATTTTCTCTATAATATCTAAGTGTATAATAAACTGTTACTGTATTATTAACATTATCTTGAGCTGTATTACATATTAACTCTGCTTTATAACCATGTGACCAATTAGTAGATATTGTAAAACTTTTATTTTTTGCTTGACCTGTTGCTATTGCTTGTTTTAAATCATACAAGAATGAATCATCATTAGTATCAGTAATATTAGTATGCATTTTAACACTAAATCCATCTTTAAGATTAAAATTAGAATTAATTACACTTGTTTTTATATAATTATTATCTCCGTCTAATTTTACACCAACACCTGGTTTTACAATCATTGAACCTACAGTTTCAGCATCATAACCATTTCCAGATCTATCTTCTACAATATTATTTTCTGTATCTCCAAAATCATATTCTAAAAGTGTTTCTTCTACAGTATATTCCTCTTTTTGTGGAACAGTAGAGTAACATTCAATAGCACCATCTAACATAAACATAAATGTAGGTTTTTCTGTGAATCGCATTTCAGTAAATGCTTTCATATCATAGTTATAAACTAAAACATCTAAATTATTTAATGCTGCTATATCACCTTGTTCATATGCTGTGTTAAAGAACAACATATATTTATCTTTATATCTTATTGCATAAGAATATTCACTTATACCATTATATCTAACAGCTGGATCAGTTAGTTCTCCTAGATACATAGTAACATTTGATGTAAGACTTTTAACTTTCGTGTCTATTTCTTTAACATTCTCAAATGTAAGACTATTTGAACTATTACCATATGCTGCACTTGATATTAACTGATATATACCTCTAGAACTTGCAAAATATAAAACATTTTCTATTGGAACAATAGTATGTGGAGCATGACAACCTATACTTAAATTTAATGGAATAACTTGGAAGTCTGCATCACCAAATGCTCCAGTCATTTTATAAATTCTAAACTTAGTAAATATTACATAAACATTTCTAAAATAAATTATTTTTGTAATTTTATCTGTAGGTTCTATTGGTAATGATACATAGTTATAATTTGGTACATAATGATAATTATTCAATTCACTAAACCATATTGTATCATCTTTAAAATAAACGGCTCTATTATACATCTCTAACATTTCGTATTCACCAATATTGAGACGTTCTATAGCTTTAATTTCTTGGTCTACAGAACCTACATCATAATAATCATAATAAGGATTAATACTAGCACCTGTTTTTTCTATTTTAATTTCAACATTACTTGTTGGAACTGTAGTAAATACAACATCATATATTTTCAAACCAGTTGTACTATGTTCAGAATCTACTGTTATATCTGCACTTCTTTCATTTTCTCCCTCTTTAAATGTTATAGTAAATCCGTCATCATTTCCAGTATAAAGAATATTAAGTTTAAAGCTACCATTATTAGGTATTACAGTTGTAGGTTTATCATCAGTTGTTGTTAAATATATACCCTGAATACTATCAGTTGACAATCCTTGATAATCAACCCAAGTTAATGGATTATCTCCTAAAACATTAAATCCTACTTTTCTAATTTCCATTGGGCTAGGTTTATATGCATTATTAGGTTGAATATTAGGAGCTTCACCTATACTAAAACCATAATAACTAAATGTGTCATTGTTTCTATCAAAACAAACAAGACCTTTATCATTATTTGTAAAATATATTTTATCAAAAAACTCTATTGTGTCTATATTAGTTAAATTTCTATCCCATTTAAACACAACAGGTAATTCAGTAACATCATCATCAAGTTCTATCGTCTCTGTATCAGTTGGATCACCATGCTCATCATATTCTAATGGAGGAAGCGTACAAGAATATAGCCATGCTTTAGATAATTCAGATTGTTTATTTGTAGTTATCATTAGTATTTTAAATGAATTATTTTGATTACCGTATAATTCTTGATATTTTCTATATGCCTTTTCTCCAGTAAATGCTGATAAATTTCTAAAACAGTTATTATCGTTTTGTAGAACTTTAATATATACTATATTATCATTATATTCTTCTGGATTAGGATTTGCTTCTGTTTTGTTTTTAACTTCTGGAGTATCATGAAATTTAGCAAATATTTGAGATACAGCAGTGAGTTTACCAAATCCCATTCTTTTATATAAAGAACCTCTTTTATCCATTGTAAAATTTACTATAGATTTAAACTCATTATCTGGACTACTATCATCACTAAAATCTGTATTAATACCTCCAACCAACTGGTCTATAAGATAAAACAATTTATTCTCAGAATTACCTCTATATGTTTGGAATTTTCCCATCTAATTCACCTACTTTCTAATAACTTCCTCCATTACCATTATTACCAAAAAATCCTATATTTATTGCATCCGATGTATCTATACCATAAACTCCACCATATCCTATACTACTTATATATTCACCAGATAACCCATTTTCAGTGTCGCCTTGTTCATATGCTTCCACTAAAGAACCTATATTATCTTTAAAAGCATTAAGTGCTTTATAAAATTCATCTAGATAAATATTTGCTTCTGATAAAGAACTATCATTCATTTTTATACCATAAGATAAATAAGGACTTATCATATCGAATTGATGTATAGGTGGTATAGCAGTATATTCACTAGTTGTATCTGTATAAAAAGGAAATAAAGTTTTACACTCAACATTAATCCTAGAAATTGCTCTATTAGCTAAACTCAATATATTATCAACGGAGAAACTTTCATCAGTAAAAATTGCTGAATTTTTTGTAATTTCTGCTAATGTCATATAATCACCTTCTTTATAATAATTATAGCATAAAAAAAGTTTATAGTAAATAAACTATAAACTATTGACTAGTTCTATCTTCTATTTGAACTTTTGGTGTGTTACTTTCTGAAACATCATGAATTATTTCCATAATTTTATCGTAAATAAATTTAGGATATTCTTGAACAGAGCCATCAAATTTAATTGTTACTGGAATACAGTTATAAAGAAAAGAGTATTCTTTACCAAAATATTGAGCATAAATTTTATCTCCTCTAAATTTAACAACTTCATCACTCTTACATTTATCAAGCATAAATTTCATTTTTTCTTTAATATAAGTTTTTTCTGCTTCACTTGCACTTAATTCATTATTAGCATCAATTGCTGCTTTAAGAGCTGCTGTAGCTGCTGCATTTTGTAGTGCAATATCTACTTTTTCAACATGTTTACTATTTTCTTTTGTAACAACATTCTTTCCAACTTCTTCTTTTTCTTTTAAACCTAGTTCTTTAACAACTTCTTCTTTTTCTTTTGTAACAACATTCTTTCCAACTTCTTCTTTTAAACCTAGTTCTTTATCACTTAATATAGGTTTTTTATTATTTATTTCTTCCATTTTCCATTTCTCCTTTATTCTATTATATCAACTAATTTAATAATTGTAAAGCCTTCTGAATTTTGCAACTTATAATTGTTTAAATAATGTGCCCTATCATAATCTGTGTACCATTTATCCCCATATTTTCTAAAAACATTATACTCATAATCTGTAAATCCTTCTCTATATACACATTGAACATGTACTTTTTCATCTTCTTTTATATTATCATACTCTTTTCCAAGAATTTCTTTCCATTCTTCTTCTGAATTATTAACTTTATATTCAAATTTAGGAATATTATTATATATTTTTTCAACATCTACGTTAGACATATCCATATCAAAAATATACCCTGTCTTTCCATCTACAACTCCATTTTCTATGGCTGCTGCAAAATTGGTAGCCAAAACAGGAGTACCAACACATAAACTCTCCTTAATTGCTAGACAATCTGCTTCTGTTTTTGAGAATTGAGCAAGATAATCTGCATCAGCAATATGGTTAGTTATATTTAATTCTACTGGCATAAACACAAAACCTTTAATACTCGGTTTTATATTTGTATTATTTGTAAAAACTAACCATATAAATGGTATATCTTTTTCTATAAGTTTTCTAGCAAATATTTGCATTTTTTCCCATATTGAACCTTTATCTTCTGCAATTCTAGTAGCACTTATTAATCTTAAAACTTTTTTAGGTTTTTCAAAATATATAGGGTTATGTATAACCTGTGGCATAAATCCAGTTAAATTATAAAAATCATTAGCAGCAGTTTGACTAACGGCTATATATCTGTCAATTAATTTATTAGTTTCAAGATGTTTAATGTTATATACAATAGAATAACAAGCATGTATAAACTGTATTCTCTCCTTTTTTGCTTTAAAACACAATATATCTTTATCTGGAAGCGTAAATGCAAATATAGCAACATCACAATTTATTTCTTGATTATAGAATCTTTTAACCTTTACTAACGGTAGTAATCTATCTATTTGTTTTTCATCTGCATTTACATAATAAACAGTAATATCTCTGTTTTTACCATACAGTTTACTAACATAATATATCCAACTTTCTACACCACCTATTTGATTAAAATATGGTATATAAAAAGCTATCTTTATAGGTTTATCCTGTTCTTTTACTGTATTATTATTACACCAACTTCCTAACATATGATGCTTACAGTAAACTTCATTATCTAATTTATCATGATTCACAAAATATTTTTTAGGATACACAGTTATTTTATTAGTTTTTTGATAATCCATACTGTCTCTATCAACATATTTACTTAATATATCCGTTAATACCATAGGTCCTGTTCTATATTCTGTCCAATTTGTTTTTAGTTCCCATTTTTCTTTACCACTTTCATATTGTTTAAATACTGTCTTTATAATATTATTTCCCTTTTTGCATCCTATTGTTGCATTACCAAAATAATGTGGTTGTTCTACACCTATAAATAATTCATTATCTAAAAGATTATCAAATGACTGAAAAACTTCTACATCTGTATCTAAATAAATGCCTCCATATGTGTATAAAGCCCATAGTCTTATTGGATCTCCTACGAAAGCATACATTTTTGCATCATAAGCATTTTTACTATACTCTATACTATTAATATCAAAATTATCTTCATTTATTTCTAGATATTCCCAATCTGGCATGTATTTCTTCCAACTAGCAATACATTTTTCAACAAACCATGGTTTTTTCTTTTTTCCAAACCAACAATATATAATTCTTTTAGGTATCATAATTCCATCTCCTTAGTTTAATTATACAATAAAAAAGACTATATCTCAATATAGTCTTTTATTTCTATTAAGCTCCACTAACTTCTGATTGAGAAGCAGGTCTACCAATAGTATCACTTGACCAATCACTTACATATACATCATATCCAGATGCAGAGTAAACTCTTGTAATTGACATTGGGTCTGTTACTTTAGCACCAGTCCACATTTTATAACCAAATGTAGCTTTTTGTGCTAGTGGGTCTGCTTTATCAGCAACAAATCCTGTATCATAGAACTTAACATTTCCATTACCTAATTTAATAACCATATAAGGATCTCTACCTAGAACATAAGATGTATAAACATTTACACTACTAGTATTTGCAGCAACTGGACAAATTAAACTATCAGTAAAGTACATACCATATGCTTTATATTTAGCTAAAGTACCTTGTTTAATTGGAGTATTTTCACTACCTGGAACAAGTAATTTATTTACTAAAACTGGATCGTCTAGTAAATCATTCATTACATTTGGATGCATAACACCAACAAATGCACCACCATATCTTCTATGACCAGTTCTATTATGGTTTGTCATTGTTAATGCTACAACTCTGAAATCTTTAAATGTTACTATATCACTAGCATCAATATTATTAACACTAGTGTTTCCTACACCAACAAAATATTGTGATGCGTCTGTGAAACTATCAATAATATTTCTTTCACGAACTTCAGAAGCATGTCTAGCTAATTCAGGTTGATAAATTGTTTTAATATTATCAAAGTGAACATCAGCAGCTACATCTGTTTCTTCCATAACAACACCATATTGGTTAACAACACCACTAACTTTATGAGCTTCTGGTTTTAAAGCTGTAGGTGGAACACCTTCTGTTAATCTGTGTTTTGTATCATTATCATAAGGAATATGATTATATCTACGAACTGTAAAAGTTGTAGTTCCTTCATGTAATGGGATACTTACTTCTGTTCCTAATTCACTAAATACGAAATTTGATTTTTCAAGTTTAATCATTTCTAAGATTCTTCTTGACCAATATTCATTTTGGCTAATACCATTTCTCTGTAGTACAGCCAATGTAGTATTTGCAGCAACCATATTTTTCACCTAACCTTTCTTAATCGTAAAAATTATCGGCTTTATATTGCTTCATTTCTTTTGCGATAATGTCATCTAATGATACACTACCATCTGGAGAATCACCAGTATGTTCATCATCACTAAGATTATCTAATTTTTCTAACTTATCAATTTGCTTTTGTTTAGATAACTCTGCAATTTTATCTGATAAAACTCCTTTAATAAGAATTTCTGGATTAGGTATTGATAATAAAGTATCAACTGAAAAACCTGCTTCTTCTAATTTATTAAAAATTTCATTTCTTCCATCTTGTCCTAAATTATAATCAGCTACAGCTTTATCAACAGCAACTTTGAAACTATTAGCTTTGTTAACAAGTTCAGCCTCTTTTTGTTTATTTTCTAATTCGGCTATTCTCTTATTACTTTCTTGTAATTGAGCATATAACACAGGGTCTAAACCCTTGTCTTTTGCTTCTTGTTTAACTCTTGCTTTTTCATAGTCTGCTTGAAACTTCTTAACATCCGTATATCCATATTGAGCAGCTAATTTATTTAAAAATTCAGTTTGTTCGTTCTTTTCGTTTAACTGATTCTTTAAATCTGAATTTTCTTTTCTTATCTTACTAAATGCAAATTCTTTTTTATCATCTGCACTAGGTTTACTATCAGATTTGTTTTCTGTTTCGTTAGAATTATTTTCATCACCGTCATTATCATTATTGTCATCAGTACCAGTTTCTTGACTTCCATCATCACTAGTTTCTTGATTTCCAACATTTCCATCTGTTTCTTCGGTATTTTCAGCATTATCATTAATTTCTTCATCAGTTATATTAAACTGACTATCTAACATAGCATCAATATCTTCTACACTATTCAACTCATTGTTCATATTTATTTCCCTTTCTTCACATAATTATTTTAGCTTGCTATGGTACAAGTTTAAATATGATTAAACTGAAATATTACTATCTCATCAAACCAATTATACAATAATTTTAAAAAATTGTAAACAATAAAAATAAAAAAGCATATTTCTATGCTTCTCTTGGTACTTCCATTTGATTCAACATTGTTGTTTCTGGACCTTCTAGATTTTGAGCTAAACCATTTATATCAGCTTGTCCTTGTGGTGATGCCATTAATGTTTCAGTAGCATTATCCATTTGTTGATTTGCCTGTTGTATTTGTTGTTGAGTTAACTGTTCTATTTGTTTAAGGACTTCTTCGACAGCAGGTGTATCTTTTTGATTAGCAATAATTTCTGACATAGCTTGTTTTAATAGACTCTCATCTATACCAAATTCCATACCTGATTGATATAGTTGTGTTATAGCATCTGCTTTTGTTTCAGCATCTTGGAAAGTCAACGAATTAAATCTAGCGATTATTTCATCTTTTCTTTCAATATCGGAATTTTTAATAATATCTCCAACGGTTACAGTTTTAATTGGAGTGTCATATTGTCTTTCTAATTGGAATATTTGTAACAATAAATCTTTTTGTTTTTCTCTATTATAAGGAGTTTTTGTTTCTAATTCTATATAATAATTATAATTAGTATTTTCTTTCATATCTTTTTCTTTTGGAAGTGTTACTGTTGTGAAATGATACTGACCATTTGGTTGTTTACCATCATTATATGAAAGTGTTTCTCCAGCATAAACTCTCTTAATATATTCAACAATAATTTCAGTAATATCTTCTACAAATTCCTTAATATTTAATAGGACTTTATTTTCAATAATTGTTGCCCTACTTATTGCATTTTCAGTACCACTTTTTGTATTACCAGCAGTACCTATATCTCCTAAGAATTGATTAGTACTTCCTGTTATTTTATCAATTTGATTTATAAAATCATTTTTAATAGCTAAAGTATCTTGTTTTATTTGAGGTGGTATTACAGGTTTGATAGCATTATCTAAGTCTCCATCAACAGCATATACAACACCTGGAGCACCATTAGCTTTTGCAACTACTTTTGGATCAACTCCACAACCTTTCCTAACCATCATACTAGGAGCAGCATATGCAACAGCAGTATTAGTTATTGCACTTTCTATTGATGTAACAGCTTTTTGTAATGATAAAACTCCATCCATTAAAGATAGTCCATAACAACTTTGAGCAGCTTTATTCCATCTTATTTGTGCTATAGGAAATAAAGGAAAGTCCATATCTTTTTCTTCTACAATTATACCACTTACAAGAACAACCTTTTTAAGTTTACCTTTTTTCTTACCATAATAAGTTAATACAGTTCTTACATCTTCTTGTTCAGTAGTATAGTCATTATCATAGTAAACTTCTCCTCTATCACTAGGATTATAAGTATCTGCTGTACTTTCTACATTAATTAATTTAGGATATTTTTCTTCGACTTCTTCTTTACTCATTCTATCTGCAACAAATAAATATCTCGCTTTTTTAAGAGACCTAGCATTTGGATCAATAAATATTCTAGCAGGTTCTATACTGTATGCTTCCATTTTACCTAAAACCTTTTTACCATTTGTTCCAACAGTTTGATTTTTATGTAAAATTATATGAACATATCCTTCTCTTACAACAGCACAATTACTTATACATTCACGAACAAGATCATCCATTTTAAGTCTTTTCCATTCTCTCTTATAAACTTCTGCAAGTTTATCAACATTCTCAACATCTTCAATACCTAATGGTATTAATTCACCAATATAGTCATTTGCTAAAAGTGAAGCTACACGATTATCTACTGATATAGATGCATGAGGAGTATTCATATTTACTACCCATGGTGTCTCAACTTTATATTTCTTTAATAAATGTTGATTTCCTTGGTAAAATGCCATAAGTTCTGCATATGCATCTTTCCTAGAACTATTAAAGTTCTTAGCTTTTTCAAACTTATCTAGATAAGGTTTTGCTTTTTCCAATTCAGCAGCTATATTTAATATTTTAGATTCTTGTTCTTTTTCTTCTTTCATTATTTGTCACCTTCTTTATTAATATACTCTTTTACATAGTCTGGAGTTCCGTCTAAATACACACCAGTTCCTATTGAACCTGTTTCTAAATCATGAACTCTTTTTTCTAACTCTGTAATTTTTAAATTAAGTTTATCTACTGTTTCCATTAGTTCTTTTATCTTATCTTCCATTTTCTCACCTCTTTCTAATTCATACTATACATACCAATACCGTAAGCTCCACCTTCATTAATTCCTAGAAGGTCACTTATATCTGTATCTGGCTTCAATCTATTTATTAATGTATCTTTGGTTTCAAGAATAGCTGGTCTAGATATATTATAACATTCTTTAAAATCAAAAGGTAACCCCATACATAAATATCTTAAAGCATCCATTAAGTGATTCTTCCTATCTACTGGAATATCCTCTTGTGTTCCATCTTTAGCAACTTTCCAAATATAATTACCAGCTTCTTCTTTCATATTGACACAGCTAGCAAAGAACTTTAATTTACCCATATACATAAAGTCTCTAACTCTATCTATACCATCCATTATAGCATTGTTTCCTTCTTCAAGCCATATACCACTTACTTGATAAAAATATTGTTGATAACTTACGCCATCTCTATCACTTTTGTTTCTTACTGATGGGTCTGCTTGTATTCCTTTATACATATGACAACCATCTACCATTTCTTTAATTCTTCTAGCGTGAAATGTTATCGCCTTTTGACTTTCATAATATTCATCATAAATATAACAAATACCAGTTCTAGGGTCTATCGCTCCACAAGCCAAACAAGTAGCATCCGACCAACCTTTATCAAATCCAAATATTCTTATCCAGTCTTTTAGAATAGGAAATGGGTCTACTATATTATCCACATATTCTGGATAAACAGCTCCCTCCTTTACTTCTAGATAACAATAAATATATTTTCTTATCCATTTTTCACTCTTACCTACGCACATATCTGAAATAAATGTTTTTGGTAAATATTTATTATCAACGGACGCTGATAGAAATGAGTGATAAGAACTTTCAGGTCTTTTAGTTTTAAGTTTATCATAAGAAGATATATCAACATTCTTACTTGCAAATATTTTTCCAGACCTTAATAAAAACTCATCTCTTATCCATCCTTCTTCTGGGTTACTTTCTACAATACCCATAAATCTATGTTCAATTTCATATCCTTCTTTATTTTTAACAACAGCAGCTCTATTTCTTAAACGAGTTTGTAACTGTGTAAATATCTTATATGCAATACCTGATGCTTCAATCATCCAAAATGCTGTAAGATTAAGAGACCTTATTTTTTCTTCATCATCACTAGCATATACTATTATTTCATGACCATTTGTTAATGTATATTTCGGAAGTGGTGTCTTTGTTGGATTCTTAGCGAAAAACCAAGGTGGTAAAAATTTCTCAAGTTCTGGAAGAACAGCTTCCCTTACCTGTTGCAAAGACTGTGCAGTAATTAAGGTTCTACCATTTTGAACACTAAAAGCATGTATTGCGATTTCAGCTGCATCCATAGTAGTTTTACCAGTTCCATATCCACCAATATTTAATCTAAATTTTGCTTTGCTTCTGTGAAAATCAACTTGATGAGCACAAGGCTTATAGTCTAAAAGTGTTGCTAGACAAGTATCACATCTACCATAAAAAACACTTTCATGAACTTTTACTTCCCCTCCACATAAAGGACACTTATAAG
The DNA here is from genome assembly GCA_017477845.1 of Bacilli bacterium. Classification (GTDB taxonomy): domain Bacteria; phylum Bacillota_I; class Bacilli_A; order RF39; family UBA660; genus RUG13868. The sequence continues at coordinate 40,726 of JAFUTR010000042.1, forward strand.
TTTTATAACCATCATCAGTGTAACCTTTAAAAACTAAATCATTAACGACCATTATTCAAACTCCTGTTTTTCTGGAATCCTTATTAGAATAATATTTGAATTATTAACACCTGGTCCTTTAGCTTCTATAGATTTTTTGATACTGACAGCATTTTTATTACCTTCCATTAATCCAGAATCTGCAACGCTCATAATTTTTTCATCTCTAAAAGATTGAATATACTTTCTAACTACTGGATAGTTTAAAAAATCTTTCCAAGTATCAACTCCAACTGGTATCGAATTATTCATTTCAATGGAAGTTTTATTAATATTCTCATTAAATTTTTCCATAAATAGAGTAGCAAGCGATATATAAGACATTCTTTGTTCTCTATTTTCTTTCTTTTTTAAATTTTCATCTTCTTTTAATAAATCTAAAAGAACATTATTCTTTTTCTTTATTCTTTTTTCAATAATATCATTTTCCATAATTTCCACCACCAAATTCTATCTAAATTATATACCATTTTATAAATTTTTACAACAAAAAGGGGGAGTACAAATACTCCCAACCAGTTGAAATGGAATTGATGATGCAACTGAGTATTAAAATTTTTAAAAATCTTATTACTCAATTAACATTATATATTATTTGAATAAAAAAGTAAATAAAAAGTAGGCTAGGATACATAGCCTACGACGAAAGGAGTTAGTTAAGGTATACCAACAAAAAACCATTAATTTAGCAGGAGGTCTAAATTTAATAATCACCCTAACATAATCATTATACAACATAAAAGTGTTTTTGTAAAGTAAATAAAAGACTATTTCTAGTCTTTTATTTTCCAAGCACACCTCATAATTCTATCAGATGGGTCAAATGTGTCATATATGACACCATCAATAATAGCAGTAATATGATTAAACATTGTTACAGCATACTTACCAAATGGATGTTCATAAGCAAATTCACCAACTGTTTTAGAATAATGACATTCTCTAGGATACCTATCATCAAGATAATCCTCAACAAATTCTACATTATCTGTCATATATCCATCTTTAGATGAAAAATATACAAGTTCTCTATACACATCTTCCCAACTTCTATCAGTTAGTAAAGATAAACTTCGGATTACACAATCCTCAATATTCCTATTTCTAGGATTTTTATTATAATACCTATACATTCATTATTTCTTTCATTTTTGAGAAATGTTTCTTTAGGATTTCTTTCTCCTCTGGAGAAGTTGCTGTTTCTTTAATATATTTTAATAATTTATGGTTATAATGTAACATAGATTCTAAATCTTTTAATCCATCTTCTTTTGCTCCGTAGTTACCACCAGCATTAAACTCGTTTCTATCATCTTCATATGCTTCATAACTACCTCTCATACCATCCATATAGCTTGATGCTCTATATTTAGCATCTACACCTCTACGATTGTACTCATTATAAGCATTATACCCATTATAGCCATATCCACGACCATATTCATTTCCATATCCGTTCATATTCTTGACCTCCTTTAAGTCTTTGTATATATCTACTACTTTAAACAATTCGTCCTTATCTACAGTATGGAATTCTTGTTTACCTTTCTTTTCAATATACGCATCAATTTTTTCTATTAATTCTTCCATATTTTCTCTCCTTTCTAGGAGTTTCTTTAATTCATTATTTTGTTCAATTATTATTTTAAGATTTTTCATCAAATCAGTGTTGTTGAAATCTTTAAGTAGCATCTCTAGGTTCACTATTTGTAAAAGTAAAGATGCTAAATCTACTGGATTACCAAACATTAACCTTCTCTTTTAACTACAAGTGAAGCTCCTCTTGCTGGTACTGTTACTGGATTCTCTGAATTATTAACTAATTGTATAGAAGTATTATAAACTGTAGGAATAATAACTTCTGTACTACCATTCTCATAAGTACCAGGTGTTGTTCCTGGAGTTTGGATAGTTGCTCCTGGAATTGGTGTATTACCTGCCTCTACATCCCATACAATTTGTCCTGCAACTGTTGGAGTAGAGTTTATACTTGCAGAAATTCTTTGAATACCTGCTCTTACTGTACGATTAACTGTCTTAATAGCACAATTAGGTAAAAAATTTATACCATCTAGAATTAATGCCTCTCCAGGTCTTACTGTTTGTTCTGTTATATTGTATACACTAAACATATTGCTCTCCTTTCAAAAAATAAAGAGAATAAGACTTGCTTATTCTCTCGTTTTCCCTTTAAAGGGAATTTCGTTAGCAAGTTCCTTTCGGTTAGTCTTATGACCTCTTACTATTAATATACTAAATTACCGTAGTATCCGTTTCCGCATCCACATCCACCATTTCCGTTACATGTAAATATTGGTTGATTTCCATATACTGGTTGTGATGGAATAGGGCAAGAACGAAGTTCATTTACGAGTAAGTTAGCAGTTGTTGCTTGTCCTGCTCTAATTTCAGCAGTTTGTGCTGTCTGACTAGCTTGACCTCTAGCGTATAGGTTCTCTTGACGTAGTTGAGCAATTATATCGTTCTTAGCTTCTAGTTGAGCCTTAACACCATCTAGTTCTAATTGACATAATTTATCCAATATTGCCTGGCTATTTCTTGTTTGACTATCAATTATATCTCTAGTGTTATTAGCATCAGCAAATCTAGTGTTACATGCTTCACGAGCAATATCAGCACCAAGATTAGCAGTAGCCAAACGATTTTCGCAGCAACATTGATCAAGAGATTTTTGGATTCCATTGAATCCTTGGAGTGTAGCAATTTGGTTATTGAAGTTTTGGTTCATATCAGCCATTTGTCTATTAGCAGCAGCAATTTCGCTAGAATAGAATCCATTAGAAATATTGCTATTGATAGAGGCAGTTGATGAACAAATAGCATTAGAAATATCACTTACTGAATTTCTTACACCTTCGATTTGGTCTGATAGATGTAATGTATCAAATCCATTATTAGTGTTAGTATTGATTCCTTGCTGACCAGCTAATAGCCAAGGGAACTCATACATTCCCATAGCTCCACCACCGAAGCCACCTCCGAACCCCCAGCCACCATTACCTAGCATACCTAGTGCGATGATACCTAGAATCCATTCTCCCATGTTACCACCCCAACCGTTGTTTCCACCGTTTCCAGTTACGTCGTAAGTAGGAATTATTCCGTTTCCGTTCATACTCATTCTCCTTTCGTAATTTTTATTTATATCAAACACAAATGTGTTGATACCTAATTTGATAATACTTTCTCTATTTGGTTTATCTGCTCATCAGAATACCCAAATTTCCTAGCAAAGTCATATAGTTTTGTCCTCTCTTCTTTACTTTGCTTCCCCAGAGTGTTTCTAAGAAGTGCCTCTGGAGTACTATTCTTTCTCATTTCTTGTAGTTGTTGATACTGTTTCGGATACTGTGCCCTCAACTGGTCCATTATTGACTGTCCTACTTGATTCATACTCTTTTCGCTCCTTCATCTTTTTAATTTCATTCTCTAAAGCCTCAATTCGTAAATCTTTCTCATCTTTAGGTATAAACTCTTCTAGAAGATAAGTCTTAATTAGTCCTGATGGTGACTTAAACCACATATTAGTGAAATCTTTATTAACGAATAAAGTATCAAAAAACACCATCTCTCTTTTAACGTCATCCACACTTTCTACATATCTAATACCTTGTCCACCTGGACCTGTTTGTATTGTCTGATTAAGTATAGTTGGCTGTGCATACTGTAGCTGCATTTTCTGCTTCTCTAGGTCTGCTATTTTGTTTCGTTCTTCTTGTATTTGTCTGTCAAAACTATAAATCTGGGAATTATACCCATTAGCTCCATACATCAACATCATTTCCTTTCACTCTCATTATCTCATAATAAAAAGAGTGAAAAGTCCAATCTTTACACTCTTTTTGTTTACTATTTGTCCATTATTTGCACGTTAATCTTTTAGGATACTTACTAGGGTTCTCATTATGTAAGTAGTCATACTTCTTTCTTATTCTAGCAATACAGTTATTAATAGTAGACCTTCCTACATTAAACTCCATCGCCATTCTAGTAATAGTCCATTTATCCCTCTCCCATACTCTAGCATATAGTACCTTCTTCTCTAGACTTGTTAATATTGCATCATCTACAAAGGAATTGTATAGAGTCTTAGTCCAAGGTATTTGATTCTTTATAGTCTTTCCCAATTAAATCACTCCCCCTTAGTTATTATAGCATAGAAAAAAGAGATAGAAATATCTCTTTCTCAATAAAAAGTATAAGGGGGTGCTAGAGTAATAAGCACTCATCTATATTATACTATAATTTTATTCTATTTGCAAACTCCTTTTTAATAATTTTTTTGTTTAGACAGATAAAATTTTTTAGGAGAGAGATTTTTGTTATGATTGTGAAGACCAGAACACACACGAAGTCGTCCTCCCAGAAAAAACCTTTTAAAGCCGCACCCCCATAATCTTATTAGCATATAATTTTAATAACTTTTATATAATTTTTTTATTTTAAAACTTTTATAAATTCAAATTTTTGATATTTCATAACTTTAATAACTTTAATAACTTTCATAAGGTTAATTATAAAAATGTTATAAATATTATAAATTATAAAAAAGTTATTTATAACTTTCATAACTTTCACAAAGTTAATTATAAAAATGTTATCAATTATAAAAAAGTTATAACTTTCATAACTTTCACAAAGTTGACTTTGCAAAAGTTATTGACGTTATGGACTTATAAAAAAATTCATTTTTGGCAAAAAAAATCAAAATTTATATAGACTATATAGAAACCTTGATAATACTACCTAAATATATCTATATATATTATATAAAAAACACTTCCCGCGATAAAAACAATTTTTTTTTAGGAGTTCATAACTTCAGATTTGTTAATAAAATTAATAAATTTAATAAAATTATTGAAATAATATAAAAGTTATTGACTTTGTGAAAGTTATATGATAATATTAGTTTGTACTTGAAAAAGTGCATCGAAAAATATCAATAACAAAAACAAAAACATTATAAAAGTTAAAAAAGTTATTGACTTTGTAAAAGTTATATGATAATATTATATGTGTCAAGTGAAGAAACGCCCTACACGATAACTATAATTGACCCGTTGATTATATGTTATGGCTAGTAAAGGACTTAAAAATGTGGTAGAAACTTGATAAAATAATATCAATAATATAAAAGTTAAAAAAGTTATTGACTTTGTGAAAGTTATATGATATTATGTATATGTACTTGCAAAGAGTACAAAAAAAAATAGTCTTTATGAGGTATGGAACGAGTAATGGAAATCCTAAACCAGTACAAAAGTAGTAAAGATAGTTATAAAATAAAGTTTGTAGAATTGGTGTAGACTTTGTGTAAGGTTTACAAGTCCCCAAAATGAGGAGTTAGTAAGGGATACTGTATACCGGGTACAAGTAGTTTTACAAAGTATGAATATATAACATTATAGACCTAGACTAGAACGAGGTGGAAACCCTAAACGTTAGTTAAAAAGTGTGAAGTGAAATAGCACAGTAAATAGGCAAAAAGTAAAAGCAGGTTTATCAGTGGAAACTGATAAATCTAGGTACATTATCTCCAGAATCTTGGTGGAGTGTTTCTAGATTTGTTAGTTTCTATAACTAGCAAAAGGAGGAGTTTATTATGAAAAATAAAAAGAAAGTCTGCAAAGAGTGTGGACAAGTTATAACAGGAGAGTTTGTAGAATATAATGGAGAGTATATTTGTCAAGATTGTTTTGATGAGAGTTACTTTTATTGTGATGACTGTGGTAAAATTGAACATAGAGATAATGGATACTGGATAAAGGACGAAGAAAAATTGGTTTGTGATAACTGTATCTATAACTATAAAAAATGTGATGACTGTGGTGATTATTTCAAAAATTATTGTTATATAAATAATTATGGTTATGTTTGTGAGGACTGTTTCGATAGAGGACAATTTGGTTATTGTAGTGGTTGTAATGATAATTTTCATTATGATGACTTACATTATAGCGAAAGAGGAGATTGCTACTATTGTGATGACTGTTATGAAGAAGATGATGATGACTTATTATATGACTATCATGATTTTAGTGATTGGGAGTTATTTAAAGGTAAAAATGAAGATTTTGATACAGTACCTTACTATATAGGTAAAGAAATAGAATTAGAACCAAAAAGTTATGATTGTATTAGTGAAGTTTTAGAGGTTATGAATAATCACATAAACGCTGTAGGTATGCACGATGGTAGTCTTAATGACGGTGGAATTGAAGTTGTTACTCACCCAGAGAGTTGGGAGTATTTACAAGAACACAAACAAAACTACAAAGACTTTTTTGATGAAGTAGAACGTCTAGGTTATGGAGATGACGGCAACACAGGACTACACTTTCACGTTACTAGACCAAATGATAATGTTGTAGCAAGAGTTATTGTACTTTTGGAGAGTTTTAAAGAAGAAATTAAGAAATTGTCTAGAAGAAATGGAAATTTTAGTTGGTCAAAGTTTATGACTGATACTGAATATAGTAATGAAGAAAAAGT
>JAFUTR010000043.1 GCA_017477845.1 Bacilli bacterium
CCAGTAGTAACTAAAGCGCCAACAGTAGCACCTACTGCAACACCAGTAGTAACTAAAGCGCCAACAGTAGCACCTACTGCAACACCAGTAGTAACTAAAGCGCCAACAGTAGCACCTACTGCAACACCAGTAGTAACTAAAACACAAGCAGTAGCACCTGTTACTATAAGTACAGAAGAAATATTAGGAATTATGAATAACTATTTTGAAGAATATAATGTTCCTGAAAATACAAGAACTTTTATGAATCAAAGTAGAGTATTAGACTTTTTAAGTAATTATAAAAACAAAGATCAGATTAAAGAAGTAATAAGTGCAATTGCATTTGGATATGAAGCTAATATTTTAACAACTAAAGATGGTAACTTTAGATTAGATGAAGATGGAGAAGCTTATTTAACTGTGTTTACAAAAGATTTTTTATCTGCTAAAGCAGTTGTAAATAGATATTCTTCAAGACAAATGCTTGGAATATTTGGAACACAAGATATTTCTTATGAAGAAATGATGAATAATTATAAGAATTTCTGTTATACAGTTACAACTTATTATATGAATGCTAAGGAACCATTACCATTTAAATATTTAACAAATAATGATCCTATAGCAACTCCAATTTTAGATGAATTATCTTTAAAAGTTAATAAAGTTAACTATGATAGAGAAAAAGGAGATTTAACAAGCAAACTTACTGATGACTTTATTGTAAGAGTATTTGAAATATTTGTTCAAAATGATGAGTCATTAGGTATGAGTCAAGGAGCTAAAACAGTAGCTGCTAGTATAGTAAATTCATTTGTAGCAATGCAAGCAAATGTTGCTAATGGTGATGCCTTATATCTACATGAAGATTATGGACTTGCTAAAAAAGGAATTAATTTGGCAGATGTCGATGGACATTTTACGTTAATATATCCAGACAAAACTCATTATGAATTTACAAGTTTATATGATGTTATGAATCACGGCTATGGTAATGTAAATGAGACTGCTGCTCGTTGTTTATCTCAGCAAGAAGAATTACTTGCAAGTCTTAATGGAAGATATCAACTTGCAAATACATCTTTAGAAAGTGCAAAAGCTAATTTAGCAACTGCATGTTATAGAGATGGGTTATCAGCATATGGAGATATGATAGTAGATGGTACTATTACTGATGCTGATTTAGAAAAATTAGCAGATAATAATCCAATGTTTATTGATGAAATAGAAACATATAAAGATGCATCTTTAAATGGAAGTAATCAATATGTAGATTTCAATGAAACAACTCATGGAGTTGATAAACTTCTTGGAATCCATAATAGAAAAGATAATGATTATGCAACTTTAATCAATAATAGAAGAGATGTTGAAAAGTTAATGTCATATAGATATAGAAGAGTAGTTAAACGCGTAACTGAATCATATAATCATGAACAAGTTAATTGGGAAGATATGACAAAGAAAGAGCAACAAGAAGCTCAAAAACAAGTTGAAAAATTACAAAAAGAAGAACAGCAAAAACATGAGCAACAAGAAAAACAAATAGAAAAAGGAAAAGAGGAATTACGTGAAGCAGTTGGACAAGGTGCTACTCAAGAACAACTTGAAAAAATTGCTGAAGATCATGGAATAACTCTAGATCCTAATTATAAAGATAATATGGAAGAAGCGCTTCATGAACAAGCTCTTGGGGAAGAAAAACGTGAACAAATAGAACAATCTGTTGAAACACATAATGCAGAGGCTGAACGTGAAGCAGAAAGAAGAAGAGAAGAAGAGGAAAGACAACAAGAAGAACGAAGAAGACAGCAAGAAGAGCTAATTCGTCAAAGTATGGAAGCTGATGAAGCTGAGAAACATCCATCTGTTCAAGTACAATCTATTCAAGAGACTGAGTCAAAAATTGTAACAGAGTCTAAACCAGAAACTGAATCTAAACCAGTAACTGAGTCTAAACAAGAAACTGAATCTAAACCAGTAACTGAGTCTAAACAAGAAACTGAATCTAAACCAGTAACTGAGTCTAAACAAGAAACTGAGTCTAAACCAGTAACTGAGTCTAAACCAGAAACTGAGTCTAAACCAGAAACTGAGTCTAAACCAGAAACTGAATCTAAACCAGAAATAGATCATACAGATAGTGAAAGAGTTGACACTGCAGCTGGAGAGGAACCATATGTTCCAACATTTACCAAATCAGTAAGTGAAGTTAAAGTTGAAGTTAAGGAAGAAGCTCCAAAAGCAGAATCTAAACCTGAAGTTAAGGAAGAAGCTCCAAAAGTAGAATCTAAACCTGAAGTTAAGGAAGAAGCTCCAAAAGTAGAATCTAAACCTGAAGTTAAGGAAGAAGCTCCAAAAGCAGAATCTAAACCTGAAGTTAAGGAAGAAGCTCCAAAAGTAGAATCTAAACCTGAAGCTAAGGAAGAAGCTCCAAAAGTAGAATCTAAACCTGAAGTTAAGGAAGAAGCTCCAAAAGTAGAATCTAAACCTGAAGTTAAGGAAGAAGCTCCAAAAGTTGAAACAGAGGAAAAAAGTTCAGAAGTTGCTAAAAATGATGTTGTAAATGAATTACAGGCATTAAGAATGGCTGCATTAGAACTTGATGTTGATACTGATGAATTGGGTATTTCAAAATCACTTTCAAGAAATGCTTAAAAAATAATTAAGAAGTTAATTTTTTAACTTCTTTTTTTGTTTTATTAAACTGTTTTGATACATATTTTGTATAAAGGTGATAAAATGAAAAAGAAACTTTATAGTATTATTATTTCTATTTTGTTAATAATATTTAGTACTTTTTATACAAATAGAATTGTTGATTATTTTAGAAATAAAGATCAAATAATGAAAGAAATAGTAAACTATTATAATGAATATGGTGATACTAAAATTGAATCTATTTTTGAATCTATTGATAATACAATAATACCTGGAATAAGCGGAAAGAAAGTTAACATTAAAAAAAGTTATTCTAAAATGAAAGAGAATAACAAATATGATAAAAACTTAATTGTATTTGAAGAAACAGTGCCAAGTATTGGTTTAAAAAATAATTATAATAATTATATAATATCGGGTAATTTAAAAAGAAATTATATTAGTTTTGTAATAATAATCAATAATACCTCTTATATTGAAGAATTACTATCTATATTAAATAATAAAAATGTTAAAGCAACTTTTTTTATTGATAAAGAGATTTTTAATAACAGCATTGATATTGTGAAACTAATTAAGAGTTTTGGAAATGACATTGAATTATTATCTGATACTTATTCTATATATGAAGTTAACAAATATAATTCTATAGTAAAATTAATAAGTGATGATAAACTTTCATATTGCATAAGTGATGAAAAAAATAGTGAATTATTAAAAAATTGTAATACTTCAAAATTATATTATATTGTGCCATCAATTACATATGATAAATATCCATATAATACTGTAAAAAATAACCTTTCTAATGGATCAATCATAAGAATCAATAATGATTTAACTACTATTAGGGAATTATCTACAACAATTAATTATATAAAACAAAAAGGGAAAGAAATTGTTTTATTAAAAAAATTATTAGAAGAATAAAATGTGACAATATTCTTCTTTTTTATTTAGTAAATTAATAATGGTGGTGACATGTTAATATATATAGATTTATTAATTTTATTAAATATTTGGATTGATTTTTTGCTATTAATTACTACAAATCTTATTTTAAAATATAAAATATCATATCTGAGGCTTTTTTTTGCATCATTAGTTGGAGGACTATCTACTTTTATTTTGTTTTTAAATAATATAATTCTTTCCTTATTAATAAAAATAGTTATTTGTATTATTATGCAACTAATAGTAAATGGTTTTAAAAGTATGAAATCATTGATAGAAAATGTTTTTTATTTTTACTTAGTTAGCATAATACTTGCTGGGTTTATTTATTTATTTAAAGATAATATTTCTTTTAAATATAATATTATTATTTTAGGTATTATTACTCCATTTTTTTTATATATTTCTAGTAAAAAAATAAAAGATTTAAATTTATATTATAAAGATAGATATGATGTAATAGTATTTTATAAAAATAAAAAATATTTATTTAATGGGTATCTTGATACAGGAAATAAACTATATGATCCTTATAGGAAAAGACCAATTATACTTATTTATTCTAATAAAATCAAATTTAATTACAAAGAAGGTTTGCTTATTCCTATTGAAACAGCAAATGGTGAATCCTTACTTAAGTGTGTTAAAGTAAAAAAAATAATAATTGATAATATAGAAAAAGAAAATGTATTAGTTGGCCTTTCAAATAATCCATTTAAAATAAAAGATATTAACATGATACTACATAAAGATATAATAGGAGGATAATATGATTTCTTTACTTTTTTTAATAATAAAAATTATTAGTGTTAGTAATGTTTTATTTTATGTAGGTGCTAGTGATAAACTACCTGAGCCTTTATCAAAAGAAGCTGAAGAATTCTATCTTGTTATGGCTCAAGATGGTGATATTATGGCTAAAGACAAATTAATTGAACATAATTTAAGATTAGTAGTATTCTTGGCGAAAAAGTATGAAAACACAAGAGTTGATTTAGAAGATTTAGTAAGTATTGGAACTATTGGATTAATAAAAGCCATTAATACTTATAGTATGGATAAAAATATTAAACTGGCAACATATGCATCTCGCTGTATTGATAATGAAATATTAATGTATTTAAGAAAAAATAAAAAAGTAAATAGTGAAGTAAGTTTGGATGAATCTTTAAGTTTTGATGCAGAAGGTAATGAATTACATCTTGAAGATATTCTTGGAACTGATTCTGATATAGTTACTAAAAATATAGAAGAAATGAATGATAAAAAAATAATGCTTGAAGAAATAGATAAACTTAATAAAAGAGATAAAGAAATTATTACTTTAAGATATGGATTACTTGGGCATGAAGAAAAAACTCAAAAAGAAGTGGCTGAAATGTTAGGTATTAGTCAATCATATATATCAAGAATTGAAAAAAAGGTTATAAAAAGACTTAGAACTGTGATAAAAGTTTAACTATGTTTTACACAGTTTTTTATTTACATTATTAAAAAACAATTAATAAAAAATTAATTATGGTATAATATTTATTAGAGGTGCAGATTTATTATATAATTAAGTATAATAAAAATATAAATAGAAAGGGATCAATCAATAAGAAATTGATTAATATTTCTATAAGATTGATTATACGTGATAATGTGAGAGTTATCGTAAGCGCAGGTGGAACTGGGGGACACATTTATCCAGCCTTGGCAATTATTAACAAATTGAAGGAAAGAAATAAAGACTTTGATGTATTATATGTTGGTACTACTGATAGAATGGAAAAAGATCTTATCCCTTCACTTGGTATTAATTATAAGGGTATTGAGATGAAAGGTTTAAATAGAAAAAAGTTACTAAAAAATTTTGATGTTATTAAATCTTTTAGAAGTGCAATTAAAGAAATAGAAAAAATAATGAAGGAATTTAAACCTGATGTTGTTTTAGGAATAGGTGGGTATATTACTGCACCTGTAATAATTGCTGCACATAATTTGGGTATAAAAACATTTATTCATGAGCAAAATTCTATACCTGGACTTTCCAATAAGATATTGAAAAAGAAAGCTACTAAGATTGGAGTATCTTTAAAAGAAAGTGAAAAATATTTTAAACATTGTAATGTTATTTTTACTGGTAATCCAAGAAGTGAGGAAGCATATAATGCAGTTCCTTTGAAAAAATCAAAATATGGACTTTTAGAGTCTAAAAAACTTGTTTTATTTGTTATGGGGAGTTTAGGATCTCTTACAATTACAAATATTATGAAGAATATAATACCAGCATTTAATGGTAAAGATTATGAAGTTTTATTTGTTACTGGTCCTAGATATTTTGAGTCATATAATGATGTAAAAGTGCCAAGCAATGTTAAATTAGTACCTATGCTTAGTGATATGTTAAATGTTCTTAAGAAGACAGATTTGATTATAACTAGAGCAGGAGCATCTACTATAGCAGAAATAACTGCTATTGGAGTTCCGGCAATTATGATTCCATCTCCTTATGTGACACATAATCATCAAGAAAAAAATGCTGAAGTTTTGGAAAAAAATGGAAGTGCGGTTATAATTAAAGAAAATGAATTAACGGAAGATAAGCTTTTAAATACAATAGATGAGTTAATAAATAATCAAGAAAAATTAAATAAAATGAAAGAAAATAGTAAGTCTTTAGGGGTAGTTGATAGTGCAACAAAGATTTCATCCATAATTGAAGATTTAGTATACGGTGATAAAAATGCAAGAGTTAATAGAATTCATTAAAAAGAATAATATTGGAAAATATCAAGAAAATGTAAGTTTAGCAAGTCATACGACGTATCGTGTTGGAGGAGTCGCAAAGGTTTTTGTATATCCTAAAAATAAAGATAAACTAGTTATGCTTCTTAAATTTATAAAAACCAAAAAAATTAAATTTAAAGTATTAGGAAATGGATCAAATACTTTGTTTAGCGATAAAGAATATGATGGAGTAATTATAAAGTTAGATTTGTTCAATGAAATAAAATACTATAGAAATCTTGTTAAAGCAGGAGCAGGTGTTAGCTTAATGAAACTTAGTTTACAAACGGTAAAAAAAGGCCTTTCTGGCCTTGAATTTGCAACTGGTATTCCAGGTACTGTTGGTGGAGCTATCTATATGAATGCTGGCGCATATAAAAGTGATATGGGTTATGTTACTAAAAGTATAGAAGTTTTAACTCCAAAATTTGAAGTTATTACTATGACTAATAAAGAGTTAAACTTTCATTATAGAACCTCTTTTTTGCAAAATAATCCTCAATATATTTGTTTAGAAGCAACTATACAACTTAGAAAAAGTGATAAAGATTTACTTATGGAAATTGTTGAAGATAGAAGAAAAAGAAGAGTAGAGTCTCAGCCTCTTGAGTATCCAAGTGCAGGCTCTGTTTTTAGAAATCCTCCAGATAATTTTGCAGGTAAACTAATAGAAGACCTTGGATTAAAAGGTCATATGATTGGTGGAGCTAAAATCAGTGAAAAACATGCTAATTTCATAATCAACTTTAATCATGCTAAAGGTGAAGATATTAAAAAGTTAATAGAATTAGTAAAAAAAGAAGTAAAAGAAAAGTATGATATAGACTTAAAAATAGAGCAAGAATTTGTTAATTGGGAGTAATATATGGAAAAGAAAGTGGTACTAAAAAAAAGAATTAAATTATTTTCAATTTTACTATTATTAGTAGTAATTCTTTTAGTATACCTTCTTATTAAAGTTTTACTTGGAATTAGAATAAAAAATATTTTTATTCTAAACAATAATTATTTAAAAGATGATTATATTATTGAAAAAGCTAAGTTGACAGATTACCCTAGTTATTTTAAAAACTTTTCATTTACAATAGAAAATAGACTTGAAGATGATGTATTTATTAAAAGTGCTAATGTTAGTAAAAGTTTCTTTGGAGTTATTAATATAGAAGTAGAAGAGAATAAGGCATTATTTTATAAAGAAAATGATGGGAAATATGTATTAGAAGATAAAAGTGAAGTAGATAGTCTTCCATATCAAAAATCTTTAACTAGAATTGTTAATTATATTCCTGATACTATATATGATAATTTTATTAAAAAATACTCTTTACTTGATGATGATATTAAGTCAAAAATATCACAAGTGAAATATGATCCTAGTGAATATGATGAAGCAAGGTTTATGCTTTATATGACTGATGGAAATTATGTTTATGCAACATTAACTAAGTTTGACTCGGTTAATTATTATAATGAGATATATCCAACATTAGGTAATAAAAAAGGTATTTTATATTTAGATTCTGGAAATCATTTTCAAGAAATTGAATAGGACTAGAAATAGTTCTTTTTTAATGAATAAATTGACACAAAAAGTTAAATACTATAAAATTATAAGTAGAATAAAGGAGTGTAATAATGAAGAATAAGAAGAATTTACTATTAATTTTAGGAATTATACTTCTAGGAGTGGGAGGAA
>JAFUTR010000044.1 GCA_017477845.1 Bacilli bacterium
CTTTTCTAATCTCTGCAGTTGGATCATTTCCTCTTAAAGCTGTTGTAAGTATGTTTGTTTTTGATTCAATGAAAAAAAGCCCTAGAAACAAAAAGATAATTCCAGTTATAATTACTTTTTTAGAACTCAATTTTATCTTCATAATTATCACTTACCTTCTACTATAATTATGATACCATTTTTTAATATTTTTTCATACATATTTTTATTTTTTTATTAAAAACTTAGGAAATCTAAAAAAAAATATATAATAATCTTATTGAAAAATGTTTTTCTAATTCATTTCCTGTAAAACTATAAAGGGAATTTTGGTTTTCTAGGAGATGATCTTATGACTAAAATCAACTAATAATATAATAAAACCTGTTCTAGATTAATCTAAAACAGGTCCACAATAAACAGGAAATGTCTAATAGTTAAACATTCATATTATTTTCTAAACTTTTATATTTTTTTACCTAAATAACTTGGAGGAAGTATTATTTTTCTTAATCTATCTGCGACTTCAGTAACAGATGAATCACTTATCTTAGTAGCACCAGAAAACTGATTACCTCCACCATCTAATTCTCTCATAACATTTCCTACATTAACAGAATCCTTACTTCTTGCACTAATTGAAATAACTCCATCACCAATATTACCAATAGCATAAGCAGCATCAACTTTATATTTTAATAAATAATCAGCTGCTTTCGCAAGTTCTTCCTTAGTATATTCCTTATCCTCATCTGCTAATATAATTGCTACTGTATAATTTAAAAATTTTGTTTGATTAACTAACTCTTGGATTTTTCTATCACTATTAAAGTCTTCATTAAAATAATCACTTGCTTTCTCAATAGATGCCCCCTGCTCTAATAACTTAGTTACCATTCGCATAGTATCACTAGAAACATTTTTAGAAAGTCTATTAGTATCTAACAAAATACCTGTTAATAAAACATTTGCAACTTCTGGGCTAACTTTAATCTTATAAGCAGATAAAAGTCCAGTTACTATTTCAGAAGCACTTGATGCAGTATCATCAATATGTAACAAAGAAGCATCAAAAGTTTCACTATCTTTATCATGATGGTCTATTATAACTAAATTATCCTTATTAAATTCTTTTACATATGTAAGTCTTGGTTTATTAACATCACATAAAATATTTAAATCATCATCCTTTTTCATTTCTTGATATTGATTAAAATACAAAATAGAAAAATTCTTTTCACTCTCTTCAACTATTTTTTGAACTCCATGATCAAGAGTATATATAGGATCTCCTACTAAAATATGATTATCTTTATTTAATTTCTCTGCTATTAGTGAAACCCCTAGGCAAGATGCGATAGCATCGAAATCAGCATCTATATGAGGCATAATCATTATTTGATTACTAGATAACATCTTTTGTTCTAAATTTACTTTTAAATTTTTTATATCTAACAAACAGAATCATCTCCATGATGATTATTTTAGCAAGAAATTATTTTTTGTCAATTTGATATATAAAAAAAGAAGATTTATAAAATCTTCTAATTTTTACTATCTTTTTTATTTTTTAAGGAAATAATCATAACTACTAATCCAAATAATATAATCCCAATAGATAAAAAAGTTACAGTATAATTTTTATTCTCGAAAGTATCAGGAACTTCTATTATTTCTCTTGGTTCTTCATCTTCATATTGAGCATAAAAAGCCCAATCAACATATGAAATATCATGATTTAGAGTATCACTATAATCTTTTGATAAATAAGTATCAACAATCATAACTGATTCTTTATCAGGTTTAAATTCTCCAAGTTCGATAGCATTTTGTAAATTAACTCCATTACTAGTTAATCCAGTAGCTATTCCATCATAAAGAACTTTACCATCCAAAGTAATTCTCATAGTTATATTTTTTAATAGTTCTTCTGCCTTAGTACTTTGCTTAACATTAACTACTTTAAAAAATAATGTATATGTTGTACTAGTACCATTTTGTATTTTTAATGTATCTGTAAATTTGCTTCCTGGAACCATATTCAAATGTTTCATAAATATGTTTTCATCTAATAAACTACTCTCAAAGTAAAGTCTATCTTCACTTTCAGTAAAATAAAGTCTATTATCTTTTGCATATACTGGTACTAATAAAAATACAAGAAGAATAGCAAGCAATACTTTTTTCATAATTACCTCCTTATTAATATTTATTAATTAATAGTAACATCTGTTCCCCAAGCTTCTTTATATTGGTCAAACTGTACTGTTTCAACAGTTATCGTTAAAGTATAAGTTCCACCTGCATATCCAGCTGTTTGCGTAGTACAAGTTTTTGTATTACCAGATGTAGTACAATTATTAGTAACATCAATTTCTACATTTGGATTAAATGTTACAGATTCAATAAGTGAAGAAGAACTTTGATTCTTTGATAATTTAGTTTTGTAATAATAGTATGTTGTCCCACCTTCTACTGATTGAATCCACTTTGTTGCTAAATCACTAGCAAAATTGATAACTGCTGCACGATTAGTTCCATCAGTTAATGGAAGTGTATTATTAGATGCATCTTTCCAAGTCTCAGTATATGAAATACGAACAGCTGCATCAACATCTCCTTTATTCGTTGCAACTACTGTCTTTGCAGTTGTTGTTCCAGGAGTCCAATTAGTTGGGCTTTCAAATGTTTCTACTACTTCCATTGAATATGGTTTAGTACTAAATATGTTTGAAAATGTATCTGTACTAGTGAAGAAAGCAAAAGTACCTCCTACTACTCCTAAAACAGCTACAGCAAGTAATGCTATAAGTGGCTTTTTATTTTTTTTCTTTTCCATTTCCTCCATGCTTTACTCCTTTCTTTTATTTATATCAAAAATTACATTGTCAGTAAACAAGAATTCTGATACCAAAATTATAATAGAAAATACTATAGATAATATAATATGATTATTTATTAATTCTATATAGTATCCTAAATAAGGAATAGATATATTGCTATCTTTTCCAATCACTCTATCGAAACTAATATTTATTGGATCACTTACTTTATTAGCATCCCCTTTAGTTTCAAATAAATTATTATTCATATCGACAATTCTATGAGATACATAATTATTTTTATATCTATAAGTTATAATATCTCCTTTTTTTAAATCATTATATGAATTAACTTCTTTATAATAAATTATACTTCCAGCTTTAAATGTAGGTTCCATACTACCAGATAAAACCACTAATGGTTTATACCCAAATAACATTGGAAGACAAACTATTGCATAAATACATATCAAAAGATAAAGTATTATTGAAATATAATGTATGGCTTTTTTTAATATCTTCATGAATCATTTCTCCCAAAAATATATTTATTCTAGGAACTACTAATCCATGGCCAATCAACATTTCCATTAGAAATTGTTGTTTCTACTCCCCAAATTTCTGAAACTGCCACTGCATCAGCTTGTATAGCTTCATAATTAAATGTTAATTCGTAGTCATAATCATTATAAGAATCATAATCAGTTGATGATGAAATCAAGATAGTATTTTTAGTAACTGAATCTAGTATTTGTACCTCTTCTTGCCCATTCAATACTTTCTTATAATAGTACCATCCATCATAACCTTTTATAAAATCATCACGAAACGTCTGTGTCCAAGTCTTTGTTGCAAAGTCATCTGTTCCATTAGAATTAGGTAAGAAAGATATTCCATCTTCTGTCTCTACTTTCCAAACTTCATTATAATTTACTCTTAATACAACAGGAGTACTAGTTTCTTCTTCATTGGAAATATATACTTTTTTAGTACCCCAAGTATTATTAAATTCTTCTCTTAAAACAACATCATAAGTCATAGTTTTAAACTTATTAGCAATTGTTGCTTCAGAGTAATAATATGCAAGTGTTCCACCAACTCCTACAAGTACTAAAAGAAGAAGAGCAAATAAAAGTGTTTTTCTATTTTTTAACTTTTTCATTCTACTCGCCTCCTTTTATTTCGTTAACAACTCTACCAGATGAATGTAAAAATCCCTTCTTAACAAACTTATTATTGAATGTAATCTCATAATTATTATCAGTAAGAACATCAAAATCATCACCATTTGAAGTAATTGCGCCAGTTACACTTTCAAGAGTAAATTCTTGTGGAATAATCTCTCTAACAATATAATTATCAGCTGGTAAAGAAACTGTCTTACACTCCCCATCTTGTAGCCCTATCCATATATCTAAATTAGTCCCAATAATTCTATACTGGAAAGTTTTATCTGATGTTATACCAGTTACATGATTACAAATATTTACCTGAGATTGAATAACAAAATTAGATGTTGCAATATAATCTTTATCTTTTAATTCGTAATCATTATCGGCAAGTGCTCCTACCATTTTAGAAGTGTTTAAAACTGTTCCATGATCATTTTTTTGAACTGTATATTCTGCATAAACAACTTTAGATGAGTTAGCAGGTATTTCTGAAATACTTGCAATATGATCTGATAATACTGTATAGCCACTTCCTTCTATAATACTTGCATTTTCTAAAACTTCCTGAACTACTACATCATGAATTGAGTATGATGCAGTATTAGAAACATTAATTGCAAACTTAACTTTTTCTCCAATTCCATATGATGATTTTGCTCCAACAATTGTCTTAGTTATAGTAGGTTCAAATGTCCCAGCTACTTTTTTCCACTCACCATAAATAGTTACATTTTCATTAGGCATTTCAAAACTATCTTCTTTATACCATCCCAAAAATTTATAACCACTTGGTTCTGTTACTGTAGCAAGTGTTACAGTTGCACCTGGTGCATACGAACTAGTTGCTGGTAAATAATTACTAGCATTAGGAGGTAGTACAGTATCATAAAATTGATAGTTAACATTATATTTTACTTCTTCAAAATTTCCTACAAGCGTTACATTAGTAGATGGCATTACAAAATCAGACTCATTTGAAATAGTAACATCACTTGTCGTCCATCCCAAAAATCTATATCCAGAAACTATATCACCTGCTTTAAGTGTATCAAGAGAAACAACTTCATTAGCATAATAACTTTTTTGTTTAGGAATTATATATCCAACTGGACTAGTGCCAGTTATTTGATAAGTAACATTATTTTTTGATGAAGTAGGAATTGGAGTAAATGAACCACTTAATATTACACTTGATGCCGGCATAGTAAATGTATTATCTGCACCAATAATTGCATCAGTAGTTGTCCATCCACTAAAAGTATAACCTTGAAGAGAAACTGAATTTTGTACACTTACTTTAGCTCCTTCTACATACTCAAGTGTAGTTGGAAGAAGTGGAGCATTTGCTGGAACCGTTCCAGAATACTCATATCCAACAGAATACTTAGTTAAAGAATCACTTCCCATATATACATGAACAGTATTAGATAAAACTGACAATGCTTTTTCTCTAATAGATGCAAAGTTAAAGAAATCTCTTCTTTTTTCAACTTGAACAGTATCAGGATCATCAATACCAGGAGTTGTTGTAATTATTCCAACAGTTAACTCACAACCTGCTCTTAAATTTTTAACAGAAAATCTTACAGTCCTATCACTTGTTGTATAATGAAGTCCATGATAAGTATATTCTGTATTTCCTGCATTCCAAACTCCAGTACTATTAGATGCTTCATTTGTATCATCTACTACTTTACCTAAGCATGACTCATTAGTCCCTCTTTTAATAGCACCAATACTTCCATCATCTGTAGTAACAAAACCATTAAAAATTAATCCATCAGGTATTTTATCTTCAACATACATTACTCCACTATTTATAGATGAAATAACAGAGTCAGACGACTTTACACCATTTCTATCAACACCATCATAAGTAACCTTCAAATAATAAGTCAAAGTTGAATTTGGTTTAACTTCAACATCATTTTCCAAAACTGCAGCAAAACTCTTAGTAGCAGCAAACAAAGACATTACAAATAAAATAGTAACAATCAAAAATGAAGGTCTAGTTAATTTCTTAAATACATTTGAACTCATAAGCTACTCCTTTAAATCTAAACTAAAGATAAATATATTCTACATACTTATATTCTACATACTATTATTATTTTATCCTATAATAAAAAGTTTATCACAAAGAGAATATTTTGTCTATAATTGTAAAAGGAATAATTAAAAAATGTTAATTGAAAAGTTAAGTTGGACACTAAATTTATTAATGTTCCACTTAATCTTTCAAACATCACGTGTTATAATATGCTCTGATATATTGTCCACATGAAGGAGGAAATATAAATGACAACTATATCAAATTAC
>JAFUTR010000045.1 GCA_017477845.1 Bacilli bacterium
GCTTTGAAAATGACATCGTTTGTTAGTTTTAAAATTCTTATATTATCACCTCCAAATACACCTTAACACATATAAAAATCCTTGACAAATCAAGGATTTCATAAATTTATAAACAATTATTTTTGAATTTTAATTATTCTTAAAAAGAATTAATACAATTGATACAGAAATAATATTTCCTTTTCATAAAATAGAAAAAATTTATTTTTTTAATTATTTATCTTTTTTTCTAAATCTTGAGAAAAAATCAAAATGTTGTTTAGCAGTCATTGCTTCACCAAGAATAGGTATATCTCGCGCTGTATCATATGCTTTTTGATGAGCTTTTCTTCTTGCAAACATTATAGCATCATCTTTTAATTCATCACTTAACTCTTCAGCATAAGATTTTTCTTCTACATTAATAGTACCATCTGCAATTTTACTTACCATCACAAATAAGTCAGTATATTCTTGTGCCAACGGAGAAGATGCAAATTTTGTTTCAAAATCCATTTGATTTTTGCAATCTTTGGCAAATTCCTCTAATTTTTTGAAATAATCTTCAATGTTTTTTAATGCTCCTTGATCCTTTATGTCATAAGTTGACATAAGAGCTGTTTTTCTAGGTTCAATACAACTTTTTATAATTTCTTCCATGTATCCTACTTTCTTGCTGTTTCTGTAAATGCAATTATTGCATCATACCAGCCTTCATTAAATTTTTTTAATTCGCTAGACACTATTGTAAAGCAGTAGTGAGTGTTAGCATCAAAGTCTCCTAATAAATATCCAAATTCTAGATTATTATATTTTCCATTAACTAAAAAATAATTTTTACCATTAACTTGCTTTGTATTATATGAGTTTACAATATAGTTTTGAGAAGTTAATTCATTTATAAATACGTCTTTGTGATCTACAACATCTGAAACTGATAATGGGTAGTCGACAAACATTGCATAGAATTCATCATTTTGAATATATGATGAGCCTTCATTTACGCTATATAAAAAGTCATCAGGAACAGTTAAAGTATAATTCATAAAAGCAATAGTATTTTCACTTTTTTCTTCTTCATTATTGATATCATCTTTTTTATCATTTTCCTTATTGTTACTATATGTAAAAACTAAAATAACTGCAAGAGCTATCACTGCTAAAAGGGCTAAAACTGCAATTATAATGCCTTTAGTCTTTTTTTCTTTTATTTCTAAAGGCGTCGTTATTTCCTCAACATTTAAACCACATTCAGCGCATATCTTTTCTCTTTCAACTAATTCATTTCCACAATTTGGACATTTCATAAGTCTCACTTGCCTTCCCTTTATTCCCTAAATTTATTTTAACATGAAATAAACAAAAAAGGAAGAATCACTTTAAGTATATTTTATGAAAAATAATAATACCAGTAATACTTCCAAATGTATCTAGAATAACATCAAAGAAATTACCATTTCTACCAACTACAAATAATTGATGAAATTCATCACTATAAGCATATAAGAAACAGAGCAAAAACATTACATAAATATTTTTTACTCCGAACTCTTTTAAAGTAAAAAATGCTAAAATTCCTAAAATTAAATACTCAGTAAAATGAGCAACTTTTCTTACAGGATAATTCCAAAATGATAGAACAGTCTCTATTTCTTTTTCACTTGCATCACTATTAAACACTTTATAGATTCTAACTATTGTATTGTTAATGAATGATCCACTTACTTTATCTGATGTTACATCTTGTTGATTTGAATAAATAAAAATGACACTCATCCATAGTATTGTTAAACTAACTAATAATATCTTTTTTATCATTTTTTCTTGCTTTTCTTTTCCTCGTAAAAAACTCCCATTTGTTTTCGATAGTAATCGTCACAAACTTTTTTACTTTGTCCCATCTCAACTACTTCTCCATGATCAAGCCATATTACTCTATCACATAAATTTTTAATACTATCAAGTGAATGAGAAACATATAATACAGTAGTTCCTCCTTTTATTAATTCCATCATTTTATTTAAGCTTTTTTCTTGAAACTTAATATCCCCAACAGATAATATTTCATCTACTATTAAAATATCTGGATTTACTATAGTAGATATTGAGAATGCAAGTTTAGCAATCATACCCGATGAAAAATTCTTTATAGGTACATCAAGAAAATCACGTAATTCTGAAAATTCAACAATTTCTTCGAACTTTTCATTTAAAAATTTTTCAGGATATCCTAAAACAGCTCCATTAAGGTAGATATTCTCTCTTGCTGTTAATTCGTTATCGAATCCTGCTCCTAATTCTATCATAGGAGCAATTAGTCCATCGACAACTACGCTTCCTTTGGTTGGTTTCATTACACCGCTTACTACTTTTAACATAGTACTTTTTCCAGCACCATTACTTCCAATAAGTCCAATTACTTCTCCTTTTTTTACATCAAATGAAACATTTTTTAATGCCCAAAAATACTCTTTTTTTCTTCTTCTTTTTTTATCGAAAAGAGCGATAAATTTATTCTTAAAAGAATTTTCTTTTTCTATTCCTAAATCAAATTTCATTGAAACATTTTTAACACTAATCATAATATCACCTAAACATAATATATAAATTTATCTTGATTCTTTTTAAATACTATTGACCCTAATAAAAGAGTTCCTAGTCCTATTAACAACATTGACAATAGGTCAATTCCATTTGGACATTTTCCATATAAAATAATAGTTCTTGCGCTGTTAATAAAGATATATAATGGATTCATTTTAAAAAGTGGTTGTAAGTTATCTGGAATAATTCCAATATCATAGAATACTGGTGTAACGTAGTTCCATATTGTTAATATAATTCCGTATATATAAAACATATCTCTTAAAAATACTGATACTGCTGATAGTAGTAATCCAAGACCTGCAGTAAACAAAAGCATACACAAAAATACATACGGTAATAGTAGATACCAGAGATTAATAATGCATCTTGTTTCTCCACTTCCTGTAACTAAAATAATTACAAAAAGAGGTATTAAAGTAAGTAGAAAATTTATTCCTACAAATAATACTTTTGAAATTGGGAAAATATATTTTGGAATATATACTTTATTAATTAATCCAAAATTTGTTACAACAGATACCATCGCTGTATTACTTGCTTCACTAAAATAGTTAAACATTATAAGTCCTGTCATTAAATATACTAAATAATTTACATTATCCATTCTATATTTAAACATCTGTGAAAAAACTGTTGCCATTACTGCCATCATTAAAACTGGATACAATAGACTCCAAAGAATTCCTAAAAAGCTTCTTTTATATTTAACTTTAAAATCTCTAATTATAAGTTGTTTCATTAAGAAGCTATAACGTTTCATATTTGCAAAAATATTTTTTAAAGTAATCATATTTCCTCCTACGTCAGATATTGATTATATCATATATTACACTTTTTCACAATTATTTGACAAAGTCATAAAATGATTTATCCAGTTTTGATTCAAATGTATATTCTTTATTATTTAAAGGATTTTTAATAGTTAATAAAGATGCATGTAGCATTAATCTTTTATTTTTCTTATCTTTTCCATACTTACTATCTCCTACTAAAGGATGATTAATATCTTTTAATTGTACTCTTATTTGATTTCTTCTTCCTGTCTTTATCTCTATCTCTAACAAAGAATAATTATCATTATGTTTAATCATTTTATACTTTGTTATTGATAATTTTCCATTTTTTTCGTCTGATTTATGTGTCATTAAATTATCATCTTCTTTTAAATATGATGTTAGAGTTTCCTCTTTCTTTGTAATTCCATTTACTACTGCATAATAAATTCTTTTAGCTATTGTATTCCAATTTTCTTGTAATTTTTCTTGAAGAATTTTATTTTTGACAAATAATACTACACCTGAAGTATCTTTATCAAGTCTATGAACTACAAATAACTTGCTGTTACTATTTCTTTTTTTCATGTAAGATAAAAGAATACTATATAAATTATTCGTGCTATTTTTATCTTCTTCTGTGGCGATAGTTAAAATCCCACTTTTTTTATCTACTACTAAAAAGTCTTTATCTTCATAGATGATGCTGATGTTGCCATAAGAACTTTCTATCTTTTTAGCACCTATTTTTATTTTGTCACCTTTTTTTAATTCATAATTATATTTTGTTACAGTTTTACCATTTACTGTGATCATTTCTTTTGTTAAAAGAGCCTTAATGTTAT
Source organism: Bacilli bacterium (assembly GCA_017477845.1). Classification (GTDB taxonomy): domain Bacteria; phylum Bacillota_I; class Bacilli_A; order RF39; family UBA660; genus RUG13868. The sequence goes on from JAFUTR010000045.1 coordinate 4,205, forward strand.
TTTTGCTTCCTTTAACATTTTTTCTTAAATAATCATATAAAAGAGATTCTTGATCTACTATTAATTCATTCATGACAATTACCTCTTTATTATCTAATATTTTTTCTTTATTAATTCTTTTTCAGTATTTGAATTATCATATGTTATTGGTTCTAATTTTTTATCTTCAATAGGAGGCATTGTGTATATTTTATAACCAGCTAGCATAAGTGAAATAAGAGATATGCTGATAACTATTTTTAAATTTTTACTCATTTAAATCTTTCCCTTCTACCACATATATTGTGAAATATTTATCACTATATAATTCTTTATAATTATGATTAAGTCTTAATATTTGATATAAAAACGAATCATTTTTTATTATTATATGAGTTATATCATATTTTTCAAATGTTTCTTCATAATTATCTTCTATATTCATAAAATCGTTAAATACTGTAACACCATCATTAAATTCTTCCATATATAAGTCTGATCTTGAGTCGATAAATACAGGAATATCTCTATAAAGTAAATAACTTCCATAATTATATTCATTAAAAAGTCTTATGTTTTTATAATCTAGATTATTTATTATGTAATTAGAGGCCTCTGTTGGATATTCTTTTTTATTTACATAATTTACCATACTTCTATTAATTTTTAGTATAAAAATAGTAAAAATTGAAACTAATATTATAATTAATTTAGATAATCTTTTATTAATAAGAAAGTCTATTTCATTAGTTCTAATATCTTTAAATATTCTTGAAAAACTGATAATAGAAAGGATCATAAAAAGAGATGTGTTTCTAACTGATAAAAGAGATAATAAAAATAATCCACTTATCATAAATAAATCTTTAAGTCTTATTTTGTTTTTCTTATTTAATAAGAATATTATAAAAATTAGAAGGACAACAAATATTTCAGGCCTTTTTTCTATAGTAGTAGGAAAATGTTCGGTTATATAATTCATTGAATTTCCTTGTTTTATTTTTATAAAATACGTAAATGCTGAATTTCTATTTGGTACTATTAAGCCTGCGATAAAACATGATATAAAACCATTTATTGTGTTTTTTATTTTACTTTTATCAATTATGATATTGTAATTATTTATAAATTTAAAATTATATTTCTTATTTATTAAGTAAATTATATCATTAGCTAGATACGGTAAGAATAGTATAAGTAAAAGAGGCCATACCGCTGCATGAATTGATGCAATTAAAAATGATGTTATAAATAAAAATACTAAATATTTCTTTTTATAGTTATCTCTTAATAATTCTATTAAATAAATAGAAATTAATAAAAAGATTATACTTAATAATTGAGCCCTTGCTGTAAAAAATATTCTAATTCCAAATGATGATAAGTATACTAAAGTAAGAGATAAGAATTTATTATTGGTTATTTTTTTACTAAATAAATACATAAGTAACAACAAGATGAATCCAAATAATATTGTTGATAAATAAACTAAATGGAATCCTCCAAGTGAATAGATAAAGTATATTATTAAATCATATAAATAATGGGGATAAGAATAACATAATCCATTTATCCATGAAAAATGTTCTTTCATATCTATCCCATTCTTTATAATACTTTCTCCTATTTTTATAGTATAAAAAGTATCATTTTGAAATGTTTTTTTACTAAAATAGTAGGATATTGCAAATAAAGACAATAAAACAACTAATGTAAATAAGATATCTTTCTTTTTCATTTGTCCTCCTAAATATTTTTATTTTTAAAAACAAAAAGTTTATTTGTCATATAATTGTACATAAAAGTCATAGACGAACTCATTATTTTAGAAATGAAATGGAAAATATGAAAATATTCAATAAATATAGTAAGTAATATTGAATCAATTATTAAGCCAATTCCTCTAAATATTATAAAATTACTTAATTGTTTTGCTTTATCTCTCTTTCTTTTTGGTACGGCATTAAATAGTTTCCTATCCAATATAAAAAGTATAGTAAAGCTTGTTGTGTATGATATTATGTTAGCAACTATGTATAAACCATTTGTTATCAAGTTAATTATAAAAAATAAAGAAAACATTATTATTGTAGAAAAAAAGGAAATCATACAATACTTAATGAATTTTTCATTTTTATTATATAGTTCAATTAATTCTTTTTTCATTTTTATCACTATAAGAATTATATCAAATAAAAAAAAAAGATACAATTCGTATCTTATAAAACATATAATATGATTGAGAAAAAATGAAGTACTGATCCTGCTAAGACAAATAGATGAAAAATTGAATGAAAATACTTTATTTTCCTTCCAAAACCGTAAAATATTGCTCCCACAGTGTAAACTATTCCTCCTGATAAAAGAAGTAAGATACAAGAAAAATCTACTGCTTCTTTTAATGGCTGATAAGCAAAAACTATTACCCATCCCAATACTAAGTAACTTATGAATGATATTATTTTATATTTTTTTAGATTTATAGCATTTAGTACTATTCCTAGTATTGCAATAGCCCATATTATTATAAATAATGGTATTCCTGTTTTCCCATTTAACGCTACTAAAGTAAATGGAGTATATGTTCCTGCAATTAATAAATAAATACTACAATGATCTATTATTCTAAATACTCTTTTGGCGTTATTCACAGCAAGTGAATGATATAAAGTAGACATTGTATAAAGAATTATTAAAGTTATTCCATAAATGATACTGCTTATTACTCCTAATGTACTACTATGTTTAGCACTTACTACGACACATAAAACAAGTGCAGCAATTGATAACAGTGCTCCTACTCCATGAGTTACTGCACTCATTATTTCTTCTCCTAATGAATATTTAGGTACATCTATTTTTTCTTTTAAAGACAATTTAATCACCTCTATTTGATAATTATATCTCATTTAGTTTGAAAAAAAAAGAGGTAATAAAATACCTCATAATGATTATTTTTGTTTCATTGTAGGGAATAATATTACTTCTCTTATTGTTTCTTGTTCTGTAAATAACATGACAAGTCTATCTATTCCATACCCTATTCCACCTGCTGGTGGCATTCCATATTCAAGAGCTTCAACAAAGTCCATGTCAATGTCATTTGCTTCTTCATTTCCTTTGTCACGTTCTTTTAGTTGCTCTTCAAATCTTTCTAATTGATCAATAGGATCATTTAGTTCAGTATAAGCATTTGCAAACTCTTTTCCACCAATAAACAATTCAAATCTATCAACGAATCTTGAATCACTTGGATTCTTTTTAGTTAACGGACTAATTTCAACAGGATGACCATATAAGAATGTTGGTTGAATTAGAGTTTCTTCAACATATTTTTCAAAGAATAAGTTGATGATATGACCAATAGTTTTTTCATGTTCTTCTACATGTATTTCATGTTCTTCACATAGTTTTAAAGCATCGTCTAAACTCATTTCTTGTTTGAAATCAATTCCTGTTTGTTCTTTAATTGCATCAGTCATTGAAATTCTTTTCCAAGGCCCTTCAAGATTAATCTCATTTCCACACCAGTTATAAGTCATTTTTCCCATAACATTTTTAGCAATTGATGTGTACATTCTTTCTGTTAAATCCATCATTCCTTCTAAGTCACTATATGCAAGATATGCTTCCATTAAAGTAAATTCTGGATTGTGTTTTGGATCCATTCCTTCATTTCTAAATACTCTTCCTATTTCATAAACTGCTTCCATACCACCTACTAAAAGTCTTTTTAATGGAAGTTCAAGAGCAATTCTTAGATACATATCTATATCTTGAGTGTTATGATGGGTAACGAATGGACGAGCACTTGCTCCAGTTAAAAGTGTAGTTAAAACAGGTGTTTCTACTTCTGTAAATCCTTCATTATCCATAAAATTTTGAATACATCTAATTATTTTTGGACGAATAAAAGCAACACGTCTTGAGTCTTCATTCATTATTAAATCGACATAACGTCTTCTATAACGTTCTTCTATATCTGTTAGTCCATGGAATTTTTCTGGAAGAGGTTTTAATGCTTTAACTAAATGAGTATACTCTAAACATTTAATTGTAACTTCTCCAGTTTTAGTCTTCATTATTTTTCCATGAACTCCAACTATATCTCCAACATCAGCTGTTTTAAATAATTCGTAGTTAGACTCTCCTATATCATTTATTGAAATATAGATTTGAATGCTTCCAGTTTTATCATTTATTGTAAAGAAAGATGCTTTACCCATTTTTCGAATAAACATAATTCTTCCAGCTACTGTTGCAGTATCAGTCATATTTTCAAAATCATCATGTGGAATATCTTTATATTTATTCTTTATATCCATTGCAAATGAATCACGAACAAATTTATGTCCAAATGGATCCATTCCCTTTTCACGAATATTTTTAGCTTTCTCACGCCTTACAAGCTCTTGTTCAGTAAACTCTCTTTCCATAATATACTTCCTTTCTCGATTGAATATATTATATATTAATAATCAAAATATGTAAACAAAAGAAAAAATAAAAAGTACAAAAAATGTACTTTTTTTAATTAATCACAAGATACCATACAATCTGTCATATAGCCCGATATATTACAGTAATCACACGTTGTATCATTAGAACAGTTTAGAGTGCCATTTTCAAATATTACACAAGAATATGTAGAGTCATTACACATTGTACTTGTACCACTATAAGTTGTACAGTTAGATGACCCAAATACTTCTTTAGCATGATTTGCTTCAGTTAAGCCATTATTTTGATCAAAACACTGTAATCCATTCTTTATTATGCAAACACCTTTTAATCCATCTTTAAGTCTCATAAATACTGTTTTATTAAGAGTTGTGTAATCAGTAGTCGTAGTAGAGTTTTCAGGATCTCCATAAGCATAACTTGCATTAGATACATTAATA
>JAFUTR010000046.1 GCA_017477845.1 Bacilli bacterium
GGTGGAAATTTTTTAAAAATCGATGAAAAAGATGAAAAAAAGGAGAAAAATTTTTGAATATTAAAAAAATATTCATTTTCTCCTTTTCCCATATGGGCGAACGCGTAATTTTTCACCCCACTAAAACTTGTTGAGCCATAATTTCTTATTTTCTTTTATGTATAAAGTAATTTGTAATGTAGACAAGAAAGCAAACATAAATAAAGACATATATCCACATTAGTATTTGAAGTAACATTCCATCTGTATATTTATCAAGGATAGCTGGTATGTTACTTGGAAAAATATTTCCTAATTCTTTAAGAGGAACATTTAGTCTTAAATAATCAATGATACGTAAGAATATGTCAATTATTGCAAGTGCATAAACAAAACTTGAAAACTTTCTAAATACAAATATTACTAAAAGTAATAAAACTATAACTATAATTAAATCTATATACATAATTCACCTCTAAATATTAAAATAATAATTCCTTATTTTTTCATGTCCTAATTTTGTAAATTCTCCATGACCTGGATATATTGTTACATTATCTTTATATTTTTTAATTTTTTCAATTGACTTCATCATCTGTTGCATGTCTCCACCTTCAAGATCGCATCTTCCAATGTTTCCATTAAAAATGAAATCTCCTACAAACATTTTTTCTTCATTAAAAAAATAAAAAGTTATAGAGTCAGGTGTATGTCCTGGATTAAAAATCACATTGAACCTGAATGGTCCTAAAAAGTATGTAGTCTCTTCTGTTGTTGTTCTATCAAATATCTTTGGGTGATATTCTTCTAACACTTCATTTAAGGCCCCTATATGATCAAAATGTCTATGCGTTATTAAAACACCTAATACTTCTCCATGAATATTATCTTTTATTTTTTCAAATTCACTTCCCGGATCAATTATAAGGTACTTGCCATCTTTTTCTAAGATGTAGCAGTTTTCATCCAGACTTCCGTTTCTAACAATTTTGATATTCATATAAGCTCTCTTTCTATAACTTCTTTAATTATAAGGGTATATTTATATTTTATCTATATTTTTTTAATGTTTTTTTACTATTTGATGTCAAAAAAACACCAATTTGGTGTTAATCTTCTATTTTATTTCTTATTGAATAAGTACAACCACAGTAATCTTGTCTATATAAATTATATTCATGAGATAATTCTATACTTCTTTTATAACCATTTTTCTTTTTAAAATCAGAATATAGGTATTTAATGTTATAAAGTTTTTCTAAGTCATGTCCTATTTCATTTAGAACAGTAGCATTTTTGTATGGGCTAATTGTTAAAGTAGTAGTAAAATAATCAAAGTTATGTTCTTTTGCGTATTTAGCACTTTCAAGAAGCCTTAACCTATAACATTTGAAGCATCTAGGTCCACCTTCTTTTTCTTTTTCAAGTCCCTTAATCATTTCTTCAAATCTTTCGTTTTCATATGAGCCTCTTACTACTTTTATTTCATTTTTAAAAGGATACTCTTTAACAAATCTTTCTTCTTCTTTTAATCTTTTATTATACTCATCAATTGATGAAATATTTGGGTTATAATAAAACACTGTTATATCAAAATATTTATTTAAGTATTCTAGTACGTAAGAAGAGCATGGTGCACAGCAAACATGAAGTAATAGTTTTGGTTTGTTATTCACATCTATTTCTTTTAAAGTTTTATCAAGTACAATCTGATAATTCATATGCCCTCCTAATAATCAATATAATATTAATTCAAAATGCTTTTTTTGTCAAAGAAAAAATGCCACTAGGCATTTTACTTACAAGTCATTCCTTCTTGTTCTTCTGCTTCTTTTTTGAATTCTTCTAATGTTTTGTCTCCTTCATATCCAACGGCATCAGCTGTTCCAGACATTTTGATGACTACTTTTTTACCACTTATTTTTATTTCACATTTGTCCATTTTTTCTTTTTCACTACAAAATACGCTTTCAAGTAACTCTTTAGATTCTTCAAGTTGATCTTCTGTTACATCTTCTCCGCTTTTTGATGCATCTAAAGTCATTTCTACTGAAACTCTTTCTACTTTTGTTTCGTCATCGTTGAATTTAATTTCTGCAACCACTGTTTCTTCAGATTCGTCATTAGATTGTTCGCATGTCAAAGTGTGAGCATTTCCTCCACATCCAGTTAATAATAGTGCACCGCATCCGATACCTAATAATGCTAAATACTTTTTACTTTTCATTTTTTCACTCCTTCAATTTTTATTATATGATTAAACTTGATTATTTACAAGTAAATCCATTTTTTTCGAAGTATTCTTTTACTTCTTCTTTTGTTTTTCTATCACTTAATTCTTTATAAGCTTCTTTAATACTTGCAGTTGCTCTCATTACAACATTTCTTTTATTTACTGAAACATCACAATTTTGATATTTTGTATCATTTTGATCGCAAACGCTGTCTAGCATAACTTTTATTGATTCCATTTGTTCATCTGTTACTTCATCCGATGTAATATTTGCTTCCATTATAACTTCTACATCTTCTGCATAATTATCTTTATCGAAACCAACATTAATAATTCCCTTCATGGTTCCTCTTCCGCTCATATATTCATCCATAGGTCTTTCACAGTTTAGTTTGTTATCTCCACATCCTGTTAAAATGAATAATCCAAATCCTATTGTTATGCCCATTAATAATTTATTTTTCATCTTATCACCGCAACTTCCTATTAATATATTTTGAGTTTATCACATAAATTTCATAATTACAAGAAAAAAATAAAAGACGTTTATTCAGCGTCTTTATTTTCTATAACTTTTGTTCCCTTATAACTTCCGCATTTTTTGCAAACACGATGTGGCTTAATTACTGCACCACATTCAGGACATGTTGTAGTTCCAACTGCACTAAGAGCATTGTGAGATCTTCTCATTCTCTTTCTAGTTTTAGAAACTTTTCTAAATGGTACTGCCATATTTAATCACTCCAATCTTCGCTTTCTAATAGTTTACTAAAAGGATTATTATTTGCTAAATCCTCCTCACTAACCAACTTCCAGCCATCACCCTTATATTCATTGTAATCACTTACATCTGTATACCTAAGGGGAACTTCCATTACAATATTTTGCCATAAAAAGTTGATAATATCAAGTGAATTTTCACTTTTTTCTATAAATTCTTCTAATTTTTCATTTAAAGAGGTGTCTATTTGGTACCAAACAGGCTCTAAAGATATAGAATCTTTAATTTTAATTTCTGTATTAATAGATGCATTAATATAGTATTCATCTTCTTTTCTTTCAATGCTTCCTAAAAGTTTAACTACTCTTATATCTTGTATTCTATTATCAGTTATTATTTTTTTTGGTATTTCATACTTACCATCAAGTTTTATTTTATCTATTAATCCACTATAAATTTGTGTTAAATCTATCATAATACCAGCTCCGAAGATTGATTATACATTATTTTAAAAAAATATGCTAGTACTTTTAAATAATATGTGTATAATATTTTTGAGGTGAATTATGGCAACTGGAATTATTTGTGAATATAATCCTTTTCATAATGGTCATATTTATCACTTGAAAGAAGTTAAAAAACAAGTAAAAGATGATACATTAATACTCGTATTAAGTGGTAATTATACTCAAAGAGGAGATTTAAGCATTATTTCAAAGTATGACAAGACTCGTCTTGCACTTATGAATGGAGTAGATTTAGTAGTATTGCTTCCCTATTCTTTTGCAACTGAATCAAGTGACTTTTTTGCTAAAGGTAGTATTGAATTATTAAATCATTTAAAATGTAATAAAGTTATCTTTGGAAGTGAATCAAATGATATTTTATCTTTAAAAGAATTAGCAAACATCCAATTAAACGATACAAGATATAATAAAATAGTTAAAGAAAAATTAGATAATGGAGATAATTATCCTACTGCAATGAGTAAAGCTTTATCTAAAATATCTTCAAAAACTGTTAACGAACCAAATGATATTTTAGCACTTTCATATATAAAAGAAATAATTAAAAATAATTATCAAATGGAGGCTATTTCTATTAAAAGAACTAGTGATTATAATAGTACTTCTTTAAATGGATCTATAAGCAGTGCAAGAAGTATAAGAGAAGCTTTAAAAAATAATTTCTCAATTTCTTCTGCTGTTCCTAATGATACTCTAAAATATTTGGTAAAATGTGATGATTTGCTACTTTTTAATTTATTAAAATATAAAATAATCACGGAAAATGATTTAAGTATTTATCAAACTGTAGATGAAGGATTAGAAAACAAAATAAAAAAAGAAATATTAAACTCAAATAGTTTAGAAGAATTAATTGATAATATTAAAACAAAGAGATACACATACAATAAAATTAAAAGAATGCTTATTCATATTTTATGCTCTTTTACTAAAGAAGAAAAAGAAAGATATAGTACTATTAAATATATACAGGTACTTGGATTTTCAAGTAAAGGTAAAGATTATTTAAATAAAATAAAAAAGGAACTTAGTGTTCCTCTTATTACCAATATAACTAAAGATAATATTGATTTATTAGAATTAGAATTAAGAGTTGATAATATTTATAATATGTTAATTCATAGTAATAAAAATATTTTTAGTGATAAACCTATTATTTATTAAGGTATTTTTAATTATTTCCAGTAAGTGTAAGGGCTCCATTTTTTGGTATATAAGCACTACAAGTTCCTTCAGTACTTGCTTTACAATTGGTCTTATCATATATAACTGTTTTTGAAGTACCTTCAATACAGTAATCAGTATGAATTAATCCAATTGATGGTAAAACAACATCTTTAGATAATAATTCTCTATTAGTTAAAAGTATTCCATGATTACTTGAATCACGTCCAGTATAAAAATAGTTTCTATCTTCATCATTATCAGCTGATACTACTACATAGCTATCTTCTAATACTCCGAATGGGGTTTCTTCATTTTTATCTGTATTTAAACAACTAGTTGGGATGTAATAAGTTTTATTTGTATCTTTTATTCTATAAGTAAATGCATTAATCTCATCAATTGCAGCATCAATATATTTTATTCCTGACTCTGCAAATGTCGATTTTCTTGAATCCATAATACTTTGTGATACAGCCGGAACTGCAATCATAAAAAGAATTCCAAGTATTATTATTACTGCTAGTATTTCAATCAATGTAAATCCTTTATTATTTTTCATATATCCTCCAATTATATATTTATTATAGAATAAAAATTAATAATTATAAAGTTAAAAATAAAAATAGAAAAGTAAATATGTAAAGTACTTTTCTATTTTTTTATTATTCAGTTATTTCTTCTTTTTCTTTTTTTGATTTAGACTTCTTTTCTTCTTTGTTGTCATCTTGAAATACTTTTTTTCTTGAGAAGTTTAATCTTCCTTTTTTATCCCATCCAATGCATTTAACAACTATTTCATCTCCAAGAGAAACAACATCTGTTGTTTTTTCAACACGATCTTTTGCAAGTTCAGAAATATGAACTAATCCTTCACAACCAGGCCATACTTGTACAAAGCAACCAAATTCTTCAATTTTAACCACTTTTGCAGTATATAATTTTCCTTCTTCTACTTCTTTAACTATATCTTGAATCATTTGAGCAGTTTTTTCAATTACTTCTTTATCAGTATGATAGATAGTTACTCTTCCATCATCTTCTAGGTCTACTTTAACAGCATTCATATCATTTACTGCTTTAACATTACTAGCTTCAAGAATGATTTTAGTAATCATTTCTCCACCTTTTCCAATTACATCTTTAATCTTTTCTGGTTTAATCATAAATGTAATCATCTTAGGAGCATATTTACTAACTTCTTTTCTTGGCTCTTTGATTTGTTTTTCCATTACATCAAGTATTTCCATACGAGCATCTTTTGCTTGATCTAAGGCTTCTTTTAATATTTGCTTAGTTATTCCTTTAATTTTGATATCCATCTGTAGTGAACATATTCCATGACGTGTTCCTGCTACTTTAAAGTCCATATCGCCTAAATGATCTTCCATTCCTTGAATATCAGTTAAAATTGTATAATCATCTCCATGTGTGATAAGACCCATAGCGATCCCTGCAACTGGTGCTTTAATTGGTACACCTGCTGCCATTAGTGATAAGCATCCAGCACAAATTGTTGCTTGTGAACTTGATCCATTTGATTCAAGTATTTCTGATACTACACGAACTGTATATGGGAATTCCTCTTCACTTGGCATAACTTGAAGAAGAGCACGTTCTCCAAGTGCTCCGTGACCTATTTCACGGCGACCTGGTGCTCCATAACGACCTGTTTCTCCTACTGAAAATGCTGGGAAGTTATAATGAAGCATAAATCTTTTTTCTGCTTCTAATGAAAGTCCATCAAGAATTTGATGTTCACCAAGTGCTCCAAGAGTTGTTACTGCTAAACTTTGAGTTTCACCACGTGTAAATAAAGCTGATCCATGAGTTCTTGGTAGAATATCAATGTCTGTTGATAATGGACGAATTTCAGTCATTTTACGTCCATCTGCTCTTGTTTTTTCTTTAACAACGATTGTTCTAAATATTTCATATTCTATTTCTTCAAGAACTAATTTTACTTTTGTTATTAATTCATTAAAGTCATCTTGTTTTAATTTTTCTTCAAATTCTAAAGTATATTTATTTACTACTTCTTCTTTAACAGCATCAATTGCTGCATATTTTTCAAGTTTATCTTTAATTCTCAATGCTTTATTCATTTTCTCTTCAGCAAGAGATGATATTTCTTTTTTAAAGTCATCAGTAATTTCAAGAGTTTCATATTCCATATCAGGTTTTCCAATTTCTTTAATTATTTCTTCTTGGAAGGCACATAACTCTTTTATTGCTTCATGTCCAAACATTAAAGCATCAAGCATTAATTCTTCTGATACTTCTTTACTTCCTGCTTCAACCATGTTGATAGCGTCCTTTGTTCCTGCTACTGTAAGATCAAGTACTGAATCTTCAAGTTGTGCAGGAGTTGGGTTGATTATGAATTCTCCATTTATACATCCAACTTTAACTCCTGCTATTGGCCCATCAAATGGTACTTCACTAATACTTGTACATAAGCTTGATCCAAACATAGCAGTAAGTTCTGGTGAGTTATCAGTATCTACTGATAAAACTGTGTTAACGATTTGTACTTCGTTTTTAAATCCTTCTTTAAACATTGGACGCATTGGTCTATCAATCATCCTTGCAGCTAAAGTTGCAGCATCAGTTGGTTTTCCTTCTCTTTTTATAAATCCTCCAGGTATTTTACCAACTGAATATAATTTTTCTTGATAGATAACCATTAATGGAAAGAAATCACTTAGTAGATTAGCTTCTTTTTTTACTACTACTGTAGAAAGAACTACTGTATCTCCATATCTTACTAAAACAGCTCCATTTGCTTGTTTAGCCATTTCTCCATTTTCTACTATTAGTTTTCTTCCTCTAAAATCAAATTCAAATACTTTTTTTGACATTTTTCTACCTCCTTTTTGAGGGCTTATATTATTGTAGCAAATATAACAATTATTTATTATATTTACTACAATAACATAATATATTTACCCTCTAATATCAAAAAAAGAAGACACCAAAAACAAGTGTCTACTTTTATTTTTATTTTCTAAGTCCTAGTTCAGCAATAACTTTTCTATAACTATTTATATCAGTTCTAGAAAGGTATGCTAACATAGTCTTACGTTGACCAACTTTCTTAAGAAGTCCTCTTCTTGAGTGATGGTCATGTTTATGTTCTTCTAAGTGTTTAGTTAAAGCATTGATTTCTGCTGTTAGTATAGCAATTTGTACTTCAGCTGAACCAGTATCTTTTTCATTCTTAGCGAACTTTTTAACTATATCTTTCTTTGTTTCTTTAGTTAATGCCATGTTTATTCCTCCTTTTATATAATTCATTTTATCCAGGTATAGGTCGGAATAGTCCAATACGTAGATAAAACAGCAATATTAATATACATTAATTTTTGAATTTAATCAAGTATTAATTGTTATTTTATATATTTAACCTATTCTTATGCTAATTATACATATATTATTTATTCTTTTGTGTTTTTTTAATTAACTTTTTATTAATTTTACTTAAAGTAATAAGGATTAAGATTTTCATCTTAATCCTTAACTATTAACGTATTATTATAGGTTTATTATCAAAATAGTCATGACCTAATAGTGTTATATCAGATGTTCTTATAGTTATAGTAGGTCTTACTCCACTTATAACTGAATTATATTCACTAAACGTGTAAGATCCTTGAATAGAAACTACTTGGTTTTGATATTTTGCTTGTCCCATCCAAGCAACTGATCCTGTCCAGAATCTTGTATTGCTCATCCATGAAGATGAACATGTTTTGCTATATCCACAACCTACTGCTAAAGCTTGTGAATGGCTTATTACATTTCCTTCATCTATATGTACTCCCATACTTCTTAATTTATTAACATATTGCTCTACATAATATGCTATTGAGTAATTTCCATCAACTACTTTTGGAACTGAAAATCCATATTCATTTGTAGTATTTTCTATAATAGGCGCTACTGTTGATAATGCTTTTTCATACATAGATTCATCATTGGCATCTGGATATTTGCTATCAAATAAGTTTTCATTTATTGTAGATTGCCAATATTTTTTACCTGAGAATGGTACTAGTGCAATATTATAATTATATTCCGTTTCAGCACTTTGCCATCCATATCTACTATCAGTTTCAGGAATTTTTACATCTAGTACAGTTCCACTTCCGCTTGGTGCTTGTTTTACATTATAACCTACATATAAATTGTATTTAGCAATTAATGTTGTTTTTGAACTGTCAGTAGCTATTACATAGAAATGTTCTTTTCCTCCAATAACTAACTCATCACCTGCACTTAAAACTCCTTCTGTTTTTTGTGAAATTAATTCAATCGTTTTCTTTTCTTCTACTGTACCTGTTTTAGAATCTATTTGAGCAGAAGCTACTATTTGACTACTATTTGTACAATCTTCATTATATATAACTACATTTTCTCTTCCATCTATACCAATATTAGTTTTAATATCTGTATTATCAACACCACTTTCGATACTACTTGAAGATAATGAATTATATTCAGTAATTGTTTTAACTCCTGTTTTTGTTTCATCTGTACTTGTCCAATAATAATTATATCCATCTCCATTATAAGTTACTACTATATAAGCATTTGTAAAATTACCATATGGTGATTTTGCTTTTTCTCCATTTTCAATGTTTAAGCATGTTGTAGGAATATAATAAGTTGTATTAGTATCATATACCGATAGTTTACCTTCATTTACTTTTGTTCTTGCTGCATCCATTAAATTCTTTGCTGTTGTTACATAACCTGATTTTCTTGAGTTATTAATATAGCTTGTTACACTTGGTACTGCTATAATCATAAGTACTCCCAGTATTATTATAACTGCAAGTAATTCAATTAGTGTAAATGCTTTTTTCTTTGGTTTTTTTCTAGTTGTTTTCTTTTTTGCTGGTATTTTTGTTGTCTTTGCTTTCTTTGCTGTTGCAGATTTCTTAGTTGTTGTTGTTTTCTTTTTAGTTTCCATACATTTCTCCTACTTTTATATTATATAATATATCTTATTTATTTATTTTTTTTACATTATTTTTATATTTTTTGTAAAAATTTACGTAAAGGAAAAAGAGCATTAAGCCCTTTTGATAATTTATATTTTTTTCTATATTTTATTAGACATCTTACATAATAGGATATTCTATTAAATAACATCCTTGAGTTGAATCTTTTACTTTTTCATCATAATCCCAAAATACCATATCTAAATTTCCGTTGTTTCCACATCTATACCTATAGTCATAATACTGGTCACTATTATTATCGTAAGGATTGTTAGCTGTACATTCAAAGAAAGCATTTGTACGGAAGTCATATATACTTTTTCCTTCATCTATTGTAAATAAATTCATATCAATTATATCTTGTATAGTAGGATTTCCTGTATAAGTATAATATTCTGCATTTGCTTTTGAATATGGTTCTCTTACAATACACACTTGTGTAACTGGATTATCTACAATTTGACTATTTGTTGAATTAAATTGTTTTGATGCATTTCTTTTTTGAGGTATTCCATTTATATCAAATTCTACTATTTTACTTCTTCCATCTACTCCTGTTATTGGTATTGGATCTAATTCTAGATTTGACTTAATATCAGATTCATCTAATTGATCATATTTTTCAAATCTTACACCTGTCTTTGTAGTATCTACACTCATCCAATAATAGTCAAAATTATCTCCATTGTATGTTACTACTACATAAGCTTTTTCAAAATCACCATATGGTGACTTAGCTCCACCTGTTTCTGTTTTTATCATTGCTGCAGGAATATAATATGTGGTGTCTGTATCATATACGGATATTTTTCCTTCATTTACTTTAGTTCTTGCTCCATCCATTAAATTCTTTGCTGTTGTTACATAAGCAGATTTTCTTGAATTACTTATATAACTAGTTACACTTGGTACTGCTATAATCATAAGTACTCCCAGTATTATTATAACTGCAAGTAATTCAATTAGTGTAAATGCTTTTTTCTTAGGTTTCTTTCTAGTTGTTTTTTTCGTTGCTGGTATTTTTGTTGTCTTTGCTTTCTTTGCTGTTGCAGATTTCTTAGTTGTTGTTGTTGTTTTCTTTTTAGTTTCCATTATTTTCCTACTCCTTTTATTTTGGATAATCTACGCCATAACATCCAATTGTTGAGTCTTTTACATGTTCTTGATAACTTGGATATTTTTCAGCATGTGCATTAAAACAATCATTACTGTAATTTAAATAATCCATTGATGATGTGTCTTGATGTGGGTTATTATTTATACATGTCTCATATTCATTTGTATAAAAATAATCAAGATGTCCAGAATCAGTTAATACTATTGTTCCATTGTCTATCAAATCATCAATTGTTGGATTTCCAGTATATGTATAGTATTCTTTATTATTATCATCTACTACACATATCTGTTTAGCAGAGTTACCTACTATTTGGCTACTAGTAGAATTAAATTGTTTTAAAGCTAGTTTTTCATTTTTCACTTCACCATTTTTATTAAATACTACTATTTTACTTCTTCCATCTACTCCTGTTATAGGATCAGAATCAAGCTCTAAGTTTGATTCAATATCATCTATATCCAAATGTTCATAGTTTTCAAATCTAACTCCTGTATTTGTAGTATCTACACTTACCCAGTAATAGTCAAACCTTCTACCATTATAGGTTACTACTACATATGCTTGTGTAAAATCTCCATATGGAGTTTTAGCATCTCCTGTTTCAAGACTAAACATTTCAACAGGAATATAATATGTTGTATCTGTATCATATACAGATATCCTTCCATCAGATACTTTTGTCCTTGCTGCATTGATTATATTTTTGGCTGTAGTTACGTATACAGACTTTCTTGAATTGTTAACGTAATTTATTACACTTGGTATTGCAATAACAAAGATTACTCCAAGTATTATTATTACAGCTAATAACTCAACTAATGTAAAAGCTCTTTCCTTTGATTTTTTATTTGTTGTTTTTCTTGTTTTTGCCATATCTATTACCTTCTTTTTTTATTGTAAACATTTGCTAAAAGCAAGTGGTCTTTGAAATAAAACTTCTCCATTTTTTTCAATTCTTATAGTTACGGTACCACAATTTTGTACAGATACACTTTGATTAACATTCATTACTTCTATTCTTGTTGCATCATTTGAATCAGGATAATAGTAAATATCATATCCATTTTTATTCTTTAGTGTTACTGTTGCTTCATTATTAGTTATCTCAAACATATTATCTATGTCTATAGTTTCCATTTTAGAAGAAGTTACTTTTATTAATGCTTTTACATTTTCATATCCTCCAAAAACATCACCTGTTTTTACAGCATTATCACTATAGTATGTCCATACAAAAGCCTTGCCTGTTTTATTAATAATATTATATGGACCATAATAAATATCAAAAGCATATTTTGAAATAGTAGTTATGCTTTTTGGTATTTCAACTGAATAAATATTGTTATTTGTAAATGCATTTTCATCAATTGCTACTACCTTAACTCCATCTATTTTTGAAGGTATTACTACATCCTTAGGACAATTCTTGATACTGTTAATTTTTAATATATTTCTATCTTGAAGTTCTCTAGCAAAGTCTATTTCATTATAATTAATGATTTCATTTAATAGTCCATTATTACAATAATCATTTGCTTCTTCTAAAGAGTTACTCCATCCATCTTCATATAAATATGTAGCACAAGCGTCTATATCTAAAAGAGTAAGACTGATATCATCATGTACTCCTTTAATTGTTCCTGTTGACTTATCAAATGTGAAGAATCCTGATGCCGTTGCATTTGTGTTTTCTAAAACATTACCTTCATAGCTTCCCTTTGGTTCTATACAATCATCAGCTACTTTTGTTTCTTGTGTTCCATCTTCTTTAAATACAACAATTTCTTCTTTCCCACAAATTGCTATATCTGTTAATCCAGCACTTACATTAGATACAATTTTATCATTATCTAATTCGCTATAATAAGTTAGATACACTCCTGTTTTTGTTTCATCTGTACTTGTCCAATAATAGTCAAATCCATCTCCATCATACGTTACTACTACATATGCTTCTGTAAACTCACCATATGGTGACTTTGCAGCGTTTTCTGTTTTAATCATACTAAATGGTAAATAATATGTTTTTCCAGTGTCATATATAGATAGTTTACCTTCATTTACTTTAGTTCTTGCTCCATCCATTAAATTTTTGGCTGTTGTTACATAACCAGATTTTCTTGAGTTATTAATATAGCTTGTAACACTTGGTACTGCTATAATCATAAGTACTCCGAGTATTATTATTACTGCTAATAATTCAATCAATGTAAATGCTTTTTTCTTAGGTTTCTTTCTAGTTGTTTTCTTTTTTACTGGTATCTTAGTTGTTTTAACTTTTTTGGTTGTTGACGTCTTTTTAATTGATTTACTTTCTTTCTTCTTTTTATTCTCCATACACTTCTCCTACTATATATATTAATATACTCTAATTATATATTATTTTGTTCAAAAAATCATTAAATTATAATATATTTACGTAAATAAAAAGGACTATTTTAGTCCTTTACAGTTTGTATTTCTTTTTTTATTCTTTTTGGTTCTTCTAGTGAAGTCTTGAATAGGAAGCATAGTGTTACTGAAATAAGTATTCCTCCAATTATATCTGTTATCCAGTGAACTCCAGATAATGTTCTTGTTAATACAATTGCAATCATTAATGATAGTGAACTTATATTTAATAGTTTTACATTCTTTATATCTGGAAATAATTTCTTGCTAACAATCATGCTACTTACGCATACACAAATTGATAAGATTGTATGTGATGATGGGTAAGATGCTTCAAGTACTCCTTTTTCCAGTACTGGTCTATAATTTATAATAACTTTTTCAAAGAAAATGTATACAACGAGTACTAAAACATAGAATGAACCTAATAATAGAAGATTTCTATTAACTTTAGATAATTTTTTCTTTTCTATTAATTCTTTTAATCCTAGTAGTGCATAAAATCCTACTAATAAGAATGAAACATATCCAAGATATTTACTTATTTTATAAAAAAATTCATTATATCCAAATGTATCATGAAATGCTTTATTTATTGTTGATAGGCCAACACTAGAATCATTTGGTCCTATTTTTCTTACATCTACTATTTTTACTACTGTTGTAAATATAATAAATAGTAATAATAGTGATATAAATATAATTAAATTTTTCTTTTTACTTCTTTTCATTTGTGTACCTCTTTATTTATCTATTTACAAATATAATATTTATTTTAGATTAAAACAAGTCTTTTTTTAGTTTTTATTAAAAAAGATGGGAAGTCCCATCTTAAATTATTTAGTTAACTCTTCTTCAATTCTCATTAATTGATTATATTTACAAATTCTATCTGTTCTTGACATTGAACCTGTTTTAATTTGTCCTAAATTAAGTCCTACTGCTAAATCAGCAATTGTTGTGTCTTCAGTTTCTCCACTTCTATGTGAGATTATTGTTTTATAGTTATTCTTTCTTGCAAGGTCTATTGTTTCAAGTGTTTCAGTAATAGTACCAATTTGGTTTACTTTTAATAGAATTGCATTTCCTGCATGTTTATCAATTCCCATTTGTAAGCATTCTTTATTAGTTACAAATAAATCATCTCCAACTAATTGAATTTTATCTCCAAGTCTTTCAGTAATTTTTGTAAATCCAGCCCAGTCATTTTCATCTACTGGATCTTCTATTGATATAATTGGATATTTTTTAATTAATTCTTCATAGAAATCTATTAATTCATCAGTAGTTAGACTTCTATTTTCTCCAACTAAATCATATTTTCCTGTTTCTTTATTATAGAATTCACTTGCTGCTACATCTATTGCTATACAAACATCTTTTCCTGGTGTGTATCCTGCTTTTGTAATAGCTTTCATTATAAGTTCAAAACCTTCAGTATTTGATTTTAAGTCTGGTGCAAATCCACCTTCATCTCCAACACCTGTTGCAAGATGTAATTCATTTAAAACTTTCTTTAAGTTATGGAATACTTCTGCTCCAATTCTTACTCTTTCATGAATTGTATCAGCTTGTGGTACTATCATATATTCTTGGAAATCAAGTGAATTATCAGCATGTGCTCCACCATTAATTATATTCATCATAGGTTTTGGAAGAGTTGTTCCATCTCCTACATATTTATAAAGTGGCATTTTTTTGCTTATTGCACTTGCTTTTAATGCAGCCATACTTATACCTAATATTGCATTAGCACCATATTTAGATTTTGTTTTTGTTCCATCAGCTTCTATCATTTTATAGTCAAGCGCTTTTTGATCGTATGCATCAAGTCCAAGCACTAAATCACGAAGTGGCCCATTAACATTTGCTACAGCATTTAATACACCTTTTCCCATGAAACGACTACCACCATCTCTCATTTCAAGAGCTTCACGTTCTCCAGTTGATGCTCCACTTGGAACCTCAGCGCGTCCCATAGTTCCATCTTCTAGGTATACATCAACTTCTACTGTTGGATTTCCTCTTGAATCTAATATTTCTCTTCCTTTAACATCTACTATTTTCATATTTACCTCCGTATTTATATTATATCTTATAATATTATTTTTAACTACTAAAACTTAATTCTTTCTTCAATATATTTTTCAATGTCTTCTATTTTTATAATATCTTGTTCCATAGTATCTCTATCTCTTATAGTAACTGTTCCATCGTTTAATGTATTATCATCTACTGTAATAGCAAATGGAGTACCTACTACATCGCTTCTTCTATATCTTTTTCCAATATTACCTGAGTCATCATAATCAGTCATAAACTTTTTAGATAATTCTTGATATATTTCTTGGGCTTTTTCACTATGATATTTCTTTATTAATGGAAGTACTACTACTTTATATGGAGCAAGAAAAGGTTTTAATCTTAATACTTCACGTTCTTCATTGTTTTCTAGTTTTTCTACGTCGTAGCATTCTGTTAATATTGCAAGAACTAGTCTATCAACTCCTACAGATGGTTCTATTACATATGGAGTATATTTTTCATTTGTTTCAGGATCTAGATATTGTAAGTTTTCTTTTGAATGATTCATATGAACAGTTAAGTCATAATCTGTTCTATCTGCTATCCCCCAAAGTTCTCCCCATCCCATTGGAAATTTATATTCTATATCTGTTGTTGCTTTTGAGTAAAATGCTAGTTCTTCTTTTTCATGATCTCTATATCTACAATTATCTTTAGTAAGGCCTAAATATTCAAGGAAATTTAAGCAGTTATCTTTCCAAAATTTAAACCAGTCTAAGTCTGTATTTGGTTTGCAAAAAAACTCTAATTCCATTTGTTCAAATTCTCTAGTTCTAAAAGTAAAGTTTCCTGGAGTTATTTCATTTCTAAAACTTTTTCCTATTTGTCCAATTCCAAATGGAATTTTAGCTCTCATGCTTCTTTGAACATTCATAAAGTTAACAAATATTCCTTGAGCTGTTTCTCCTCTTAAGTACACTATGCTTTTATTATCTTCAGTAACACCTTGATGAGTTTCAAATAATAAATTAAATTTTCTTATTGGTGTAAAATCATGAGATCCACATTTAGGACAAGGTATTTTATTATCTCTTATGTAATCTTCTAGTTTTTTATTATCCCATCCATCTCCTGTTTCTTTTCCTTTAGTAAAGTCTTCAATTAATTTATCAGCTCTTTCTCTAGATTTACAATTCTTACAATCAATTAATGGATCTGAAAATGAAGCAACGTGTCCTGATGCTACCCAAACTTCTGGATTCATTAGAATTGCTGAATCAAGTCCATAATTTCTATATTTATTATTTCCTTCTTCAATAAATTTTTTCCACCAAGCTTTTTTTATATTATTTTTTAATTCTCTACCTAGTGGTCCATAGTCCCAAGTATTTGCAAGTCCTCCATATATTTCACTTCCTTGAAAGATAAATCCATATTGCTTACAAAAATTGACTAATTTTTCCATTGTTAATTTTTCCATAATTTCCTCCTTTAAATAAAAAAGATTCCTCTAATTGTAGGGGCGTATAATCGCTGTTCCACCCTACTTCATTCAAGAAGAATCTCATTAATTATATTGCTCGCAAGTTTCCAAGCTTGGTCATCACATTGATATGTTTATTTTAATACTTTTTTTATTTTAAATCAACTATTCAACTATATATATTTTATTAATTATTGGTTGGTTTTCTTTTAATACAGTTCCATTATCATCTTCTACAGGTGTGTTTTTGCATATTTCATCAACTATTTCCATTCCACTTGTAACACGACCAAATGATGCATAGAGTCCGTCAAGTGATGGATAAGTAGTTTGAACAATGAAGAACTGACTACTAGCAGAATTATAGTCATATGCTCCTCTTGCCATAGATATTACTCCACGTTCATGTTTTAACTCATTTTTAAATCCATTTGCTTCAAATTCTCCATTAATCGTTATTCCACTTCCACCTGTTCCATTGGCATTAGGATCTCCTCCTTGAATCATGAATTTATCCATGATTCTATGAAAAGTAAGCCCATCATAAAAGTTGTTTTTTACAAGATTTACGAAGTTATTAACTGTTTCAGGTGCAATATTGGGATATAATTCTAAACTTATTGTTCCATAATTATTTATATCTATATTTACATTTATTTTTTCTTTAAACTTATCTATCTTTTTTGTATCAGTTTTTTTAGATTCATTACACCCAGTAAAAGTTAGTAATACTATCAAAAATGTTATTATTAGTAATATTTTATTTTTTTTCATATTTCCTCCAAGTTAATGTTTCTTTAATTCTTCTAATTTTTTCTTTTCTTCTATTAATTTTTGTTTATCTAAATCAACTATATTTTTAGGTGCTTTATTGACATAGTTTTCGTTTGAAAGAAGTTTTTCACGTCGTGCTATTGATAGTTCTAATGCTTTAATTTGTCCTTCTCTTAATAGTTTATCTGTTTCACTTTCTACTTTTTCAAAGAAGATTGTAGCTTTTGTTCTTGCTGAAAATACTTTATAAGCATTTATTCCTAATGGTTCTTTTACTAAATTGTTTTCTAGTTTAAGCATTTTAACTATTAGATTATTATCATCTGTTGTATCAAACATTACTTTCATTTCTTTTGTAATATTATTTTCAGCTTTTATATTTCTAAATAGTCTTATGAATTCAATAGAGTCATCCACTGCATTTTCTTCTGTTTCAAATATATATTTTTTAGTATATTTAGGATAGTCGGATATCATTATGTCATTGCTGTCTTTTACTGGAAGCATGCTATAGATTTCATCTGTTACATATGGCATAAATGGTTGTAACATTTTTAGTATTCCAGTTAGTACAAAGCATAAAGTTGACTTTGTTTCTTCTTTTTCAATTGAATATTTAGCCATTTCGATATAGTTATCACAGAAATTTGTCCAAGTAAATTCATAGATTGCTCCTGCTGCATTGTTAAATTCATATTTATCCATAAATTTCTTTACTGTATGAATTGTTTTTTCATATTTAGTAAGGATCCATTTATCTTCTGGCTTTAAGTTTTCTAGTTTTATTTCTTTTAAGTCTTCGATATTTGAAAGAACAAACCTAGAGGCATTCCATACTTTGTTAATGTAATTCCATGTAGCTTTGATTTTTTCTTCGTCAAACTTCATGTCAGTTCCTTTAGCAACATCTGTTGCAAGGTAGTATCTTAGACTATCTGCTCCATAAAGTTTAACCATATCAAAAGGATCTATTCCATTTCCAAGTGACTTTGAAAACTTTCTTCCTAGTTTATCACGAATTAATCCATGAATTAAGCAATCTTTAAATGGTCTTTTTCCAAGTAATTCTTCTCCTTGAAAAGTCATTCTGTTAACCCAGAATGGGATTATGTCATAACCTGTTACTAAGACACTATTTGGATAATATTTTTTTAGTAAACCAGAGTTTTCAGGCCATCCTAGAGTTGCAAAAGGCCATAAGGCACTAGAAAACCAAGTATCAAGTACATCTTCATCTTGTACCCATCCTTCTTCATTTGGTGCATCAAGTCCTACATAGATTTCATCACCTTTATACCAAGCAGGAATTCTATGTCCCCACCAAAGTTGTCTTGAAATACACCAATCATAAGTAATAGTCATCCAGTGATTCATTATTTTTTCATAACGTGATGGGAAGAAGTTAACTTTTTTATCTTTATCTTTTTGATATTTTAGTACTTGATCTGCTAAAGGTCTCATTTTAACAAACCATTGTTTTTTAATCATTGGTTCAACCATAACACCAGTTCTTTCACTGTGCCCAACTTCATGAACAAGTGGTTCAACTTTTAGAAGTAACCCTTCTTTTTCTAAATCTTTTAGAAGTTCTTCACGGCATTTTTCACGAGTTAGTCCCTTGTACTTTCCGGCATTTTCATTCATTGTAGCATCATCATTTATGCATACTACTCTATCAAGATTATGGCGAAGTCCTACTTCAAAGTCGTTAGGATCATGTGCTGGAGTTATTTTTACAGCTCCAGTTCCTTTAGTCATATCGGCATGTTCATCTGTTATTATAGGTATTTTTTTACCCACTATAGGAAGTATTACATTTTTTCCAACAAATTTTTTATATCTTTTGTCTTCTTCATTAACTGCTACTGCTGTATCTCC
This sequence comes from Bacilli bacterium, assembly GCA_017477845.1. Classification (GTDB taxonomy): domain Bacteria; phylum Bacillota_I; class Bacilli_A; order RF39; family UBA660; genus RUG13868. Next base: position 19,302 of record JAFUTR010000046.1, read on the forward strand.
AAAAAGTGTTTCTGGACGAGTTGTAGCAACATCTATATATTCATCACTATCTTCAAGTTTATATTTTAAATGATAGAAAGCACTTTTTTCTTCACTATATATTACTTCTTCATTTGATAGGGCTGTTTGAGCAACTGGATCCCAATTTATTATTTTTTCTCCACGATAAATTAGTCCTTTGTTATAGTAGTCAACAAATACTTTTCTTACTGCTTTACTTAATCCTTCATCTAATGTGAATCTTTCTTTAGAATAATCTAGTGCTACTCCAAGTTTTGCCCATTGCTCCCTAATAATACTTCCATGTTCATGTGTCCAGTCCCAACAAGCTTCAAGAAATTTTTCTCTTCCATATTCGTATTTATTAATCCCTTGATCTTTTAATCTTTTAACTACTTTAGCTTCTGTTGCAATTGCTGCATGATCCATTCCAGGTAGCCATAAAGTGTCATACCCTTCCATTTTTTTATAACGAATTATTATGTCTTGTAAAGTTACATCCCAAGCGTGACCTAAATGTAATACTCCTGTTACATTTGGTGGAGGTAATACTATACAAAATGGTTCTTTATTTCCATTTTCATCGCATTTGAAATAATCTTTATTTAACCATTTTTCGTATTTTCCTTTTTCTACTTCTTCATGATTATATTTTTTATCTAACATTTTATTCACTCCTTTATTTTTTTCATTAAAAAAACTCATCCCTAACTATATTAAGGACGAGTTAACCGCGGTACCACCTTATTTTGAAGATACTTCACACTTGATACTTTAACGCAAGTAATACGTAATCTCCTATTTACTTAGAGATTATACTCAGTTGCTACCTTCTATTAAATATCTACTAGTTCTCACCATCCACTAGTTCTCTTATAGAATCTTTAATATACTCCTCAACTTCACAGTATTTAGATTATTATAGTTTAATTTTTTTGTTTTGTAAATATTAATATTGGATTCCCCATATTACATGATGTTTAGCTTCACGCCCACAGCAAACACATTTACCATCTATTAGCTTTTCATCAGTTATGCAACGTGATTTACATCCTTTTATTTCTTTTATTTTTATCTCACATGCTTCATCTCCACACCAATCAGCATGAATGAATCCTGGTTGAGTATTAAGTATTTTTTCCATTTCTTCCAAGTTATGTGCAGTAAATGTTAATCTTTCACGACGCTCTAAGGCTCTGTTGTACATATCTTTTTGAATAGTTTCTAGTAAGTTTTTTACATATTCTACTACATTTAAGTCTTTATTTTCTACTATTTTTTCTCTAGTATCACGTCTTACAAAAGTAACTTTGTTTTCTTTTAAGTCACGTTCACCAATTTCTATTCTTAAAGGTATTCCATTTACTTCAGCTTCTGCAAACTTGAATCCTGGTGATTTTTCTGTTAAGTCTTTTTTAACACTAATTCCATTTTTCTTTAGTTCTTCTTCATATTTATTTACAAGATTTAATACTTCTTCACTATCTCCAATTGGTATTATTATTACTTCTGTTGGTGCTATTCTTGGTGGTAAGACAAGTCCATAATTATCACTATGAACCATTATTAATCCACCTATCATACGTGTCGTAGTTCCCCATGAAGTTTGATATACATATTCTTGTTTGTTTTCTTTATTTAAGAATTTTACATCATAAGCTTTTGAGAACTTTTGTCCAAAGTAATGACTAGTTCCTGCTTGAAGTGCTACTCCATTATACATTAGTGCCTCATTAGTAAGTGTGTATTCTGCTCCTGCAAATTTTTCTTTTTCTGTTTTTCTTCCGGTTATAGAAGGTATTGCAAGTATCTCATGATGAAACCATTTATATACTTCCATCATCTGATCAGTTTCTTTAATTGCTTCTTCGCTAGTTGCATGAATTGTATGTCCCTCTTGCCACAAGAATTCACGACTTCTTAAGAAAGGTCTTGTTTCTTTTTCCCATCTTAATACGTTACACCACTGATTATAAAGCATTGGTAAATCTCTATATGAAGAGACATGATCTTTGTAATAGTCAGAAAACATTGTTTCACTAGTTGGACGAATACATAGTTTTTCTTCAAGTTTTTTACTTCCACCTTCTGTTACCCATGCTACTTCAGGTGCAAATCCTTCTACTAGTTCACTTTCTTTTTTTAATAAATTTTCAGGGATTAATAAAGGCATTTGAACATTAACGTGTCCTAATTCTTTAAATTTTTTATCAAGTATTTCTTGCATTTTTTCCCAAATTGCATATCCGTTTGGTTCTATTGCAATACAACCTTTAACTGATGTGTAACTTGCAAGATGTGCTGCATTTACTACATCTGTGTACCACTGTGCAAAATCTACATCTCTATCTGTTATGCTTTTATTTTTCATAATCCCACTCCTATCTGCTATATTTTATTATTTTTTTAATTATTTTTCAATACTAATCGTTAGATAAATTATCAAAATATCCTTGGATAAATACTACTGGAGTGCCTTTATCTCCACTTCCACTTGTTAAATCACATAAAGATCCTATTAAATCTGTTAGTCTTCTTGGTGTAGTTCCTTGGGATAACATTTTTCCTTTTAAGTTAGAATCTTTTTGTCTTATTTCATTTTTTATTGCTTCTTTAAGTTCATCCCCAGATAGATTAGCAAACTTGTTATCTGATACATATTTAAGTTTTATTTCATTAGGTGTCCCTATTAGCCCTTTGGTAAATGCAGGTGATACAACTGGATCAGCAAGTTCCCATATTTTACCTACAGGATCTTTAAATGCTCCATCTCCATAAACCATTACTTCAATAGTTTTTCCTGTTTTTTCTTTTAGTTTAGCTTGAATTTCATTAACTAGTTTTTCTCCAGTTTTAGGGAATAATTTTAGTCTTTCTTCAGTTGATTTGTTGGAACCAAGAAGTCCATAAGTCGGATTGTATCCGCTTCCATCAACGCTTTCAGTCATTATTTCAAAAAGTCCATAGACCGTATTTGCTCCTGCTTCTTTTATTTGCTTTTTAGTTCTTAATCTTGTATGAATGTCGCATGTTAGTACATCTTTTGTATAATTAAGTATTACTTTAGGATCATTTGCAAAAACAAATTCTACATCACAATTTTCACTTTTTACTAGTTCTCTATAAAAATCAACCATGTTTATTCCAGTAAACGGATGTAACCAAGATGAAAATGTTTCTTTATATTCTTTTTCAGTAATGACACTTGATAAGTTATATTTACTATTATCAAGCACGTCTTCATCAAGTATTCCATTTCCTACCTCATCGCTTGGGAATGATAGTAATATAGTTATTTTATTCATTGCTCTTGCAATTGCTTTTAATATCATTGAAAATCTATTTCTACTTAATATTGGAAATACAATACCAACTTCTCCACTTGGGAATTTGTTTTTTAAATCTTTTGCTATTTGGTCAACTGTTACATAATTCCCTTCACTTATTCCCACTACTGCTTCAGTTATTGCAACTACATCTTTGTCATGAAATGTGAATCCTTCTGATTCTTGTGTTTTCATTAATGAATCTACTACAATGTTTGCTAAATCAGCATTTTCTTTTATTATAGGTGTACGAATACCACGTACAACTGTTCCAACATATCTCATATTTATCCTCCAATAATAATAGTATAACAAAAAACAAAAAAATTTAAAAGGCATATATGTAATATGTCTTATTCTTAAATTTATAATAATTTTACTATTTCATCTTTTGATAACCCAGTACAACCAGATATGTCTTCAACTGAAATATTCCTTTTCAACATTTCTTTTGCTACTGATATTATTCCTTCCAGTTTACCTTCTTTTAGTCCTTCAGTTTTACCTTCTTGTAATAATCTATTATTAATCGCTTCTTGTATCATCTTATCTTCTAGTTCTTTATCATATAGCCCTATTACATTTTCTTCTATACTTGCACTTTCCGCATCACGCCTATATTCTTCCATAACCATTTCCTCCTTAGACAAGCTATCAATCTCTTTTGTCTTCTCCTCATTAAAGATTAACATTAGTTTCTCAAGCTTTGTTAATTCACCTTTATTATAATATTTTTTCCTTATTAATGGAAGATAAATATATATAAAAGTTATCTTATCTGTTAACTTA
>JAFUTR010000047.1 GCA_017477845.1 Bacilli bacterium
AAACAGTCAAGATACATACAATCACATCCTATATTATCATATACCTATTATAATAATACCATAAATAAATTAAAAAGAAAAGCCTATTTTCAACAAAAAATAAACTTTTTTTAATTATCTAACTACAAAACTTGGGTTATACCAAATAATTTAAACTTATACAACGAAAAAGTCAAGGACTTGCCTCGACTTTATTCCATCATATTTTTCATAGACTTACCAGCAGTCTTTGTCATCTTATTTAAAGACTCTTTCATGTCTTCTACACATTCTGGATTTTGCTTTTTATAAAGCATAAATGCTCCAACACAAGCACCAGTTACTGCTAGTACTTTCCACATATAATTCATTAGAATCACCTCAACTAAATATGACTGTTGTATCGATACATTATTATTGTTTTCTAAAATATATATTATATACTACTTTTTTTAATTAATTTATCTTTTATTGAAGTCATTCTAATATCTTGATTATTATTAGAAGCAGCCTTCTTAAGTGCTTTAATATCTCCTAACATAAATAGTTTTTTCTTACTTCTTGTGACAGCCGTGTAATAAAGTTTTCTATAAAGCATCTTATTATATGAATCTACAATTGGTATTACTACTGTATCAAATTCACTTCCTTGACTTTTATGTATACTAATAGCATATCCATGTTTAAATTTATTAAAGTTAGCAGGCGTAAATTTAACTTCATTTACATCAAAATCTATTACTATTTCCTTATTATCTATTCTTGAAATAGTTCCAATGTCACCATTGAATATTTTTTCATCTGGCATATTTACTAATTGTAATACTTTATCATTTTCTCTATAAGTGACATCTCCTACTAATAATTCTTTTTTATTTTTAGATTTAGGATTAAATATTTCTTGTAATTTTTTATTAAGGATATCTATTCCACATATTCCTTTATACATTGGAACAAGGACTTGAAAGTCATTATAAGGGACATCTTTATAAGCTCTTGCTATTTCTTCTAGTGAGTCAACTATGTTATTTCCCTCAATGAATGTTAAGTCATCCATCTCATTAAATATTTTTTCATTTACAATTCCTTTATTTATATCATGTGCTAGAGTTATTATCGATGAATCTTCTCCTTGTCTATAAAGTTCTTTTAATGAAATTACATTTAAGACATTAGACTCTATCAAGTCTTTTAATAACTGCCCTGCTCCAACGCTTGGTAATTGATCATAATCACCAACCATTATTATTTTTGTATCTTGTCTTAATCCTTTTATTAAGCTATTAAAAAGCATAACATCAATCATACTAGCTTCATCTATAATTACTAGTTTAGCATCGCTTTTATTGTATTCATTAACAGCAAACTTATCCGTTTCTTTATTCCACTTTAAAAAACTATGAATGGTTGATGCTGGAAATAAGCTTTTTTCTGTTAATCTTTTGCTAGCTCTTCCTGTTGGTGCTAGTAAAACAACTTCATTCAATAAATCTTCATAAGTTAAATCAAATATTTTCCTATATAAATCTATAATTGATGAAATAATTGTTGTTTTTCCTGTACCAGGTCCTCCAGTTATTATTAAAAAGTTTTTTAAGATAGATCTTTTAATGGCATTTTTCTGTTCATCATTATATTTTATATGTTTATTCTTTTCAAGTTCTTTAATATAACTATCTATGTTTTCACTAGTTAATTTTACATCTTTCTTTTTATGAAGATAAAGAAGTCTATTTACTATTGTTTCTTCTGCATCCCACATACCTCTTAAGTAATATTTTTCTTCTAGTTTAATAACTTTTAAATCTAATATTAAAGAATTTAATGACTCAATAAATAAACTTTCTTCTATTTTGTTTTTTATTAACTGATTAGTATAATTATAAATACTTTCTATGTGAAGATAACAATGTCCTAGTGTGTTACATAACTCTTCCATCGTGTATATAATAGCGCTTTTAATCCTTCGGTTATCAAATACATCATATTTTTCCCTTATTGCTATAGGATCTACTTTTCTAAATGTAATTTCTTTTATGTCTTCTATTAACTTATATAGGTTTTCTTCTATGACATTTATAGTATTTGCCTTATATTTATTATATATTGTCATTGAGTCCTTGGTGGTAAATCCTATTTCATTTAATTTTATTATAGTATTATAACTATTTGAGTATTCTTTTAGTGTGTTATGAAGTGTATCTATTTGTTTTTTTGTTATTCCTTTTACAAGCATAAGATTAGATGGATTTTCAAGTATAATTGTTAAGGCATCTGATCCCAATACTTCTACTATTTTTTCTGCTGTTTTTTCTCCTATTCCTTTAAATGTTCCGCTTGATAAGAATTCTATTATAGAATCTTTTTCTTGTGGCATTACATGCTCATAGAAAGTTGTATTAAACTGTTCTCCATATTTTGGATGATTTACAATATTACCAAATAGTTTGTAGTTTTCATCTTCTTCAATATCTGCAAAATATCCAGTAAAGGAAATAGTTTTATCTTTTAGATATTCAAAATTGTTAGTAGATTCTTTTACTTTAAAAAGGCCTACAAAATAGCCGGATTCACTTCTATATATTATTTTTCTTACTGTTCCTATTATATATTCATCCATTTTTTAATACTCCTTACCCAAGTTATATTATAACACATTACTTTTATTTTTTCCTATAGACTAATGTAGTAGCACTTTTTTATCTTTTTAATAAACTATATTAGAAAAAGGAGGTAATAATATGTATTACTATGGTGGAGGAAGTTGCTGTAACTATCAACCATATCCAATGTATTATGGTAATTATGGAAACAATAATTATGCTATAATCTTAGTTTTATTTATTTTATTAGTAATTGTAATTGGATCTAGAAACGGAAGATAAAAAAACTCTTTCAAAATAGCCTATTTTGTGATAAAATACACCTGTAATGAATTTAGAGGTGTATTTTTATGTTGAGAACTAAAGATATTATAGATGAGAAAAATAAAATATTAAGAAAAAAAAGTCTTGAAGTAAGTTTTCCAATGAGTGATGAAGATAAAGAAAATATAAGGCTTATGGTTGAATATTTAACTAATAGTCAAATCGATGAGTTAGCTAGTAAATATGGTCTTCGCCCAGGAATGGGTATGAGTGCTGTTCAAATAGGTGTTTTAAAGCGTTATATCACTATAGTTCATGAAAAAGAAGAAGGAAAATTTGATACTTATGTAGTTGTTAATCCTAAAATTGTTAGTGAATCCAAAGAAAAGATTTATGTCGAAGATGGTGAAGGATGTTTAAGTATTAATCGTGAAACAATTGGAATTGTTCCACGAAGTGCTAGAGTTACTGTTGAAGGATTTGACGTTAATGGTAATCCTATTTCAATAAGAGCAAGAGAAGAACTTGCAATTGTTTTCCAACATGAAATAGATCATTTAGATGGAATATTATTTATCGATAGAATAGATCCTAAAAATCCATTTAAGGGAAAAGATACTTATAGAGCAATATAAAAATGGCTAAAAGCCATTTTTTTTTAATATTTTGCTTCAAAAGTTACTTCTACTTCATCAGTTTCTTTGAGCACTGTATCTATTGGAATACTTTGACTTGTTACATATCCTATTCCAGAAGTTTTATATTTTAGTCCAGTTAGAGATGTAAAACTATAGAAGTCTTTAGCACTGTATCCAACTAAATCAGGCATTTTAATTTCATTTCCATTTGTTAGTAAGAATACTCTATCAATTTTATTTATTACTTCACCATATTTAGGAACTTGGGATACTATTTTATTACCATTTCCAATTATAACTGTTTTTATTGATAGAGCACTTAGTGTTGATTCTACACTTTTAACATCTTTATCGATATATGACTCAACTGTAATCGTTTCTAATTTTTTGGTTTGCTCTTTTGTTTCATCATATATTTCAAGATATTTACTGGTATTTTTTATTATGCTTTGAATAAACTCTGAAACATCTTTATTGGAACACGTTGGATTTTTTATTGCCATATATAAAAGTACTTTAGGATCATCTCCAGGAAACATTCCAGCAAGTCCTCTTATTACTATGTTATTTGAATAACCTTTAGAATCTGCTACTTGAGCAGTACCTGTTTTTGCAATAAAATCATACCCATCCATATAGTAATAATATCCCGTTGATGTTTTTGAATTACCTGCAATTACACTTCTCATTAACTCTTTAATCTTATTAGTTGTTTTAATACTTGCCACTCTTCCAAGTTCTTTTCTTCCACCTTGATATATTACTTCACCTGTATCATGATTAACTATTTTTTCTACTAAGTATGGCTGTAGTAATATACCATCATTTGAAATAGAAGTTAAAGCTTTTATATTTTGAATTGGTGTTGTGGTAATACCTTGACCAAATCCTGCATTTAGTATTTCAGTTTGATATTTAAAGCTAAGTTTTCCACTTGACTCATTAGGTAGTTCTATTCCTGTCTTACTGCCAAATCCTAATTTTTTGTAATAGTCTCTTAACTGTTCGGCACTCATATATTTATCGATTAAGTTCATTACTGCAGTATTACTTGATAGTGCAAAACCAGCATCATACGTGATATATCCCCAACCTTGTCTATTCCAGTCACCTATTTCAGTTCCATCACGTGCTGTGAATATTCCAGACTTATAAGTATCACTTCCATTATATACTCCGTTTTCCATAGCAGCCATGTATGAAAATATCTTCATTGTACTTCCTGGTTCAAATGGAACTGATGTATTAAGATTTAGATATGACTCAATATTTTTCTTATTTGGATCAAACGTTGGATATGTTCCGCTTGCAAGTATTGCTCCTGTTGTAGCGTCAGCTAGTATTAGAGATGCCCAATCCATTGTACATTTATCTTGTAATGCATTTATAGCATCTTCCACAAATAATTGAATATTACTATTAATTGTTAAATAAATGTCATTTCCATCAATTGCATCAACTGTTACTTCTTGAGTCCCAGCAATTTTATATCCATTTCTATCTTTTTGATATAAAGTATATCCATTAGTTCCAGTAAGTTCTTTGTTGTAGTATGACTCTATTCCCATTTCTCCAACTAAATCTTCTACTTTTTCGCCAGAATCATTTTTAACTTCCTTCTTTTTAGCATAACCGATGATATATGATGCAAAAGTCCCATATGGATAGTATCTTTGTTGTGTTTCAATAAAATCTATTCCAGGTAGCTTAAGAGCTACTATTTCGTCTTTTTTAAGTTCAGTTAAGTTTTTAGCTTTAGCTCCAAGTTCTACTTGATATAAGCCTTTTTCTTGTCCATTTGATAAATAATAATATATAGTATCTTTTGGTATATCTAATACTTCACTTAATTTTTCTGATGTATAGTCTATGTCTACAACATGTTTTGGGTTACTATCATCTGTAGTCCTATTTTTTGATAAATAAGCAATCAAAGTATATGAAGAAATATTTTGTGCTAGGGCATTTTTATTATTATCATATATTGTTCCTCTTTTAGAGTATAATGTTTCAACTCTTGTAGTTCTTTGTGATGCAAGATGCTGAATGTCTACGTTTTCTACTTTCTTTGATGTTGATAATACCCCTATTCTATATATTATTAATACAAAAATAAAAAGACCAAACATAATATATAATTTACTAAATTTTATATTTTTAAGTTCGTTCTTTTCTTTTTTCATTTATAATCACACCTTAATTATTATTCAACACTTTTTATGTTATCATTATTATAACTCAAACCTTGTTCGTGTGCAACTTCAATTATTTTATCAAGTGATGCAAGCTCATTTATTTTCATTGCTAGTGATTCATTTTTCTTTTCTTGAGTTTTAATCTCTTTTTTTACTTGTTCGACTTGGATGTTTATCTTAGATAAAGAAGCTTGTAAAAAAACAACAGTAAAAGGAAGTGCAATAAGTAAAATAATTGCAAATGTATATACTAATTTTTCTAGTTTACCAATTTTTACTACTTTCTTCATCTTTCTTTTTTTCATTTTATCACCTTATTCTTTCAATGATTCTTAATTTTGCTGATCTTGATCTGTTATTTTTAGCAAGTTCTTCATCGCTTGGTATTATAACATTCTTATTTATTAACTTATAGTTTGGTAGATATTCTTCTGGTATAATGGGAAGACCTTTTACTTTTGGGTCAATTTCTGTATATTCTTTAAAAACATTTTTTACTATTCTATCTTCTAATGAATGGAATGTTATTATACAGATTCTTCCTCCAATATTAAGCATTCCTAAGGCATCTTTAATTGAGTCTTCCAATATATCTAGTTCGTTATTTACTTCAATTCTAATTGCTTGGAAAACCTTTCTTGCTGGATGATGGTCTTTTTTAGCTTTCATTGGCACTGATTTTGATATTATATCTACTAATTCTAAGGTTGTTTCAATTTTTTTGTTTTTTCTATATTTGACTATGTTTCTTGCTATACTACTAGAATATTTTTCTTCTCCATATTTAAAAAATATTTCTCTTAATTTGCTTTCTTCATATGTGTTAACAACATCATATGCAGATATTTCTGCGTCTTGATCCATTCTCATATCAAGTTTTGAATCATTATGATAGCTGAAACCTCTTTCTTTTTCATCAAGTTGTACTGATGAAACTCCTAAATCAAATAAAAAACCGTCTACAAAATTTACATTTCTTTTTGCTAATTCTTCTTTTAGATTTTTAAAGTTGCTCTTGATTATAGTGAAATTATCCCCAATTTGTTGAAGACGTTTTCTACTTGCATCAATTGCATCTTTATCTTGATCTATGGCGAATAAATGTCCCTTTTTAATTTTTTTTAATATTTCACTGGAATGCCCTGCATACCCTAAGGTGCAGTCTACATAAATACCGTTTTCTTTTAAATTCAAGCCTTCTATTGACTCGTTTAATAATACACTTATATGCATAATTATTCTTCTTTCCAATTAGAATCAAATAAAGTCTCTGCAATATCTGACAAACTTTCTTTATTACTGTCGTAAAAATTATTCCATTTTTCACTTGACCATATTTCTAAGCGGTCTCCTACGCCGATTATGACGCATTCCTTTTTTAAATCGGCGTAATCAACCAATGGAGAGGTAATATTAATTCGACCTTGTTTGTCAAACTCTGCTGCAGTAGCACCAGAAAGGAAAAATCTCATAAAACTACGAGCGTCTTTCTTGGTGAATGGTAAATTATTAAGTTTTTTGGTTATTTTATCCCACTCGTCCATCGTGTAAACGAATAGGCATTCTTCAAGTCCACGCGTTATTATAAAACTATCTCCTAGTACTTCTCTAAATTTTGCTGGAAGTGTTAGTCGATTTTTTTCATCAATATTATGATGATATTCACCTATCATTAACATAATAATCCCCCACTTTTCACCACTTTCAACCACTGCTAACATTATATTACCCTAAAAGTGGCAATTTGTAAATATATTTAGATACAAAAATAAAAGAACTATTGTCCAATTGACAAAGTTCTTTATACACTTTAGTTTTATCTATTTATTAATCTTTTTTCTTTGATATCAGTCTTTAATAAGTCTAGAAATTCATCCCACGAAACTGTTATTGTCTCATTTTTACCATAGATTCTATAGCTTATTTTGTTGTCATTTTTTTCGTTATCGCCAAGAATTAAAGTATAAGGGATTCTTTTCATTTGAGCTTCTCTCATACGATAAGATAATTTTTCATTTCTTGAGTCTAATTCTACTCTTATATGATTTTCTTTTAACCATTTTGTTACACTTTCAGCGTAATCTGTTTGATATTCTGAATTAACTGGCATTACCATTACTCCAACAGGTGCTAGCCATAATGGTAATATTCCTTTTGTTTCTTCAAGATAGAATGCCATAAATCTATCGATTGAGCCAAATATTGCTCTATGAAGAACAACTGGTGTTTTTTTGGTTCCATCACTATCTATATAGTTTAAGTTAAATTTCATAGGTAAACAAAAATCAAGTTGACATGTTGATAATGTATATTCATTTCCAACAGCAGGTTTTACTTGAACATCTAATTTAGGTCCATAAAATGCTGCTTCTCCTATTTTTTCTACATATTCAATTCCTAAATCATTTAAAACCTCACGAAGTTTATTTTCAGCATTATTCCACATCTCATCATCTTGAAAATATTTCACTTTATCTTCTTTATCCCTTAATGATAATTCAAATCTATATTCTTTAATTCCCAATTCTTTATATACTTCAAGAATTAAATCTACTACACCTTTAAATTCACTTTCTATTTGTTCAGGTGTACAGAATATATGAGAATCATTTTGACAGAATGTACGGACTCTTTCAATTCCTTTTAAAGATCCACTGGTTTCAAATCTGCAATCTCTTGCTATTTCAGCTATTCTAATTGGCAAATCACGGTATGAATGAATTGAATTACCATAAATCATCATGTGATGCGGACAGTTCATTGGGCGAAGCACAAATTCTTCTCCTTCTACTTCCATTTTAGGAAACATTGCATCTTTATAGTGATCCCAATGCCCACTAGTTTTATATAGTTCAACATTACCTAAAGGTGGTGTTAATACATGAAGATAACCTCTATCTATTTCTTTATTTCTAATATAATTTTCAAGTTCATTCCACATTATAAATCCATTTGGTAAATACATTGGGAGCCCTTTTCCAACAAGATCGTTAGTTGCAAATATCTCAAGATCTTTACCTATTTTTCTGTGATCTCTTTGCTTTGCTTCTTCGAGTTCTTTTAAATATTGATCAAGCGCTTCAGGTGTTTCAAAGCATACTCCATATATTCTTTGAAGCATTTTATTTTTAGAGTCACCTTTCCAATATGCCCCTGATACTTTTAAAAGTTTAAAATTCTTTAAAAGCTTTGTGTTTTCTACATGTGGTCCATGGCATAAATCTGTAAAGTCGCCTTGGTCATATGCAGTGATGATTGTTTCATTCTCATCCATTCTTTCAATTAAATCAATTTTATACGGATCATTCTTAAATTCTTTTAATGCATCTTCTTTTTTGATTTCTCTTCTTTTAATTAATTTAGCAGCTTTTGCGCATTTTTTCATTTCTTTTTCAATAGCAGGTAAATCTTCTTCAGTTAATTTTTTATCTCCTAAGTCTATATCATAATAGAATCCTTCTTCAATAACTGGTCCAACCCAAAACTTAGCATCTTTATATATATGCTTTACTGCTTGTGCAAGTAAATGTGCACATGAATGATTTAATACATTTAGTTTTTCATCTTCTTTAATATTTATCATTTTCCCTCCAAAATAAAAACTCCTGTATTTTTATACAGGAGTGCATTACACGGTACCATCCATTTTTTTTACTTAATTAGACTGTAACGAAGCCATACGGATAATTCTTTCGAAATCTGCTCATAAGTAGTAATTTAAATATTTCATTATTATCTTCCACCAATTTGATAATTCTCTATAAAATCCATATTTAAACCGTGTCTTAATCAATGCATTTATACCTGAATTATATCACTTTTTATAAAAAATTCAATATAATTAAAAATAATTGTTATGTTTTTTAGTTTATAAATTAAATGATATTTTTTCTATTTCTTGTTTTGATAAACCAGTATATTGTGATATATCGCTAATTGATACATTCCTTTTCAACATTTCTTTTGCTACTGATATTAGTCCTTCTAGTTTTCCTTCTTTTAGACCCTCTTTTTTCCCTTCTTTTAGTCCTTCCAGTTTTCCTTCTTGCTTTCCTTCTTGTAATAATCTATTATTAATCGCTTCTTGTATCATCTTATCTTCTAGTTCCTTGTCATATAACCCTATTACATTTTCTTCTACACTTGCACTTTCCGCATCACGCCTATATTCTTCCATAACCATTTCCTCCTTAGATAAGCTATCAATCTCTTTTGTCTTCTCCTCATTAAAGATTAACATTAGTTTCTCAAGCTTTGTTAATTCACCTTTATTATAATATTTTTTCCTTATTAATGGAAGATAAATATATATAAAAGTTATCTTATCTGTTAACTTA
>JAFUTR010000048.1 GCA_017477845.1 Bacilli bacterium
CTGAAGATCATTATATAAAATTAATTGTAGGATTTGGGTATCCTGAAATAAAATATCATCGTGGAGTTCAAAAAGATAGAAAGAATAAAATACATAGATATTCAGATGATAATAAACAACAAAAATTATTTTAAAAAGAGATCGTAATATTAAGATATTACGAGCAGTAGAAAGATATATATAATATAGAAAAAAGTCATATTAGTCATTTAGCATGTATATGAATACGATAATCAGTATGTTATCTTTTACGTTTTGGTTAACGAATTTGTTTGTAGTGGCAAGCCGCAATCAAAGCAAAGAATAATTAATTTATTAAAATAAAAGGTTAAATAGAAATATTTAATCTTTTTTTGTTGACAGCATAATGCGTATTTGCTATCATCAGCTTAAGAGGTATATTATGAAAGATATAAATGAGTATGTTATAGGTGATGAAGAATTTGATTTAATATGTGAATATATAAAAATAAGGTATGAATCAAAAGTGAGTCAAAGGGATTTAGCAAAGAAAATAGGAATTGCGCAGTCTACAATTGCAAGAATGGAGAAGAATATGCATTCTATGTCAATTAGTAATTTTACTAAACTATTGGATGCACTTGGTTATAAATTGGAAATTGTAAAAAAGGAGGAATCAAATGAACAATAAATTAGAAACATTAACAAATTTATTTGAAGGTAACGAAATAAGAAGTATTTGGGATAGTGAAAAAGAGGATTATTACTTTAGTGTAGTAGATGTAATTTCCACACTAACCAATGCTAAAATTCCTAGAAATTATTGGAGTGATTTGAAAAGGCACTTAATTGAAGAAGGAAGTGAACTGCACGAAAGAATCGTGCAGTTGAAAATGAAAGCCAAAGATGGGAAATTTCGAGAAACTGATACTTTAGATACAGAAGGAATATTTAGATTAATTGAGTCAGTACCTAGTCCCAAAGCAGAACCGTTTAAGATATGGTTAGCTAAACTTGGAAGACAAAAAGTTGATGAAGTATTTGATCCATCTAAAGGAATAGATGAAATGATAGATTTTTATTTAAAAAAAGGATATACACTAGAATGGATTGAAGCAAGGATTAAAGCTATTATTGATCGAAAAAAATTAACTAAAGTGTGGCACGATGGTGGTATTAAGAATAATGCTGAATATGCAATACTTACTAATGCTATATATAAAGAATGGTCGGGGATGACTGCTCAAGATTATAAAGTGTATAAAGGTATTAGAAAAGAAAATTTAAGAGATAATATGACTGATATCGAAGTTGCATTAACAAATATTGGAGAAATTGCAGCTCGGGATATTGCCAAAGAAGAGCATCCTAGTGGATTAAGCGAAAATATTAAAGTTGCTAAAAGAGGTGGAACAGTTGCTAAATCTGCAAGAGATTCATATGAAAAAGAAACTAAAAGACCTGCTGTTTCCAAAGAAAACAATTTAAACTATAAATATATAAATGAAGTAAAAAAAATAGAAAACAAATGAAAAAATTAGTCGTTTTGGTTATGACTGCCGAAGTAAACTATTGTGCAAGCTGCTATCAAAACCAACCAAAAATAGAGTGAGAGCACACTCCAATAAATAAAAAATTATAATGAAAGGTAGAAAAGTATTTTTTCTATCTTTTTTTAAAGTTTGTTTAAGTTTCATGATTTATTATTAAATCAGTGAAAGAAAAATATTCATTTAACTTTCACAATAATTTCAAAAGTAATTCATACTTGAAATTTAAAATTATTAACAAAAAGAAGGAATAAGTATTAGAAAAAATATGGTATAATAATTAAAGATAGATAATATGTCTTTTAGAAAGGAGATGAATATATGAAAGATAAAATAATGATGTTTATTATTGGTTTATTAGTAGGTGCTGTTATTTCAACTGGAGCATTCTATGTCTATACGACTACTAATAGTTCTTGTAATTGTAATAACCAAAATAGTCAAATGAACGTTGGTCAACCTCCAGAAATGCCAAGTGGACAACAAGGGGAAAATGGACAACCACCAGAAAAGCCAAGCGATAATAATTCACAAAATAGTAATACTCAAGGTAATAATTAATAAAGAAAGGAATATGATATGAAAGATAAAAAGAATTTATTATATATAATAATTATCTCTGTTTTAGTTATAATTCTTGGGGTATTATGGTTTTTAATTATAAGTAATAATAATAGTTCAAATAGTAATAGTGGTAGCAATAATAGTAATGTTGGACCTGGAATGAATAATAATTCTTCAGCAACATATTCTGCAGTTAAAGAAATAACTAAAGATGAAGATATAACATCTGGTGAATATAAATCAACTAATGCTGATGAAAATGCTATATCAGTATCAGGTGAAGTTAAATCAACTTTATCTGGAATAACAGTTAGCAAAGCAGGAGATTCTGATGGCGGAGATAATACAAGTTTCTATGGAACTAACTCTGCAATTATTGCTAAAGGTGGAGCCAATGTGACTATTAAAAATGCTAATATTACTACAGATGCTACTGGAGCTAATGGTGTATTTAGTTATGGAGGTTCTGCTACAACAAATAATTCATCATCAGATAATACAACAATAAATATTAGTGATTCAACAATTACTACTAATAAAGATAATTCTGGCGGAATTATGACTACTGGTGGTGGAATTATGAACGCTACTAACTTAACAATAACAACAGCGGGAACTTCAAGCGCAGCTATTAGATCTGATAGAGGTGGAGGAACTGTTACAGTTAATAAAGGAACTTATAAAACAACTGGAAAGGGTTCTCCAGCAATATATTCAACAGCTGACATAACTGTTAAAAATGCTACATTAATCTCAACTTCCTCTGAAGGTGCTATTATTGAAGGAAAAAATAGTATTACACTTGAAAATGTAGAATTAACTGATACTAACAATCAATTGAATGGTCAATCAACTACTTATAAGAATGTATTCTTATATCAATCTATGAGTGGTGACGCTGCTGAAGGTAAAGCAGTATTTACATCAAAGAATTCTACTATAACTACAAATAAAGGTGATAGCTTTTATGTAACTAATACAACAGCTGAAATCAATTTAGAAAACAACATAATAATTAACAATGATTCTACTGGTAACTTCTTAAGAATTCAAAAAGATTCTTGGGGTAATAATGGGTCAAATGGGGGAACAGTTACATTAAACTTAACTAATCAAGAAGTAAATGGAAATATAGTTGTTGATTCAATATCTAAATTAACAATGAAATTATCTGATGGTTCTACATTTAAAGGAGCTATCAATAATAGTAATGAAGGTGAAGTATCATTAACATTAGATAAATCAAGTAGTATAATATTAAATGGAGATACATATATTAAGTCATTATCTAATACTGATTCATCTAATAGTAATATTAATCTTAATGGTTATAAGTTATATGTTAATGGTGTAGAATTCACAAATTAATATTTAGAATAAGAATAAATAATAAGTCATTTTAGTCTTAATGGAGTGTTGTTACATTCCGTTAAGTTATCCTTTGTTTTATTGTTCGCAAGCCGCAATCAAGTCAAGGGGTCAAAAGAAATAATTAAATAAAACCTTATAATATAAGGAAAACTTACAATTTAATGGCTAATAATAAAAACGATTATTAAGTAAAATTAATAGTCGTTTTTTTATGTAAAAGCATCTAAAAATCCTAATTTGTTTATTTTTCGTGTAAAGTATGCCTCATAGAAATGGAGGTGAAAATATACTAATAATCTATTCAAAATCATCATTAAAAATATATCTCAAGGAGAAAGAATATCTTATATAAGGCAACTTAGAATGATGAGTCAAGATGAAGTATCAAATAGATTGGGATTAACAGGTGAATGCAAAAGAAGAACGATGACTAGGTATGAAAGAGGTGATAGAAACCCAAAACAATATAGACTAGAAGAACTATCTAATATCCTTCAAATAAATATTAATTCAATAAAACAATATGATTTTAAGAAAACAATCGATATTATTTATTTTCTTTTGTGGTTGGAAGAATTAATACCCAATATTCAAATTGAATATGAGGAAACATTCGTAAATAAAAATAAAGAACTAAAACTTTTCTTTGAGGAATTGGAAAGAATGAAATTAAAAAGGAGAAAAAAAGAAATCAGTTATTTTCAATATACTGATTGGAAATTTAATTATGAAGTCACAAAGGAGTAATAAGATGTATTCAATAAAAACAATCAATATCATGAATATAGACGATTTTAAAAACCATCCATATAGAATCGAACATGACGAAGAAATGGAATTGTTAATTGAAAGTATAAGAAGAAATGGATTAATAACCCCATTAGTAATTAGAAAAAAGAAAGGTGATAGGTATGAAATGATTTCGTGTCATAGGAGAAAAAGAGCATTAGAAACATTAATGATGTATAACGTAGATGCTTATATATACGATCATTCAGATGATGTTGCAACAATTATGATGGTTCTTCATAGAGGAAACAATATGTCCCAAAGAAAAATACAGCTGATGAAATTGGAGTAATTTATGGTGAAAGTGGAAGAACTATAAAAAGATATATTAGATTAAGTTATTTAATATCCGAATTACTTGATTTGGAGATAATAAATATTCATATGAAATTAAATCAATACTATCTATGGAATTATTAATTGCAACTGAACTATCATATTTAACTAAAGAAGAACAAAAACTTTTATATAATACAATAGAGTATGAACAAGCTACACCAAATATCACAAGGCGAAGAAAATAAGATATTTAAGCGAAAAAAAGACTGGATTTTGATACATTAGAAAAAATATTAACTAGTTTGAAACTAAACCAAAAAACGATAATGATTCTACAAAGATAGAATAGAAAAAGAATTACCAAAAGAACTGAAAAGTAAAACTAAAGATGCGATAGAAAAATATATAATAGAAGCGATATGTGAGTATAGAAAAAGCAAAGTATAAGATTGGTTTACACTACTTTGACAATAGTAATTTTTTTTGGTAGAATAAGCACTGTCAAAGGGGTGCTTTCAATATGGAAGATTTTAAAAAAATTAATTTAATTCAGCAAAGAAAAATGGCTATAGAAGAATTAGTTATATATTATTCTGAATTAAGAAAATTTGAATTTCATCAAGGAAAAGAACTACAATACATAGAATTGAGAAAAAAAATTCATTTTTTAGTAAATTTTATTTTAAAAGTAGACCAATTGTTGTCTAAAGAAAATATTATCATTATTGATGACAAACATAATACAGAAAATGATAAACCCAGAATTTATGCATGCACGCATATTGGAGGAAATGATATTCAAAGAACTTTTCAAGTAATAAAGGAACCAGCATATTTAATGTTGGGTGATCCTGGGATTTTATATAAAAAACTAATATATAAAGGATTAGAGATGAATGGAGTTATTCCATTAGAAACAACTGATAAGGAAGATAGAAAGATAGCCTATTCAAGAGCAATAGAATTATTAAATAAAGGAGGTAATCTTTTAATATATCCAGAAGGTGCTTGGAACGTTTCTCCAAACCTTGTTGTTATGAAAATATTTACAGGAACAGTTCGAATGGCAAAAGAGACAGAGGCTGAGATAATTCCAATTGCTGTAGAACAATATGGTCAAGATTTTTATTTTAATATTGGCTCAAATTATACTGTTTCAGCTAATTCTAAAATGAATGATAAAGAATTAACAGCTGATTTAAGAGATAAATTAGCCACTTTAAAATGGGAAATAATGGAACATCAACCTATGTTATTAAGAAAAGATATTACTCCTAACTATTTAGAAGAATTTCAAAAAGAAATTGTTGATAGATGCAATTATGGATATGGTTTTTCACTTCAAGATGCATTAAATGAAAGCTATCATGATAAGAGTATTTCGACTTATTTGGATGTGTTCTCTTTTCTTGAAAAAATAGAAATCACTTCTCAAAATGCATTTTTAGAAAAAGACAAGCAAGAGTATCAAATGGTAAAAAAAATAAGGAAAACAGTTATTTAACTATTTTCCTTTTTTTATATGTGTTATAATTATATATAGTGTGGAGGTGTAGATAATGACAGCAGTAATATTACCAATAGTTGGTTTATTGATAATTGGTTCTTTGTTCATTATTTTCAATTCTAAAAAGCATATTATTAATGTTGAAACTAAAATATATAGTAAGATGTTAATATACAATATAATTTTTATAGTAATAGGTATACTAACCTTTATTATTGCCAAAATAACGAATAATTTAAATTATATTGAAATATTACAAAAAATATATATGATTTTTTTAATTATATTGAATTATTTATCAATTGATTATTGTACTTCTATTTATGAATTTAATTTTTTAAAAAATAAAAAAATTAGGATTCTAATAAATGTAATAACTTTGATTTTTACATTTGCCGTTTTATTGCTTCCGTTAAAGGTTATTTTTAATGATAATATTTTGGATGGAACCGGACTTTCATACGATATAGCTTTTGCTTACGTCATAATAAGTTTTTTAGTCATATCGATTTTATCATTTTATTCACTAATAAAGAAAATTTCAATCAAAAAAATCACTCCATTTTTGATTTTGATGGTTTTATATTTAATTGGTTTTGCAATAAGAGAGGTATATCCAGAATTAATATTTGAAGGTTTCTTTTATTCATATATTTTATTCATAATGTACTTTACTATTGAAAATCCGGATTTAAAAATGTTGAATGAGATGACATTGGCTAAAGATCAAGCTGAAAGAGCAAATAGAGCAAAAAGCGATTTCTTATCTAGTATGTCTCATGAAATAAGAACTCCACTTAATGCTATAGTTGGATTTAGTGAAGATATTCAAAGTTATAAAGATACTGCTAGTCCTGAAATTGTAGAAGATGCAGATTATATTATGGAAGCTTCAAAAACTTTACTTGAAATAGTAGGTAATATTTTAGATATTAATAAAATTGAAGCAAATAAAATGGAAATAACTGAAGTAAAATATAATTTTAAAGAAGAAATAGAAAATCTAGCTAAAATAGATGCTACTAGAATTGGTGAAAAAAATATTAATTTTAAAGTCACTTTAGCACCCGACATTCCATATGAATTAATTGGAGATAAAACACATATTAAAGAAATAGTTAATAATTTACTTACAAATGCAATTAAATATACAGAACAAGGAGAAATAGAATTATCAGCAAAATGTATTAATCAAAATAATAACTGTAATTTAATTATAAGTGTTAGAGATACTGGAAGAGGTATTAAAGCAGAAAATATTAATAAGTTATTTATGAAGTTTGAGCGACTTGATATAGAAAAAAATTCAACAACAGAGGGAACTGGTCTTGGACTTGCTATTACAAAAGCACTTGTTGAAATGATGGGTGGAAAGATTAATGTTCAGTCTCAATTTGGACAAGGTTCTATATTTATGGTACAAATACCTCAAAAGATTAGTATGATGGCTAATCCAGATCAAACTATACAAATTAATAATGCTCCTATAAAACAAGCAATTGAGCAACAAATTATAGAACAACCAAAAACTGAATCAGTTGTAGAACAACCTATTGTTGCTCTTACATTAAGTAATTTTGATAATAAGAAAATATTAATAGTTGATGATAATAAATTAAATATAAAAGTAGCTCGTAGAGCATTACAAGATTTTAATTTTGAAATAGAAGAATGCTATGATGGGCAAGAATGTTTAGATAAAGTAGTTAATGGAAATGAATATGATTTAATATTAATGGATATAATGATGCCTAATATGAGTGGAGAAACAGCAATTGCTAAATTAAAAGAGAATCCTAATTTCAATATTCCAACTATTGCATTAACTGCTGATGCAGTAGCAGGAGCAAGAGAAAAGTATTTAAGTGAGGGATTTATTGATTATATTGCAAAACCATTTAATAAAAACCAAATCAAAGAAAAATTAGATATTGTATTTAATAATGACGGATTAATCTATAAAAATTGAGACTAAAGATTAGTAGATGAATGAGCTATAATTCTTTTCTATGTACAAAAAAATGTGATAGAATATGCAAATAGGTTTACGAATATTAGAAAATGTTTTTTTGAAGGAAATAAAATTCAAAGAATTGCAGGAAAAATCTGGTTATAAAATTGAGAAAAAAGAAATAAAGATATAAATGTTTATCGACATGATTAATTGTTGATGAATATATTATAGGCTTATTAATGAATGAATGGATTCATTTAAAACTTGCAATATCTTTCAATACTAAGATATTATATAAAAATGTTTAAAGAAAGAACTATAATGTAGGAAGTAGGTAAAATATGAAAATTGATTTGTTAAAAACTTATGATAATATGATAAATAATGCTAAAACTACTCAAAGAGAACTTGATAACTATTATAATGCTATATATATGGATTATTTTGTAAGACCTGATTTAAGGGTTAATCAACGCGCAGGACATAAGAGTAATGGGGATTTTGTTGAAGGACTGCATATTTATCCTGATAAGAAGTGTATATGTGAGATATTAACACAAATACAGGATAGATTAAATAGCGATACAAATGTAATGGATAAACTATTAAAAAACAAATTAGGGGCAGTTCTTTTTATTTCTGAACTTGTAAATTATTACATAACTGATTATTTTGGCGGTACTGAAAACATACATGAAGTTGATAATGTTTTTTATGATAATTTTTCAGAACGTATGGCAAATTTATCAGATTTTAAAAATAAAAGTTGCGCCGTGTGTATTGAAAGAGGATTAGCAGCATATGTTGTCTTAAGCGTCATTGCAAATAATGAAGACTTAAAAAAATCATTTCCTTTTAAACCTTATTTAAGTATTATTAATTTTTCATCAGATATTTACCAAAAAGGGCCTATCGAAGAACATGCACTGTGTGGATTAATATCACGTGATGATTATAATGAGATGTATCTTTTAGATCCTTCAAATTATGGATTGGTAGAAGATAAAAATGGAAATAAAAAGTATGTTTATGGGCTATATGAATTAAGTGAAGATGAAATTCAATCAATGTTTAATAAAGAATGTATTGTACCAACATTATTTAGATGTAAGCATCTTGATAATTTGACACAGTTAAGTCATCGTGCTTTATCAAAAAATCCAAGATATTTTGAAAAATATCTGAGTGAATGTAATGGTATGCATAAATAATGTTTATATAGATATTTAATTTAATTTTTATTATTATCATGTGGGGAAATTATGTTTATAAAAATAAGTAGTGAAAAAGATATTAAAAAACTCTATAAAAAGTTGTGGCTTTATAAGTCTTTCCTATATCGTAAAACTTTTTTTTCATCAAATAATAATATTGATATAAATACAAAATATATTATAGATGCTTTGAATATAAAAAGAAGAAGAGATAGGATTACATTTATTTTTGATAAAACATGTGAAATAATTGATGCTAAAAATAAAGGAGTAGATATTTGTAATTTTAAAGGAAGAGTATGTTTGGCTCATCAATGTAATAAAAATAAAACATATTATGATGGATGCTGTAGAATATGCTTATATAAGACTACTAAAGGATGCCCCACAAAAAATATAGCATGTAAATTATATAATTGTAGGATGGTTAAAGAGACTTTTGATGTATATAATTATAATGATTTAAAAATACTTAGATTATTAAGCTTAAAAAATAGAATTATTGTTAGACATGATTATTTTTCTTTAAGAGAAGATGTACTAAAAGATTTATATTCTTATAGTTTGATTTATTCAACTATTAGAATGGTATCTAGAATTATGAAAAATTATTTAAAGGTTAGAAAAATTGATAAATATGAAGGAGGAAAAAAATGAAAAAGAATATTAAATTATTTTTATTAACAATGTTTTTAACTGTAATTATATTAACTGGATGTAATAGTAATGAGAAAAAAGAAAAAGATGATTCAGTTTCAAAAGAAAATGAAAAAGGTGAAGTAGTAGATAATAAGATAGTAGTAGATGATGAGAATATCACTATTAAATATTTAAAAAGAGAACATAAAAAAGTACCAGGTATGATGAATAATCAAAGAACAGTATTTAATTTACCTACAATCTTAGTTAATATTACTAATAATATGGATGAAAAAATACATTTAGTTGTTCATACAAGCAAAGATGTAGATACAAACATTGATTATGCCTATAGTCTAACAAATGAAAATGGTGTAATAGATTCTACTGGTACAATTATTGGTACTAATAAAAACTTAGATGTAAATATAATTTATGAGAAAATTAGAGATATACAGAATGAGTATCCACTTGAATCATTTGATAATAAAATTATTTATTTAGATTTATATGTGGCTGATGAGTATGGGACTTTAAATAAGTTTTTAAAGACATATGAATTAAATGGCAATGATTTAAAATAAATACAGGTTAGAGAAATCTAATCTTTTTTAATTAATTGATATTGCATACTTTGTGATATAATATGAGTTGGTATGAGTGCTATGAAAAAAAATACAATAATATATTTATTTGTTACATTCATTTTTATATTACTTTCTTTATTAATAATTTCAAAAACGGATTTATCTAATAATGTGTTACTTAGTAAATCAATACAGATTATATTAATTTTATTTTTAATTAGAATATCTATTGGATGTACTTTATATATAAAAAAATTATATGCACTAAAGAAGTATTCATATAATTAAATACTGATAAACAGTTTATTAAATATGCTTTGGATATATGTATAAATGCTTCTTTATCATATTTGCATACTTTGGTTATTGCAACTTTATATTGTAATATTAAAGCAGGAAGACATGTGCCTAAGTATGATAAAGATTTTATTATTTTAGGTTCGAAGATTAATAAAGATGGAAGTTTAACACCTTTATTAAAGGGTAGAGTAGATACAGCTATTGAGTTTGCAAATAAACAATATGAAAAAACTAAGAGAAAAATTATTTATATTCCATCTGGCGGAAAAGGATATGATGAAGTAGTTGCTGAAGCTGTTGCAATAAAGAATTACTTGCTTGAAAAAGGAATTAAAAAAATCAAATAATAATAGAAGATAAATCAACAAGTACCAAAGAAAATATGAAGTATTCAAAAAGTATAATAGATAAAATAAACGATAAAGGAAATATTGTATTTTCAACTACAAATTATCACGTTTTTAGAAGTGGCACTATAGCAAATAATCAAGGTATTGATTGTGAAGGACTTGGAAGTAAGACAAAATGGTATTTTTATTCTAATGCGCTTATCAGAGAATTTGTAGCAAATCTAGTTCAAGAAAAATATAAACATATTGCTATTTTAATACTTATTAATATTTCATTACTTGTTTTAATTTTTATTGGAAAATATCATAATTTTCTACATATTTTAATATAAAAATATGATATAATTTATTTGTTTTAAAAATAATTGGAGAGTGATTATATGAAAAAAGGCATTTTATTATTGATAATTCTTACTATGGCTGTGGTTTTAACTGGTTGTGGTGGAAGTGAAAAAGGTGATAGTAGATTTGATTATATTATAAAAGAATTAAATACTGCTGTTGATGAGTCAATTGAAAGAAATGGCGGTGTTTCTATCGTAACAATAGAAGGAAGGCTTGAACAGAATATCTCATCAGCAAGAATAGTTGCTTGTGGAGATAAAGAGTTTACTAAAGATGTTGAATTAAAAGAAACATCATATACAAGGAATTTGAATGGATATGATGGATCAATTGGATATAGCTCAACAGCTATGACTGATAAAGCAAATATAAATTACTGCTTAGTTTATGCAATTAATGCAAGGGGATATTTAAATGTTACAGTAAAATATGATAAAGATAACAAACCAGTATTTAGTATTCCAGTAGTATTAAATGGATAAAAGTATGAAGAAGATTTCTTTTTTACTATTTATATCATTACTTATAGTTATTACTGGTTGTAATAATAAATCTGTTAAAGAAACAAATAATAATTCTTCTAAATCAAATGAAATAATAGAAAGTAGTGATAATGTGGAAAACATTAATATAATAATCAATGGTAAAATTTATATATTAAATCTTGAAGATAATGAAACAGTTTTAGAGTTTATTAAATTATTACCACTTGAATATAATATGAGTGAATTAAATGGAAATGAAAAATATGTTTATATGGATAATTCTTTAACAGCAAATAAAGAAAATATAGGACATATTGAAAAAGGCGATGTAATGCTTTATCAAAACAACTGTTTAGTTATATTCTATAAGTCATTTGATACCAGTTATAGTTATACAAGAATTGGGCACATAAATGATTTAGATGATCTTGGCAATGGTAATATATTTGTTAAGTTTGAAATCGCTAAAAAATAGATATATTAAAATAATTGAAATTGGAGGGTTTTTCTTTTCTTTTTTATGTTATATTGTTGTTGATATTTTAATAATATGGAGGATTTTTAAATGAATAATAGTAGTAATGGTAATAATAGTGATATTAGTGACTCTCAATCTTTAGATAATATAGATAATGCAAATGGTATGAACTTTAATATACTTCATCCAATGTATAATAAAGTAAATGGAAATAATCAAAACCATTTTGAAGTAAATCAAATTCTAAATAATAATCAAAATATTGATGGTAGTGATATTTTAAAGCCTATTAATAATAAGGTAGCTGATAATAGTGATAAGTTAATTGAAAATGATTTGGTTAGTGATGCAAAGGCTAAAAATGGTTCTTTTGATTCTTTATCTAATAATACTAATTTAGATAGTAATCAAATAAATCAAATTTTATATTGTATAATTTTTTCTTTAAGGAAAATGATAAGGAAGAATGTATTGAAAATGTTAAAATTAATGGATATTTAATAATTGATGATGCTTTATACTTTGCCAATGATGATATTCAATATATACTCGATAAAAGATTTAATTTGAAATTTATTGAGCAGTCTACTAAATTTGATGAAATATCTTACAATATATGTTATACAAATTTAAAGAAATCTGATACATCACTTTATGTATTTGGTGCAACTGAATCGAAAAAAATTGAAAGTATAGAGCTATATAATAATAAAACAAATAAGAAAATTAATTCAAAAGATATTGATTTATTAATAACTGAACTAGGATTTCATTCATATGGAAAACATTTAGAAAAAGCAAAGGTTACTTATATTAGTAATACTGTTGGATTTGGCTTTGATGAAAATAATAATAAATTTTCAAATTTAAAAATGACTATAGAGTTTGAAAATGGATTAGTTGTAGATGCTAATTATAGATTTTATAAAACTAATGACAAAATTAATTTGTTAAAAATTAATAATAGTTATTTATTTGAATTTGAAGTTATAAATGGTATTACTAATCCTATACAATATATAATTTCAGATTTTGAAATTAATTAAAAATATTGATATGGTTATTAGACTAATGGAGAATGAATAATTTAAATACTTTTTACAAAAAAATGATAATTTGATATAATTATGTTGTGATTATAAGGAGACTAACTATTATGGAATATGAATATTCATATAAAGTTGATGACTTAAAAGAGTTTCTCGATTATATTAATAGCAATTATGAATTTATAAAGAAATACAAAGAAAAAAGAGTTATATATAGAAATAATGATACTATTGCAAGAATTACATTTATAGATGATGATATATATCTTGATTTTAAAGAAAATAAAATTAGTGATGATCCTTTAATAGTTAGAAAAGAATCTAAACAAGTTAAAATAGATAATCTTGAAAACTGTGAAGATATATTGTCTTTTCTTAATTATAAAAAAGATAATACGCTTTTAAGATATAGAAGTATTTATGAAAAAAATAATATAAAGTTTGAAATAGATGAATATATAGAACCTAATCATGCTTATGTTGTAAGTTTTGAGGGTGATAAAGAAATATGTGACAGTGTTAATGAAGATATTAAAATGTTATTAAAAAAGGAGATATAAAATGAGAAAAAATATTAAAACAAAATCTGCAATTTTTCCAATGCCAGTATTGATGATTGCAACTTATAATGAAGATGGTAGCGTTGATGTTATGAATGCTGCTTGGGGGACTATGTTTGAAATGGATGAAGTTTTGTTAAATTTAACTGAAACCCATAAAACAGTTAAAAATATTCGTAGAAATAAAGCTTTTACTGTAAGTATTGCTGATTCTAAAAATGTAGTAGCAGCTGATTACTTTGGAATAGTATCAGGAAATAATACGATTGATAAATTTCTAAAGAGTGGGTTAACTGCGTTAAAAAGTGAAAATGTTAATGCGCCTATTATAGATGAATTTCCAATTAGTATGGAATGTGAGTTATTAGAAAATGAAAGCAATTCTTTAATAGTAGGAAAAGTTGTTAATGTAAGTGCAAAAGAAGAAGTGTTAAAAAATGGTAATGTTGATGTTTCACTTTTAAATGCTATTTGTTATGATTCTTTTACTAATGGATATTATGAAGTTGGAAAAAGAGTAGGTGATGCATTTCGTGATGGTCAAAAGTTGAAATAATAAGAGGAAATACCCTCTTTTTTTTCTTAATAAAAAATTATATAAAATACTTTAATAATATTTTACAATTTGGTATAATTACTTTGTAGGTGATAAAAATGAAAATAATGTGTATAGGCCAATCAGCATATGATATTACTTTGCCATTAGATCATTATCCTATTGAGAATAAAAAGGTAAGGGTACAAGATAAAGTTGAGTGTGGTGGTGGAAGTGCTTCGAACTGTGCTTATCTTTTAGCAAAATGGGGAATGGATGTGTATTTTGCTGGTGTAGTTGGTAATGACTATTATGGTGAAAAAATTAAAGAAGAATATCAAAAAATCGGAGTTAATACTAAATATTTGCAAACTAGTAATGAATATAGAACTACATCAAGTTATATAATTGCAAATACCTCTGTTGGATCAAGAACTATTTTAACTAGTAAAGATCCAAATATAAAAATGGATAAAGTTATAGTAGATGATAATTTTGATTTTATACTTTTAGACGGATATGAAAAAGACTTTGCAATGGAAGTTATTAATAAAAATCCAAATGCTATTAAAGTCCTTGATGCAGGAAGTGTGAAAGAAGCAACCGTTTTTCTTGCTCAAATCGCTGATTATGTTATTTGTTCTCATGATTTTGCAGAAGAATATGGAAATGTTAAAATCGATTATAATAATTTTGATTCTATTGTAGAAGCTTATCAAGAAGTGAAAAAGAAAATAAAAGGTAATTTGATTATTACTTTGGAGTCAATTGGTTGTTTTACTTGTATTGATGGACTTTATAAAATAATCCCAAGCATTAAAGTTAAAGCAGTTGATTCAACAGGCGCAGGAGACATTTTCCATGGTGCATTTTTATATTCTATAGCAAATAATTTTGATATTTTAAAGGCCATGCTGTTTTCAAATATAACAGGTGCTATTTCTGTTTTAACCATTGGTAGTAGATTATCTATACCTGAAATTAGTGAAGTTGAGAAAATATATAATGATATTATTTCGAAATAGTATGCCACAGATTGATTTGCATGGAGAAGATAGAATTGGAGCAAGATTAAAAGTAGAAGCATTTTTAAGTGATAATTATAAAATTGGTAATTTAGAGGTTGCTATTATTCATGGATTAGGTAATGGTATCCTAAAAAAGGAAGTGTTTAATATGTTAAGAAAAGATGATAGAGTTTCTGAATTCTGTATTGATTGTTTTAATGGAGGATGTACTCTTGTGAGACTTTCCAAAAATGTTGACAAAAAAGAAAAAAAGTGTTATAATACACGACATAACTTAAGGGGGAATTATTAATATGTATACAGATGATGAACAAAGATCAAGTTTACCTATTAAGACTTTTATATTAAGTCTTATCCTAATAATAATATTTATATTATTATTGATGTGGTTATTACCTTTACCTAAAAATTCAAGTAATAATGGAAATGGTAATAATAATTCTAATGGAGGAGGGCAATATTCTTATCTTGAAGCATTAACGAATAGAATATTTAATTCTAACGTGCAAGAGATGAAAAATGCTGCAACTTCATATTTTACTACAGATAAACTTCCAGCAAATGTTGGTGATAGTAAAAAATTAACATTACAAGAGATGTTAGATATGAAACTATTATTACCATTTACAGATAAAAATGGAAATTCATGTAGTACTGACGAATCTTATGTACTTTTAACTAAAGGTGAAGATTCATATGAAATGAAAGTTAATTTAAAATGTGATGATCAAGAAGATTACATTTTGGTTACTATGGGATGTTATTCTTATTGTGCATCTTCAATATGTGAAAAGGATAAAGAACCAACACCAGATAAGCCATCAGATGTAAAAACTAATCCAACTTGTGTACTTTATGTTTCTAAAGGAACACTTGATAAAAATGGATTATATACTGGAGATGTTACAGTTTCTTTCAAAAGTAAAACTGCAACATATAAAGGGGCTACAATAACTTCTTATGGTATTGGAAATAGTATTGTAGGTAATTTTAATAAGAAAGATAGCTATACTGTAACAAAAAATGGTACAACAACAGTATATGGATATGTAAAAGATTCAAATGGAAAACTTGGATTATGTAGTATTGTAGTTAAAAAGAATACTCCAAGTAATACAGCGCCTAGTTGTTCACTTTATGTAGCAAGTGGATCAGTTCAAGATAATGGAACTTATACTGGAAACGTTGTTGTTAAATTTAAACAAAAAAGTGTTAATACAAGTGGGGCAAGTATAAAAGCATATGGACTTGGAACAAGTACAACAGCTATTTATAATAGTAATAATTCTTATACTGTTACTAAAGATGGTACAACAACAGTATATGGATATGTAAAAGATTCAAATGGAAAAACAGCAATATGTAGTTTAACTGTTAAAAAGTCGACTACACCAACACCTGTTGTTCCAACAGATCCAAATTGTTCTTTATATATTTCAAATGGAACAGTAGGAGATAATGGTTGGTATGTATCAGATGTAGTTGTTAAATTTAAATCTAAAAATGTAACAACTAAGGGAGCAACAATTTCTTCTTATGGAATTGGAACTGATGGAAATATTAACTATAACAAGAAAGATTCAGTAGTAGTTAATAAAGATGGTACAACAACAGTATATGGATATATTAAAGATTCAAATGGAAAAACTGCAGTTTGTAGTATTAATGTAAAAAGAGATACTGTAAAACCTAATTGTGAACTTTTAGTTATATCTGGAGTTAAAGGAACAAATGGAAGTTATGTGTCAGATGTTGTTGTGGGATTAACATCTTATACTGATAAGACAAGTGGAGTTTCAAGATATGGTATTTCTGAATCAATAGTGCCAATATATAATGGTAATACAAAATATACAATATCAAAAGTTGGAAATCATACAGTTTATGGATATGTAGAGGATAAAGCAGGACATGTTTCTAAATGTGATATAAAAGTTAAACGTGAAAAGCCTGTGGATCCAGTTATATCAGAACCATCATGTACATTAAAAGTAACTAATGGTACTGTTGGTAATAATGGATGGTATAAAGGAAATGTAACTATTGGTTTTGCAAGTAAAACAACAACTAATGGTGCAACAATTAAAGCTTATGGAATTGGTACATCAGAAACATATGCTGGAAATTCATCATATACATTAAATGCTGATGGTACAACAACAATTTATGGATATGTAAAAGATTCAAATGGTTATATTTCAACTTGTAGTATAACTCTTAAAAAAGATTCAACTAAACCATCATGTACATTAAAAGTTCTTGATGGAACATATAATCAAGCTGGATATTATACATCTGATATTACAATAGGATTTACATCTAGAATTGATGCAACAAGTGGAATCAATAAATATGGAATTGGAACAACAACAAATTATAGTGGAAATACAACATATAAAGTAACAAATGTTGGAAAACATACAATTTATGGTTATGTAATGGATAATGCAGGAAATACTGCTATCTGTGATATTACTGTTGAAAAAAAGAGTAACTTAGAATATCAATACAAAAAAGATATTTCAAATCAATATAGTAATTGGTCTGACTGGTCAACTTATACATACAATCCTACTAATCCTCCAGCATTTGGAAAATATACTTTAATTGAGATTGAAGATTTAGGTAAATCTCAAGAAGTTGATTACTATAAAGAGTCAACAGGAGAGGCTTTCTATCAATATAAAACTGTAAAAGTAGGAACTGCTTCTCAAGAATATTGTAAAGGATACAATTATTATAGAGATACAAAGACTGTTACAACAACTTATGCAATTGAAGAAGGTACAGCTTGGAAACATACTGGTATGGTTTCAACAACAGGATGGCCAACAGATACACTTGCCGTTAAATATGAATTTGTTGGATTCGATTGGACATGTACAGGTTGTGAAGCATCTCCTAAAAAGATTTGGAACAAATATGGAAGAAGCGTTGGAACAGCTTCATCAAGTAATTCAGTTACAACTTCAAAAATAACAGTTAAATGTGCTGAAACAGAAATTAAAGAAGTTGAAATATTTGATACAGTTAAAGTATTTGTAGATTATGAAATCATTAAAACTCCAGTTTATAAAGATGTATATAAATATAGACAAAGAACACGTACTTTAGTAAAGAAAGCTTATACTGATTATCAATGGAGTGTATATAATGATAGAAACTTATTAGATAATGGTTATGCTTACACTGGAAATACAAGAGTAGTTGGCTAGAAAGTGGGGATCTTAAATGAAAAAGATTAATATAGTTAGTGAAAAAAACGAAAATACTAATGCTTATGAAATAAAAACAATAGTTATATTTGAAGATAATAAAACACCTAAAATTATTAATTATGAAGGAATTCAAGACTTATTATCAATTGTTAAAGTAGCAGAAGAAAATGGATTTGATATATTAGGTAGCGATGGGATTAGACCTGCAATTAATGCGGGCCTAATCGAAATCGTATCTAGATCAAATGAAAAAGCTATGTCATTATTAAAAACACAAATTCTTTCTGAGCAATTAAAATATGGTGAAGAAAAAGAAGAAAAAGAGGAAATTGCTAATACAGAAGTTAACAAAAGAAAAGTTTATAAAGCAGTTGGAAGAGTCAAATATAATCTTCCAAAATCCAAAGAAGAAATAGCAGAGTATTTTAAATTAAATAATAAAAGATCTAATAATGATATTAGTATAGAAGATGCTGAAAGAATTGATGAATTAGCAAGATCTAATAAAAAAATTGGTGAATTAGAGTTGGCAAGAAAAGAAATGATTGCTGCTATGGATAAAGCTACTGTATCAGGATTAGTAGCAGATGAATCAGAATTAGAAGAAAAGAAAAATACATATCGTAAATTATTTGAAGAATGTAGAAGAGATTTATCTAATTCAATCAAAGATACTAAAACAGTTGAAACTGTAAAGAATGAAAATACTGAATTGACTCAAGTTTATGATAATTCTGATAAAGAAGTAACATCTTATGAAAATAATTTAGTAAATAATTCTATTATTTCTTCTTCAAATGATGTTTTCAAAAGTGAAGTACCAACTAGTGAAGAAGAAAAAAATAGTCATAGAAGACGTCCTGTTTCAGTTCAAGAAGTTGTTCCAGAAACTGTTCCTGTTGAAACAGTAAATGAAGAACCAAAAAGACGTAGAAGAACAACTTATACTTTGAAAGAAGTTGAAAAAGATCCTGAAGTAAAAGATTTTAATGTTACTGAAGATGAAAAAGTAACTATGGAATATACTAATTTAGATGGTGAAAAAGAAACAGTTGAAGTAAAAACTACAAGTAAATGGCATGAATTTGCTAAATCAGCTGGTGCTTTTGTAATGACAATGGTTGTAGGACTTGGAGCTATTACAGGGGTTAGTGCTCTTGTTAAACATTTTAAAAATCAACATACTTTAAAACCTATTGGTCAATCTGTTGAAATAAGTCGTGTAACACCTCTTCCAATTTCTAATATTGGAATGGCTAATGCAGCAGTTGGTGTACCTTCAGCAGTAACTAAAGCGCCAACAGTAGCACCTACTGCAACACCAGTAGTAACTAAAGCGCCAACAGTAGCACCTACTGCAACACCAGTAGTAACTAAAGCGCCAACAGTAGCACCTACTGCAACACCAGTAGTAACTAAAGCACCAACAGTAGCACCTACTGCAACACCAGTAGTAACTAAAGCGCCAACAGTAGCACCTACTGCAACACCAGTAGTAACTAAAGCGCCAACAGTAGCACCTACTGCAACACCAGTAGTAACTAAAG
>JAFUTR010000049.1 GCA_017477845.1 Bacilli bacterium
ACAATATGAAGCTGAACCAGAATATAAAGAAGAAACTGATAGTAACGGAAATGTAATTAGTGTTCACAACGATAGAAAAGATAAACTAAAGCAAGAGTTGGATAAAATAATAGAGGAATTATCAAAAATAGAAGAAGAAATTGTTTCACTTCAAAATGAGATAGATGCGAGGTATAGTAAGATTAAATCAATGGATTCGTCACTTTTAAATTTCTCATCAGGTGGTATAACAGTTCCTGGAAGTAATATTTTTGGAACAAGTGGTAACACTAATGGAAGAAGTCTTGATATTGATGGTGATGTAATTAAAAATTATATGATAGCAAATGATCTAGAATATTTTGAGTATGAAAACTCTTTATATAATATCCCATATCCATATGACCCTTGGAATAATGAATGGGTAGATATAGAAGAAAAATATTTATTAAGATATGACTTAAATAAATTACAAGAATATGCAAATAATGGAAATGTATTTGCAAGTGGATTTATTGAATATTTAGAAGATTGTGCTTCTGGTAATAATAATCAAAGATTTTATTTAGATGCTAATGGTAATCATAAATTTACTGCTAATGAAAGAAGCGATATAGTAGAAATATTTGATACTATTCTTGAAGATAGTTATATTTCTAATAAATGTAGTACTACTGAAGATTATTCAACTACTGCTTTAATGGTATTAACTGGTGGATTCTTTAATCCTAGATATGGTAATAATGGATGTAGACCTAATGAAGAAGGATTATCTGGCATAGTACAAGGAGCAGATTGTATTGGAGTAGTTAACTGGGCAATGTGTCAAGGAATACTTAAAACTGATCCTAATGCTACTAGTGATAGTATAAAACCAATGGGACTTGGATATGGTGTTAGAACAGCAAGTAATGGCTTTGATGGTCAATCCGTTTGTGACGTTGGAACTGTTCTTACTAAAAAAACAAAAGGACATAACTTTCACACATCGATGGTTGTAGGACATACAGAAATTGATGGAGTTACTTATAATGTAGTTGGACAAACTGGAAGTAGAACTAATGGAGTAAATATATATATTGTTAAACCTGGAAGTAATTATGATACAGAAATACTTGCTAGTGATTTAAGCCCTTCATATTATGTTTAATGAGAATACATTTTGTATTCTTTTTTTCTTGCATTTGTAATTATCGAGTGATAGAATAATTTTTCGTATTAAAAAACTTAGAAGCTTGGTGGAGATTATGGATTACGAAAAAATATTCAGTAAAAATACTATAGGATTACCTATGAAAATAAAAAGGCGATATAATGATGGAAGAATTTCTTACATTTATGGAAGATATTTTGGACGTGGATATGATGGAAATTCTAATTATAATGATTATGATTATAATTTGGTAACACTTGTTACACCATCATCTTACCTTTTAACTAGTGATATTGATTTATCTTTTCCACTTACTCGTTATAATGAGAAAAAGATTTTAATTGATCAGGAAAAAATAATGAAAAAGCCATATAAATATTATTTGGAAAAAGAAAGAGATAATTATATTAAAAGTGATGATTATAAGTTAATTCCTTTATCGCTTAATGAATTCCCTCTTAAGTGGTTTTTTGAAAAAAAATTTTTTGAAATCGATGAAGATTTATTTGGAAATTCACTTGCTAAAGTATTTACTAAAGAATTAGGAAGAAAATATACTTTTCAAAAGTTGGATGCAGTTCGTGAAACTAAGGGGGAGAATATATCTAATCATAATTTAAATACTAAATATATCTCTGTAATTAGTGATAAAGAATATGATGGGGTATATTCTCATAATGTTGATATAACAAGTACTAAAAAAGTTAATTCTTTATTTTACGATGATCCCTTAATAGTTAAAGAAAATGACTTTTTAATTTATTTTGGTAATTACTTATATAGGCCTATTTTTCTTGGAAAAGTAGATAATGATAAAATAAGTATTAATACATTTAATCCAATTCCATATAGTGATGATAGACAGCAAATTATATATAATGAAGTTAATTATCCATTTGTTAAAAATTTTATAAATGAGATAATAAATTATAAGTTACAGAATAGAAAGATGAAAATTGATGAAAGT
Source organism: Bacilli bacterium (assembly GCA_017477845.1). Lineage (GTDB taxonomy): Bacteria > Bacillota_I > Bacilli_A > RF39 > UBA660 > RUG13868. Next base: position 2,100 of record JAFUTR010000049.1, read on the forward strand.
GATATGGATGTTATTCTTTCTGATTTTGGAATAGAGAAAGACTTTAGTGATGTTAAAATATTACAAAAAAATAATTATAGATAAAGATTATTTTTCACTTGAAAAACATAATCTATTGTATTATTATAAAAAATAATTAAGGAGATAGTTATGTCAAAAGATGAGAACGGGATATTTTTAGTTTATGATGAATACATAATTAAAAAAATGATAGAAATAAATAAAAAAGTAGCAGATTATAGTATGAATTCTAATGATTATATAGATATAAAAGTATTACTTGAAGAAGTAAATATAAAAAGTGAAAACATTAAAAGAGAATATTCATCTAGGAAAATATTAGTAAAGGAAAAGAAATAATATGAATGATGAGTTGTTTAATTATAAAGAATTAGAAGGGGATTTTACTAAGGATGTTATTTTAAAAAGAGCAGAGTTTTATAATCAAGTAAAACCTGTTCCTCTTAATTATGATTCTTCTTATGTATCTTTATATAATGCTATAGTAAATGATAAAGATATTGTTTCATCGGTTAATAAATTAGGTGGAGTTACAAATTTAAAAAATGTAAAAAGTTCTTGCTATTTATGGGATCTTCTAGATATTATTAGACATGACGTAAATGTTTATAGCGGGGAAACTAATAACGATGAAGAGTTTGCTGTAACTAGTGATTTTATAGATAAAGTAACTATTTTAGATGGTGAGAGAATACCTATTTTATTTATCAATGGCCAAAAAGCTAAAAACTTTAGTGGAAAGGTTGAACTTTTGACACTTGAGAGTGAAACTGGTAATAAAGCAGTATTATTTTCAAAAATTTATTTACCTAGACTTGGAGATAAATTAACATCTTGTATATATAATCATGAGCTTACTCATGTTCAATTAAACAGCTTGGAAAATGGTGGATCAAAGTCTTTATTAAATACTGAAGTTTTACCAATATTTATTGAAGAAGTATTTGCTGAAAAGCAAGATTATTCTTATGAAACATTAGAAAGAATAAGAAATTTAAGACTTTATAATATTGCTAGAAATTTATCTATTTTTATTAAATATAAAAATTTATCATATCTTAGTAGAATAGAACTTGATAAATATAATAGTTCTAGTATAGAAGCAATTAATCTTGCTAATATTTATTTTAACAGTAGAAAAAAAGTTCAAAAAGAAATGATTGATTATGTAAATGATATCTTTAATGAAAAGAAAAATGTTGAAGATATGTTAAAACATTTTGACTCTAATTTAGAAGATGTAGTTAAAAATAAAAAAACTTTAAAAAAATGTATTTCTAAAGATCTTAGATAGTTTTGGAGGGTGTTATGGTTGATAATGAAGATGATTATTATGATTCATATACAGAAAGTCAATTAAAAGATTTATATATAGAAATATTAGGAAACTATTATAGATTACTTAAATCAGAAGAATATACAAAAGAACTTATGAATTCTTATGGAAAAACTTATACTTATTTAAATGAGGATTTAAAAAAACAATATTTAAGTTTTATATCTTTTTGTGAGAAAAGAATTAAATCATCTAGTAATTTTAATATTGACGATGAAGTTAAAACATATGATGTTGAAAGTAGACTGGTAGAACAGAAAGATTTTGAAATAAAGAAACTTGAAGATTTATGTTCTTCTTCTAAGAATTTTAATGATTTCTTTTATAAAGAAGTTGTTGATTCTATATATGATGATTATGACAATATTTATCGAAATTATTTAGATAATTTTATTGAATGTAAATCTAAGTAAATTAAAGCATTTTATATGCTTTTTTTCTTTTGTTTTCTTTCTGATATGTTAAAATTGTATTAGATAATAGAGGTATATATGAAGAAGATAGTTTTTTTTACAATTGTTTTATTTGTTTTTCTATCAAATAAGTACGTATATGCTATTGACATGTGTACTCCAAGTGATGAGTATTTAGAATATATGAAATTAAATGATGAAGAAAAAAGTAAGGTTATTGAACCTATTTATTGTAGTGAAATTTCTAAAAGTACATCTTTATTAAATAGTTTTAAAAATGGGCTTTCTATTGTTAAAGCAATTAGTTATCCTTCAAAATATAATTCTTATGATGAAGGGTATGTTACTGAACCAAAAAACCAGGGACATGTTGGTGCTTGTTGGGCTTTCTCTGCTATTTCTAATATTGAAACTAATGCTTTAAAAAACGGACTTGAAAAGTATGATTTTAGTGAAGCTCATATGCTATATTCTTTAGTGTCTAGTGGATATAGTGATTTAGAAGGTAAAGTTGGGAAATATGTAACAACTAGTCTTAATGGTGGGAAAGTAACTTATCCTGCTACATATTACTTTAATAATATGGGACAGTTATTGGAAGAAGAATGGACTTTTCCATCAAGTGATAAAACAATTACTTCAAGTGAATATAAAAAGGGAAGAGATATAATTACAGTTAAAAACTATTATTTATCTAATTTAAAAACAAGTAATGAAATGTGTACAAATGATGATATAGCAAATGCTAAAGATATAATTTATAATACTGGCTCTATTCAAGCAACTATTTATATGGATGAAACTCTTTTTAGTGATTCTAATAAGAATTATTATCTTGCTAATTCAAATGATGCAACTGGTATTAATCATGCTGTTGTGATTGTTGGATGGGATGATACAGTTTCTAAAGATAACTTTAATGGGGCAGAGCGCGATGGCGCATGGATTGTTAAAAATTCATGGGGAACTACTTGGAGTGAAGATGGATTTTTCTATATTTCATATGATGATAGTTTTATTTGTAATACTTTTTCTTATTATGATGGTGTAAGTGAAGAAAAGTTTGATTATTCATATAAAGCAAGTGATGTTGTATCAACTCCATATTTTGTATTTGAGGGAAAAGCCTATATTTCATCTAGATTTAAAAAGAATGATAATAACTCTACAGAATTATTAAAAAGAGTTAGTTTTGGTGTAGGGGAAAACCAAACTTATAATGTATATATTGCCAAAGATGAAGATTATAAAAATAGTTCTAACTGGACTTTACTTACAACTGGAACATCTTTATCTTATGGAATTCTTTCATATGACTTGGAAACTCCATATGAAATAGATAGCGATTTTGCTTTAATTGTCGAGTATGTAGCAGAAGAAGGAAAGCAGACTTCTTCATTAATGATGTGTAATCAAGATGAAGATACAAAAGAAATGGAAATAAGCTCTAATACTAATTTTTTCTCAGTAAATGGCAATTATTGGTATGATATGAATAGTATGGTACTTGGGTCTGTTACATTTGGATGTGAACCTAATTTTTATTTATATACAAATAAGGTAGTTGAAGATTTAGAAATTAATCTTTTAAATAGCGATGATAAAATTGAAGTAATTCTTTCTAAAGAAATTAATACAAATAATGAAATAAGCTATAAAATATTAGATGAAAAAAATAATGATGTAACAAATCATTTTACAATTACACCATCATATCATGATAAAATAATAACTATTGTTTCTGATAATAGTATTTCTGGTAACTTTAAATTTACTCTAAAGTATAATGGAGTTACTTTGTCAAAAACTTTTAGCTTAGTTGAAAGCTTTAGCATTAATAATAGTGATATAGTATTTAATGATAATTCTTTAACTACTAAGATAGCTTACGGACATATTTTTACTTATAAAGAATTAATAGATAGTATAGATGTTAAAAATTCAAATATTAAAGTTTTAAATTCAAAGGGAGAAGAAATAAAAAGTGATACAAATAGTATTGGAACAAATTCAAAAATTATATTAAATAATCATACTTATAGTGTTATAATAAAAGGTGATGTAAATGGAGATGGGAAAATATCTGCTCTTGATTATATCGAAATTAGAAAACATATTATGAATAATTATAGTTATTTGTCTAATGAAAATTATATTTCTTCAGCTGATCTTGATAATAATTCAAAAATATCTGCACTTGATTATATAGCTGTTAAAAAGATAATGATGAATGGATAATTAAGTGTGGTGACTTTATGAATAAAAATATATATAAAATAGATAATAGTATAGAAAGAGTATTACAAGATAGGAGTACTCTTTTTCTTGATCAAAAAGAATTTAATCAAGTTAAAAATAAACTTAAGAATAATAGTTATAAAATATATTATCCATATAAAGATAGTGAAAAAGTTATTTTGTATACAAAAGAATTACCTAATGTTGCTTTATTTAAAATAAATACTATTGATAGTTTAAGGCATCAGGATATATTAGGAAGTATTCTTTCATTAAACATTTCTTCTAGCTATCTTGGAGATATTATTATTGATAATGGAAATTATTATTTTTATATATTAAGTGAGTTATCAAATTTTATTAAAGATAATCTATTATATGTCGGAAATAATAAAGTTGATTTAGAAGAAATAAATCTTTCTTTGATGAAAGATTATGAAAGAAAATATGATAAATTAAGTGTAATTGTTGCAAGTTTAAGAATAGATAATGTTATATCTAAAGTAATAGGCACTAATAGAGATAGTGTAGTTGAAAAGATTAAAAATAAGGAAGTAATAGTTAACTATGAAGTTTTAAATAAGAATTCTTACATACTTCATGAAAATGATATTTTTAGTATTAGAAAATATGGAAAATATAAGTATATAGGTATTATTAATCATACTAAAAAAGATAATTTAGTTATAGAATACTTGAAATATATTTAAGTGTTTTATAAAATATATTTGAAGGTGATTATGTGATAAAAGATGTTGTAGATGATATAATTAATAAGACTAAGGCAGAACTTGTTACTCGTGAAAAAGTATATGATGGTGGATTTGTTGAAGTTTATGAAGAAAAATATAAACTTCCAAACGATAAAGAAATAACTAAGAAAAGTATTGTAAAAAATGGAAATAAAGATGCTAGTATTGTTATAGCAAGAGTAAGTGATGATAAATATTTATTAGTATTTCAAAATAGAATTAATAATATTGTTAGCGTTGAGTTTCCTAGTGGGTATATTGAAGAAAATGAAGATGTCATTACTGGATCAATTAGAGAAGTTTATGAAGAGACTGGATACTTATTAAGTGATGGAGAATTAGTTGATACTTTTATTCCTAATATTGGAAGTGAGTCGTCTAAAGTACATATTGTTTATTTAAAAAATGTTGTTTGTAAAAATAATCAAAAACTTGACGATGATGAATATATAAATTATATGGAGTTTTCGTTTGATGAAATTAGTTATTTGATAAATAATAATTATATTCAAAGTGGAGGGAATAAACTAGCTTTCTTTTATTTAAAAGATATACTTACTAAGGAAAATAATAATAATGTACTTATAAAAAGATAGGATTGTAATTATGAATAATAAAAAGAAAACACTTATTACCTTATTTTTAGTTACATTATTGGCATATTCTTCTGTTGATTATAATTATACCTCCAATTATCAAATATTAGATGATGATAAAGCTTTTGCTAAATATAGTAAAGGAAAAGTTTATATAGGAAATAGATATTTTTTAAATCATTTGGATGAGTTAGATTACTATGATGTATTAGTTGAAGATTTAAGATTATCAGATGACCCTAATATGAAGGTTTATGATTCATCTAAATTTGCTGATAAAGATATGAGAAAAGAAATAATAGAAGTACTTTTGGAATATGAGAAAGACAATCCTTCTAGGTGGGATAGAAGTATTGATTCAATGAAGGTTGAATGGTTCTTTCATAATATTTTTTATAAATTTAATTTTCAAAGAAAAAGAACAGAACATGTAGATTTTAATAATAAAGATGAGAAACAATATGATAATAAAATTATTAGAAAAATACTAAAATTGTAGAGGTGATTATGTTAGATAATGTAGAAGTATTTTGTCAAAGTACTATTAAGATTTCTTGTGATTTAGTTTTGTATTTTGATCCATTTAAAATAGAAAATGAGTCTCATGATGCAGATATCATTTTTATTACGCATGATCATTTTGATCACTTTGATATTAATAGTATTTTAAAAATAAAAAAAGATGATACTTTTATAGTTGTACCATCTACTTTAGAAAGTGATGTAAAGTCATATTTTGAAAGAGATAAAATCCTTGTAGTAGAACCAAATAATAGTTATTTAGTAAAAAATATTAGTTTTAAAACAGTTCGAGCATATAATATTAATAAAGATTTTCATCCAAAAAATAAAAATTGGGTTGGTTATTTAGTATCTATTAATAATATTAATTATTATATTATGGGTGATACTGATGATACACTTGATGCAAGAAGTGTTAGTGCTGATGTTTTGTTTATTCCTATTGGAGGAGTTTATACGATGAATTATATGGAAGCAGTCGATTTTACTAATTATGTTAAACCGAAAGTAGCAGTTCCAATCCATTATGGAGATATAGTTGGTAATAAGGAAGATGCTATTAATTTTATATCAAATTTAAATAGCGAAATAGAAGGAAAAATATTAAAAAAATAGGAGGAAATTATGGAATATAGAAGATTTAATAATATAATAGTTGCAAGAATAGATAGAGGGGAAGAAATACTTGAAAAAATGAAGGAAATAGCATTAAAAGAAAATATTAAACTAGCTAATGTCAATGCACTTGGTGCTACTAATGATTTTACTGTAGGAGTATTTAAAGTTGACGAGAAGAAGTACTATTCAAATACTTTTCAAGGTAATTTTGAAATAGTTTCTTTAACTGGATCAATTAATACAATGAATGATGAGTTTTATTCTCATATACATATGAGTTGTGGAAATGAATTAGGTGAGGTATTTGGAGGGCATTTAAATAGAGCAGTAGTTAGTGCAACATGTGAGATGTTTATCAATGTTATTGATGGAAGAGTTGATAGATATTTTGATAGTGAAGTAGGATTAAATCTATTTAAGTTTGAATAATATGAGAAAAGTTAAAATTAATAAAGTATATAAACATTTTAAGGGTGACTTGTATTTAGTAATTGATATTGGAATTAATTCTGAAACTGGATGCGAGGAAGTTATTTATAGAGCATTATATGGAGATAATGTTTTATATATAAGGCCAATTTCTTCTTTTTTAGGTGAAGTAGATCACAAGAAATATCCAAATATTAAACAGAAATACAGGTTTGAGTTGCAAAAAATTAAAAGTGTTAGAAAAGGCTAGAAATAGTCTTTTTTTATTTAAAAAAAATAAATACCATTTAGGTATCTATATTCCTAATAAGATTGATGCAAATCTAAAATAAATAATTAATGATGTTGCATCTACTAAGGTTGTAATAAATGGACTTGCCATTACTGCTGGGTCAAAACCTAGCTTGTTTGCAAGAATTGGTAAAAAACTTCCAATTAGTTTTGCTATTAAAATTGTTACAACTAGTGTTAAACATACAACTAGTGCTATTGTCATTGAAACATTATCAATTAGCATTAACTTAGCAAAATTAGCAAGAGCAAGAGTTAATCCACATAAGATTGCTACCCTAAACTCTTTCCATAAAACCTTAAAAGAATCTTTGTATTCAATCTCATCTAGTGATAAACTCCTTATTACCGATACAGATGCTTGACTTCCAGCATTTCCTCCTGAATCCATAAGCATTGGAATAAATGCAGTTAGAACGACATAAGATGATAGAGCATCTTCAAAATGAGTAATAATTTGACCTGTAAACGTTGCACTTATCATAAGTAGCAATAACCAAGGGATTCTTTTTTTCCATGTTTCGAATACTCCTGTTTTCATATATGGCTTATCTGTTGGAGTAATAGCTGCCATCTTTTCAATATCTTCTGTTGCTTCTTCTTCAATAATATCAACAATATCGTCAATTGTAATAACTCCTACTAACCTGTCTTCCATATCTACAACTGGAAGAGTGGAGTAATCATAATCTTTAAATATTTGCGCTACATCTTCTTGGTCTGTTAAAGTATTAACTTTATGTTCACATTCTTCCATAATATCATCAATTAAAGTATTTGGGTCATTTATTAAAATGTCCTTAATTGTTACATATCCAATTAATGTTCTTTCTTTATCAGTTACAAAGCAGGAGTCATATGTAACAAACTCATCTTTTTGTTTTCTTATTCTTTCAATTGACTCTTTAATAGTTAGCCCTTTTTTTAAGTGAATATACTCCATTGCCATTAAAGATCCAGCTGAATTATCTGGATATTTCAACAATCTATTAATTTGAATTCTTGTTTCTTTTGATACACCATTTAATAGTTTTCTTACCATAGTAGCTGGCATCTCGTCAAATAAATCCGCTGCATCATCTGTAAACATATCTTCAATTATTGATGACGCTTCATTATTAGTAAGAGATGTTATTAGATTTTTTTGAACATCTTCATCCATATTTGCAAAAACATCAGAGGCAATCGATTTTGGAAGTAACCTAAATGCTTGAACTAACTTTTCTTTTTCTAGATCTTCTATGAATTCTGCTATATCAACTTCATTCATTTCTTTCAAAATATTTTTTGCTTCAACTAGCTTTTTATTTGATAATAATTCCTCAAATTCTTCTTTATTCTTATTATCCATATTACTGCCTCCTTTTTTCATACTTATTATCTTAAAAAAATTAAAAAAAGTAAATAATATTTAGGTATTATTTAAAGATAATGTTATAATATCTATGTAGTAGAGATAAAGGAGAAATTATGCATAGAGAAAAATTGGAGAATTATTTAAATGAAATAGGAAAACTAAATTATCTTGTTACTATATTAAAGTGGGAGATGGATACAACCGCCCCAAAATCTAGTTTTGACTATTTAATAGATGTTAGTTGTAGATATGAAATGGAAGCATTTGACTTAGAAACTAGTGAAGAATTTATAACATTAATTGTTAATCTTATTGAAAGTGATGAATGGAATAAGCTAAGTGATGAAGAAAAAATCTATATTGAAGACTTAAGAGAAGATTATTACAAATTTAAAAAGGTACCTAAAGAATTTTATGAAGAATTTACTAAACTCAGAAGTAATTCCTTGAATTGTTGGGTAGATGCCAAAGAAAATGATGACTATGAAAGTTTTAAACCATATTTGAAAAAAGTTATCGAATATACTAAAAAATATTATAGATATATATATGGTGATATTGATAACTTATATGATAAAATGATCGGAGATTATGAGAAGGGAATAGATACTAAATTTATTGATAGTTTATTTATTCCTCTTAAAAATGAATTAATACCTATTGTTAAAAAACTAAAAAAGAAAAATATTAAGAAAATAAATGCTAGATTAAATGATAGTGAATTTATTAGATTCGCAAGATTTTTACTTCAATATATTGGATTTGACAATAATAGAGGAACTCTTGGTATATATACACATGGATATACTACTAAACTTAATAAAAATGATGTTCGAATTACTTTTTCTAATAGAGATAATCCAATTGATTCAATAAGTACTATTGTTCATGAAGGTGGACATGGGATATTTGATCAAAACATTGGTGATAATCTATCTAGATATGGTTGTTATGAAGTTAGTAAATATGCTCTTCATGAATCTCAATCAAGATTCTTTGAAAATATTTTAGGAAGAAGAAAAAGTTTCTTTGTTCCAATTTATGAAGATATAAAAAAATATTTAAATATAGATATGGGCATTGATAGTTTTGTAGAACTTTTTAACGATGCTAAAGTATCACTTGTTAGAACAGAAGCTGATGAATTAACATATTGCCTTCATATAATTATTAGATATGAAATAGAAAAAGAAATATTTAATGGGAATATTGATTTAGATAAATTACCAGATATTTGGAATAAAAAATATGAAGAATATTTGGGTATTAAAAGTGATAATTATAAAGAAGGAATTTTACAAGATATGCACTGGTCTGATGGATCATTTGGATATTTTCCGTCTTACTTATTAGGGTCAATATTTGATGGAATGTTACTTGATTTAGTAAACCAAAAAGTTGGAGATGTTGATACGATACTTCAAAATGGAAAAATTCATGAAATAACAAAATTCTTAAATGAAAATATCCATAAATATGGTGGAAGTTATAATGTGCGTGAAGTATGTGAAAGAATTTGTAAAAAAGATTTGGAAATAGAACCTATTGTTAGGTATTTTAAAGATAAATATAATTAGGAGGCTAACTATGAAAAAAATAGTTATATTATTATTAGTTCCTTTACTTTTTGTTGGATGTGGAACTAAAGAAGAAAAAGAAGAGAAAAAAACAATTAATACTCAAATATATGAAACAATTGAAAACATGATTGAAGTTAATTCAAGATACTATATCATGGAAAAAGGAATAACTGATGGAAGAATAGAATTTGATACATTAATCGAAGAAGGACATATTACAAAAGATATGCTTAGAGATACTGCTGATGGATCTATGTGTGATGGATATGTAGAAGTAGTTGGTGGTAAAAGTAAAGTTTATTTAAATTGTAATAATTATAAAACAAAATAGGAGAAATTATGATTAAATTAGTATTAGTAAGGCATGGACAAAGTATGTGGAATCTTGAAAATAGATTTACTGGATGGACTGATGTAGAATTATCTGAAAAAGGAATTACTGAAGCAAAAGAAGCAGGAATTGTATTGAAAGAAAAAGGATTTACTTTTGATATTTCTTATACTTCAGTATTAAAAAGAGCGAATGATACCCTTAAATATATTCTTCAAGAATTAGGTGAGAGTGATATTGAAATTAAAAAGAGTTGGAGATTAAATGAAAGACATTATGGAGCACTTCAAGGATTAAACAAAGATGAAGCAAGAAGAAAGTTTGGAGAAGAACAAGTTAGACTTTGGAGAAGAAGTAGTGATGTAAGACCACCCGCACTTACTAAAGATGATGAAAGATATCCTGGAAATGACATTAAATATAAAGATTTAAGTGAAAGTGAACTTCCTCTTACTGAAAACTTAATTGATACCGTAAAAAGAGTTATACCTTATTATGAAAGTGATATTAAAAAAGACTTATTACTTTCTAAAAAAGTTATAGTAGTGGCTCATGGTAATAGTTTAAGGGCACTTATGAAATATTTAGATAACATTAGTGATGAAGAAATAGTTAATCTTGAAATAGAAACAGGAAACCCTATATGTTATGAACTTGATGACGATTTAAAACCAATTAGACATTATTACTTGAAGGACTAATTGTCCTTTTGCTTTATATAGATAAAAGATGGAGAAAGATTTAATATGACAAAAAATATAGCAGTACTTATTCCATGTTATAATGAAGAAAAAACAATTGGAAAAGTAGTAAAAGATTTTAAAGAAGCACTACCAGATGCAACAATTTATGTTTACGATAATAATTCTACTGATAAAACAGTAGAAATTGCTAAAAAATGTGGAGCAGTTGTAAGACATGAACATAGGCAAGGTAAAGGTAATGTTATTAGAACTATGTTTAGAGAAATAGATGCAGATTGCTATTTAATGGTAGATGGAGATGATACATATCCAGCAGGTGACGCAAGAAAATTATGCAATTATGTATTGGATGAAAATATAAAAGCAGATATGGTTATAGGAGATAGATTATCATCTACATATTTTAAAGAAAATAAAAGACCATTTCATAATTTTGGAAATAGACTTGTTAGAGGGCTAATAAACTATTTCTTTAAGAGTGATATAAAAGATATAATGACAGGATATCGTGCTTTTAGTTATGAATTTGTTAAAACATTCCCAGTTCTTTCTAAAGGGTTTGAAATCGAAACTGAAATGACTATTCATAGTCTTGATAAAAACTTTTATATTATTGAAGATACTATAGAGTATAGAGATAGACCAAAAGGAAGCACTTCTAAACTTAATACTTATAGTGATGGATTTAAAGTAATTAAAACAATATTTCGTTTATATGAAGAATATAGACCTAAAAAGTTTTTTGGATTATTTTCATTTTTATTTTTCTTATTAGCACTTTGTTTTGGAGTACCTGTTTTTATTGAATATTTTAATACAGGGCTTGTTCCTAGATTTCCAACTTTGTTTTTTTCACTTTTTTTACTTGCAATTTCAGTACTTTTACTAACAATTGGTGTTATACTAGATGTAATAGTAAAAAAAGATAGACAAAATTTTGAACTTATGTTAATAAGGACAAAGAAGGATAAATATGAAAAAAAGTAATGTAGAAAAAAAAGTAGATGAAATATTAAAAAAATTAAATATTAAATTATCTAACGATAAATATAATTTATTAGTTCAAATATTTAAATTCTTTATAGTTGGTGTAATAGCCACAATTATAGATTTTATTATCTATTATATATGTTATAATAAATTTGAAATTGATCCTTTAATTGCTAACATAATATCTTTTTCAATTTCAGTAATATATAATTATATAGCTAGTGTTAAGTGGGTTTTTGCTACTGATAAAAATAAAAATAAAAAAGTGTTATTTATCGAATTTATTTCTCTTAGTATATTGGGATTATTATTAACTGAATCATTATTATTTATTTTTATTAATTTATTATCATTTAATAAAATGATATCTAAGATTATTGCAACTATTATCACTATGGTATTTAATTTTGTTACAAGAAAAATATTCATAGAAAATAAAAATAAGTAGGAGGGTTTATGAAGAATATTACTATGCTTATCAATAAAAGTATTGGAGCATCTTTATTAATTGGACTTGGAGATTATGCACTTTTAAAACTTGGAAATCCTATTGGACCATTTATATTTGCTTTTGGCCTTTTGGGTGTATGTTATATGAAACAAAATTTGTTTACTGGAAAATGTGGTTTTCTAATTGAAGATAAAATAAATGTTTTTGAATTATTAACTATTTTAATATTTAATTTACTTGCAGGTTATTTATTTGGAGTTTTATTTTCGACAACTGATGCAGAAATTGTCGAAAATGCTATTTTAAAAGTTGCAAGTTGGGACTTATCAGTTGCTTTTTTTGTAAAATCAATATTATGTGGAGTAATTATGTATATTGCAGTATATATGTATAGAAAAAATACTCCTTTAGGTATTATTTTTGGTATTCCATTATTTATACTTTGTGGGTTTCAGCACTGTATTGCTAATATAATAACAATGGGTGTTGCAAGATGTTTTGATATTTCAATATTAATATGTATTTTAGGTAACTTTATTGGATCTATTATGATGTATTACTTATCAAGAGATATAAAGGATTAATTATGTACGAAGAAGATGAATTTAACTTTGATTTAAGTGACATGATTCAAGCATTTGATTTTGAGAAATTTATACTTCAAAACAATAACTTTAATTGGGAAAATGGAGCTTACTTAATTATAACAGATAACCAGCTTATTATGGGATACACTAGAGATTTTGGAAAAGGACCACATGAACATGCAATTGCAAATGCTGTTAGAGTAATTAAAGGGCTTGACTTTTTTGATTCAACAAAAGATACTTTTAGAGTCGATTATGATACTAATAAAGAATATATAAAAGCAAGAATCTTAAATGAAAAATCGACTGGAAAACTAATATTATTTGATTTATATAAATTAAAATCTATTAGTGAAAACCAATATAAATTATTCGAGTACTTTTATGAAAAATATAACGAAGTAATTAAACGTGCTTCAGTTGATAACGATACAATAGTACATTTTAGTAATAAAAAATTTCAATCTTTTGCAAGTGATGATTTGACTTTAATGAAGGAATATTTAAAAACAATAATAGATTATGATAAAGAAATAAAAAAAGATAAGAAAATAATTGGTATTAGTATTGAAGAAATAGAGAAAAAAGATGGAAGAAAAAGATAGAATAGTAGAAGATAAATTAAATTTTGATGTAAAAAAAATGATTCAAGCATTTGACTTTGAAGAATTCTTGAAAGCTAGAAAAAAATATAATTGTGCATATTTACTAATAACTGATTCTCAACTTGTTATGGGCTACACTAGAGACTTTGGAAAATATGAACATGTTTTTTCATTTGCAAGTGCTATTAATGAAATAGAAGATAATCCTAGTTTTACAAACGTTGGCGACTTATATTATTTAAACTATATTACTAATAAAGACTATATAAAAGCAAGATTTGTACACGAAGGAGATAACATTTCATTTTTAGCATTTGATCTATCTGAATTAAAAAGTATTTCAATTAATCAATTTCAACTATTTTATTCATTTTATGAAAAATACAATAATATGATAGAAGAGTATTCTAAAATATATAATTCTCCTTTGGTTATGTTTCAAGATAAAAATCAAGAAGAACATCTTTGTAGTGAATTATCTCTTCTTTTAGATTATTTACAAAGTATAATAGATTATAATAAAGAAATTAAAATAGATAAAAATATCATTGGTATAAGTATTGATGATATAAAGAATAATAGGAGGAATAAATGACAGAGAAAGAGAAAATGTTAACAGGAAATATGTATAATGCTAATTATGATCAAGAATTAATTAATGAAAGATTAAGTGCAAAAGACTTGTGCTTTGAATATAATAATATTAAACCTTCAGATTTAGAATATAGGCATGAAATTTTAAAGAAATTAATTGGTAAAACTAAAGATAGCTTTATAGTTGAACAACCTTTTTATTGTGATTATGGATACAATATTGAGTTTGGAGAAAACTTTTATGCTAATCATAATTTAGTAATATTAGATCCTGCTAAAGTTAAGTTTGGTGATAATGTTTTTATTGCTCCTAATTGTGGTTTCTATACAGCATATCATCCAATTGAATTTGATTTAAGAAATGAAGGACTTGAATTTGCTAAGCCAATAATTGTTGGAAATAATGTTTGGATTGGTGGTAATGTTGTTGTGCTTGCTGGTGTTACTATTGGTGATAATGTAGTAATTGGAGCAGGAAGCATTGTAACCAAAGATATACCTTCTAACTCAGTTGCAGTAGGTTCACCTTGTAAAGTAATTAGAAAATTAAGCGATAAAAAACCTTCTGTGCGTAATATATAGGTGTATTTATGATAAAAAGAATTAAGTGGATTGATACATTACGTGGAATAGGAATGTTTTTTGTAATATTTGGACATGCCTTTGTAAATAAAAAAAATATAATCAGAAAATATATTTATTCATTTCATATGCCACTTTTTTTCTTTATAAGTGGATTAACTACCAAAAGAAGTGATATAAAAGTGCTTCCATTTATAAAGAAAAAAATGAAATCTTTACTTCTTCCATACTTATTTATAAATGTATTTGTTTTACTTTTTAAATATATTACTTCATTTTTATTTGATTTATATAAAAATATTGATTTAATTGGTGGAATAGAATTCTTTTTTAAAGGATATAGTAATAAATTACCTTGTATTCAAAGTTGGTTTTTACTTTGTTTATTTATAATTGAAATTATGTTTTATTTATTAACTCGAGTATTTAAAGATGATATAAAGTTATCTATATCAATTGTTTTAATATTTATTTTGGGAATACTTTATTCAAGAAGTAATTATACATTTTTAGTATATTTTCATTTGGATACTTCTTTAATTGGACTTTTGTTTTATCACTTAGGTTATTTGTTTATGAAACATATTAAAGTATTTGAAAAATTTATTACAAGTTATTATTCAATTATTTTAGTAATAATATTACTAATGGGAGGGTATATTCTTCAAGATAATAATATTAAAATAAGTATGAATGCTAATCACTATGGAAATGTATTAATTTTTCTTAGTTCGACAATTTTTACGATTTTTTCTATTATAATATTTGTTAATACAGTATTAAATAAAAGTAAGTTTTTTAGTGGAGTAGGAGTAAACTCTATATTCTTTTTAGGATATCATGGATTTGTTTTAGCACTTTTTAAAAAATATATTAGTTTTTCTTTGTCTAATGATATTATGACATTTGTTACTAGTATAGTTACTCTTTTAGTAATGTATCCGTTTGCTATATTAACGATGAAAAAGTTCCCAATTTTAGTTGGAAAAATAAAAAAATGAAGGAGATAAATATGATACAATTTGCAATAATTTTATTTTTTTTAACTTATGCTTTAATGCTTGTTTTTTCAAATTATAAACATTGTATAGCTTTTATTTCAGCTTGTATATTTGTTTTATTTGGAATTCTTCCAGTTGAAAAAATATTAGATAGTATTGATTTTAACGTTTTATTAATGATTCTTGGAACTATGGGAACAGTATCACTTTTTATTGAGTCTAAAATGCCTAATATGCTTTCAGATTTAATAATTTTAAAGACTAAAAATGTTAAATGGATGACTTTAGCTTTAGCACTTTTTTCTGGAGTAATATCAGCGTTTGTTGATAATGTTGCTACAGTTTTAATGATTGCTCCTGTTACTATTGCAGTTGCAAAAAAACTTAAAGTGTCACCAGTTCCTATAATACTTGCTGTTTCAATTTTTTCTAATTTGGAAGGTGCTGCAACATTAGTTGGCGATACAACTTCAATTCTACTTGCTGGAGCGATGAAACTTAATTTTATGGATTTCTTCTTTTATGAAGGAAAGATGGGACTTTTCTTTATTGTCCAGCTGGGTCTTATTGCAGCACTTTTGGTTTTATACTTTCTAATGCGTAAGCATAATAGAAAAATAGAAAAAGGTAGTGTAGAAAAGATTAGTGATTATGCGCCAACAGTATTATTAGTATTAACTGTTGTGTCATTAATAGTAGCATCATTTATAGATAAAAAGCCAGAATTAATAAATGGATATATTTGTATGTTTTACTTTATAGTTGGAATAATAATTAAAATTATAAAAACTAAAAGTTTTAGTTCTATTTTTAATAACTTAAAAGAAATAGATTATCAAACATTGCTCCTTCTTGCGTCCCTTTTTGTAATAATAGGGGGAGTTAAAGAAGTTGGAGCAATTGATTATATTGGAAAAGTATTCATGAATATTGGAAGTAGTAGCCCATTTGTAATGTACACCTTAATAGTGTTTGTATCTGTTTTAGTATCAGCATTTATTGATAACATTCCATATGTTGCTACTATGCTTCCCGTTGTACTTTCTATCTCGCTTGGTACAGGAATCAATCCAACTATTCTCTATTACGGATTAATTGTTGGATCAACTTTAGGTGGAAATATCACTCCAATTGGAGCAAGTGCTAATATTGCAGCGATAGGAATATTAAATAAAAATGGATATTCAGTATCTAATAAAGAATACTTTAAAATGAGTGTACCAATTTCACTTGCAGCTATACTAACAGGATATATCTTAATACTTTTATTATTTCCATTTTAATATAAGTACAGATTTTGCTGTACTTTTTTTAACTTTTGTGATATAATATGCGTTGTTTTGAGGAGGAATGTCATTATGACAATTAGTGAACTAGAAAGATTTAAAGATGAAAATTTAGAAAAATATAATATTAAAACAAATTATCAATTTTTAGAATGGTTAAAAAATTCATTAGATGGTGGGTATAAATCATATATGAATATAACTGATATTCAAAATTTAATTGATAAAGTTGCAAACTGGTATGAAATAAAATATCCAGAAAAAGAACTTGAAAAAAATGAAGGGATTATTGATAAACAATTTTTTGCAATTAAAAATATTGAAGATTTATTAACTACTGATCAATTACTTTATAGATTATCTAGTAAAGAAAGAAATATTTTAAATTGTAATTATCGTTCAAATGGTAAAAGTATTGATGAAAATAATAGTGAAGAAGTGTATGTTGAAATAAGTAGTATTAATAAAAATAAATATGCAAAAAATGATATACCTAAGTTTTATGTAGTTGCAGATGCTGAAACAGGAATTGTTAAGCCAAATTATGAATTACAAAAATATGTTCAAAAGGAAGTTAACTTAGATGAACTTTTAGAAATATTTGATAAAAAATATAATGGAGAATTAGATTACTCTCTTTTAAAAGAGACAGTTAATAATCATAAAAGTGATATAGAATTAAGACATAGGCTTTTACAACTTACTTTATTAAAATTACTTTACTCTAATAATACTACTCCTGAAAGAGGATATGAAAGAGCTAAAAATTTAATTAAAGATTTTAATAATGATTTAGATCTTAGGCTTTCACAAGAGGAGATAGATGAGATTATGTCTAGAGATTATACAAATGGAATTAAGTGGGATTATGTTGAAAGAACTAAAACAGATGAATTTGGAGAGACTTTCACATTTACTACAGTTGTTAATGCAGTAAATGAAGATAAAAAAGGATTAAGTACTGCAAGAAAAAGTGAACTAGAAAGATACTTAAAAAATGAAAATGAAGTTGTTGATTTCACAACAAATGATTTAGATTATTTAAAGCTTGCTAATAAAATTCCTTTTGATAGTTTATTAGAAAATTTACTTGAGTATAAAAGAAATAGTAAAGATATTGAACTTGATGAAAATAAATTATTTACTTTTTTATTAGATAAGTATGATTGTACTGAAGCTGAACTAGAAAAAAGAACTAGAGATGTAAGTGAAGTAGTTGATTATAGAGAAAAACATATTAAAAGTCTTGTTAAAGAAAGAAGAGATATGATTAACTATATTAATAGTAAAAGATAATTAAGGACTATAAAAAGTCCTTTTTTTATGTTATTATTTATATAGTATATAATTACATAATAGGAAATAGGTGATGGTATGAAGAATAAAAAGAATATAATATTTATATTAGCAATTATGTTTTTGGGAGCAGGAACAACTCTTGCTTATTTATCTAGTACTGGAATTATTCGTAATGTTTTTAATACAGCAAGTTATGAGACTGTTATACAAGAAGAGTTTAATAGTCCTTCTAACTGGACTCCAGGAGACACGACTCCAAAAGCTTTGGTTGTAAGAAATGAAGGGGATGCTCCAGTGTATGCAAGAGTTTGTATAGAAGACTCTTGGAAAGCACTTGATGAGACAATTCTTCCTAATTTTAATACAACATTAAATGAGAAAATGGCAATAATTAATCTTGCTAATGAAAGTGACTGGATGTACTCACATGACGATGTTAATGATAGAGACTGCTATATTTATAAATCTGTTATTAATGGAAACTCAGCATCATCATCTTTTATGGAAAGTGTTACCTATAATCCTAACTATAGTGGAGGAATAATTTGTACAACTAATGAAGTTACTCACACAAATGAATGTAAGTCAAGTAATAGTGGATATGATGGAGCAGAGTACACATTAAATTTAATAATTGAAACAATTCAAAAACAAGGAATAAATGAATCTGGATGGGGATTTGGATATTCGTCTAACGGAGAAACATATAATTATGAAGATGCTACTTCAACTTTATCTGGAAGTAGTTATAGAAATTTCTTAAGGAAGGCTGCAACTGATAATGGAATAAAAACTCAAATAGGATTAAAGTTAGATGAAGATGAGTACTACATAACAGGAGGAGACACAACTTCATATAATGATAATAAAGAAGTATTAAATGAGATATTTGGAAGCACAAATTGTACTGAGACAAATGAAACATATAAGACATATACTTGTTCTAAAGATACCTTGCAAGCAGTTATTAAAAGTACTGGAGAAGTATCATTAACTGATAATGTACAAGTAGCTAGAATAGATCAAAATGGAATAGCAAGTATAGAGATAGATAGAACTTTATATAACGTTATGAGACTTGCAGCTAGCGAGGGAACATATGCAAAAGAGTATACTGGAGCTCATCAAGATTCAATCTCAGGAGTAGGGAACAAAAAAATATATCATTGGTATGCACCTAATAATTCTACTGGAAATTCATTAGCAAATGAAATACTAGATAAAAATAATGTAATTTTTGCAAATCATTGTTGGCAGATGATAAGAACCACTGATACAGGTGGAGTAAAGATGATATATAATGGAGAACCTGAAAATAACCAATGTCTTAGTACGAGAGGTAACCATGTAGGAATAGTAGGAACTAATGGTTCAACTAAAAACTTAGATGGAGATTATATGTATGGAACTAGCTATACATATGATGAGACAAATAGCACATTTACATTAACTGGAACAAAGATAACATCAAGATGGAGTGACTCAACATACAAAACATTATTTGGAAAATATACTTGTGCCTCTTCAACAGACACATGTGCAACACTATATCAAGTAAATGGATATTCAAGTTCAACAACTGCATATACAACAAGTTATACAGTAGCAAATACAGTACATTATAGTCAAATAGGCACGACAACATTTAATGCAAACAATAGGTCTCCAGCTATGGTAGGATATATGTATAATGGCGTATATAATTATAAGACTTATGCTACTACTGCAACACAAAATTTGACAGCAATTAACACAATAATTTCTACTTATATACCAATTGTTGCAACAAATAAATACTCAAAAACAATAAACTTTACAGGAAGTACATATGAACTAGTTGATCCAATATTAGGAAGCGATATACCTGAAACAGATTATAGTGGCTATTATACATTTAGAAGTGCAACAATAATTACTGGAACCCAACCATCTTATATAGTAGGACTTTCTAGCGGAACAAGTTATTATACTATTCAATTATCAGTAACAAAACAAAAAAGTGATTTTGATATAATGATAGGAGACTCAATAGTAGATAACGGAGATAATACATACACAATAAGTAATCCAACAAGAGTATCAGTAGATGATTGGTATAGTAATTATGCAAATTACGTAAATAAATATACATGTGGGGATGTGACAAAAACATGTTCTAGTCCAATGTATTTAACTACAACAACCAAAACAAATTACACTTATTTAAATGCAGGAGAGAAAATACTAATAGCAAAGGGAAGAAATGGGTTATATTTAACAGATACACATATAGTAAGAAAAGATGAATTAGTAATTAATTCAAGCAATTATAGTGATTACAAGTATACATGTAATGATACAAGTAGCACATGTACAGAGTCAAATTTAAGAATGATATCTGGATATACTACATCAGGATATAATTATGTACCAAATCATTATTGGGGTTCAAGTGTAACATGGGATGGAACGAACTATACACTAGTAGATCCAATAGGAATAGAAAACTATAATAATACGACGAACTTATCAACACATCATTATATGTGCTTAGATAATGGCTTAAAAGTATGTTCAACAGTAGCATATCTATATCATTATACAGGCTCAGGTAGTATGTATTATGTATTACTTGAAAATGGAAAAGAAATAGATGATGCATTAAATGAAATGTTATATAATGATGATGTAAATAAATTTAATTCAACAATAAAAGGAAATATAGATGCATGGTATAAGCATAATATGCTTCCATATGATGAATATTTAGAAGATACAATATTCTGTAATGATAGGAGTATGAACAATGCATCAACAAATGGATGGAATCCAAATGGAGGGAGTCTTTCAGCCTATATGTATTTTAAAGAATATAATAGTACGACAGATTTAAGTTGTACAAATGAAACAGATAAGTTTAGTGTGAGTAATGATAAAGCAAAATTAACATATAAAGTAGGATTAATGAGTAATCCAGAAATGAATTTGCTTAATAATTCAAATATACGAAAAACAGGGCAATGGTACTGGCTTGCTTCGCCTAACTATTTCTATAACAGCAGTGCAAATGGTCGTCACGTGAATCCGAACGGTAGCTTGAGCAGCGACAATGTCAACCTCGAGGACGGTGCTCGTCCAGCTATTTCTTTAGTCTCTGATATAAAATATATCTCAGGTGATGGAAGCATGGCTAATCCATATATAGTTCTTACAGATTGATAAACTATTAAGTGCATCTTTATGGTGCACTTTTAATTATTTTGGCCTTTATTTTACATATTTAAAAATATTTGATAAAATAAATATGAATTTGGAGTGATTATTATGAATATTAAAAATATTAATGTTAAACGTCTTGCTTCTCTTGCTTTAATGGGATTTGTTTTATCTTCTTCTCAAAGTAATAGAGCAGTATTTGATAATTTTAGTGCTACTGCTTATGCAGAAACTATTTATCAAGATGTTCCTAATTGCATTAAAGTAGAAAAAAATGTTAATGTAAGAAAAGGGCCATCTAAACAAGATGAATTATATGGAATTACTTTACCTGAGAATTTAGTTATCGAAGAATATGGACATGTTGATGGATGGTATAAAATAAAAATTGGAAATAGTGATTGTTATGTTAATGAAGATTATGTTAGTCCTTGTAAAAGATATGATATAGGTAATGAAGTAGTAGTATCTGATACTGATAATTTAAATATTAGGGCTCTTCCAAGCAGTGATAATAGAGTAAGCCCTTCTTTAGGTAGGCTTGATAATCATGAATCTTTAAAACTTTTATATACAATGGACGATTGGTATGCTGTATCATACAGAACTCGTGATGAGAGAACAGTTACTGCTTTTTTAAGCCGTGATTATACTCATTTAGAAACAGAAGTTCAATTTATAGATCTTTCAACATATAAAGAAGAAAAGAAAATAGCTGAAGGAGTTGTAACTGGCGACAATACTCTTGCTTGTAGCGATAATAAACTTAGTGCTGTTTTTGGTATTATTCCAAAGGGAACTCAAATATCAGTTAGTAGAATTGGGCAAGATTATTTATTAGTATCTTATGATGAAGTAGTAGATAAAACTTTAAATACTACTAATCATCTTAACTGTTATATTAAAAGAGAAGATGCAAATATTACAAAAGTTTTAGAACAAGGATTGAGAAAATAATAATATGGAAATAATTGTTGGAAAGTATTCTGGATTTTGTAGTGGGGTAGACTATACTTATAAAAAAGCTTTAGAAGTAGTTAAACAAGGAAAAATATATTGTCTTGGAGAAATAATTCACAATGATTTAGTTATTAAAGAGCTGGAAGATTTGGGAATGGTTACCGTTAATAAAATAACTGATGTGCCAAAAAACAATAAGGTCATATTTAGAGCACATGGTGAACCTATTGATAGTTATTTATACGCTAAAGAAAATAGTATTGAAGTAATTGATTTAACATGTGGAAGAGTTAAGGCAATACATAATATTGTAGAAAGAGAAAAGAATAACTCATTTATTGTTATAATTGGGAAAAAAACTCATCCTGAAATAGTTGGAACTGTTGGATTTGCAGGAAATAATTATTTTGTTATTGAAAATGAAAATGATATTGATTTATTTTATTCTAAGTATAAAGAGTCTAAAATAGATAATATTTATATAATAAGTCAGACCACATTTTCTAGTTCTTTATTTGATTTATTAGCTAAAAAAGTAATTGAAAAAGTAGGAAATAAAGATATTATTACTATTAATAAAACTATATGTGATGCAACTAATAAAAGACAAAAAGAATGTTTTGATATAAGTATGAGAGCATCTTTAATGCTAGTTTTAGGTGGGAAAAATAGTTCAAATACT
Organism: Bacilli bacterium; assembly: GCA_017477845.1. Taxonomy (GTDB): domain Bacteria; phylum Bacillota_I; class Bacilli_A; order RF39; family UBA660; genus RUG13868. The sequence goes on from JAFUTR010000049.1 coordinate 25,520, forward strand.
AAAGAATTATATGAAATTGCTAGAAAAAACTGCAAGAGAGTCATTTTTATTGAAAAAAGGTGAAATGAAAAATTAAGTGCAACATGCATTTAATCTTTTCATATTATTTAAAATTGAAGGACTAAATGAAACAAAAAGAAGTAATTTTTCTAAAAAAAATACAATATATGTGTTCAAGTTAGTATTTCAGGGC
>JAFUTR010000050.1 GCA_017477845.1 Bacilli bacterium
ACAATATGAAGCTGAACCAGAATATAAAGAAGAAACTGATAGTAACGGAAATGTAATTAGTGTTCACAACGATAGAAAAGATAAACTAAAGCAAGAGTTGGATAAAATAATAGAGGAATTATCAAAAATAGAAGAAGAAATAGAAATACTTCAAAATGATATAGATTATCAATATAAAATAATAAGAGAAAAATATGGTGATTTAATTAATTTTGGAACTATGTTCAAAAAAAGTAATACTATCTTTGGAACTTCAGGAAGAAAAAGAAGTAATGGATCAACAATGGATGTTGATATGGTAGATGGATATACATGTGAATTATATAACTACGAGGGATTAAAATACTATTTATACTTACCTGCTGGAGTAGATAGTTATGAAGATTTACCAGTACATGTTTATCTTCGTGGAGCAGGAGAGTTTGGTAAAGAAGTATCAGCATCAGGCCTTGATGCACTACTAAAACGTAATGCTTCTCCAATAACTCCAAAGGCTATAATAATGTGTCCAGTTACAAATACTAGTGTTGATGAAAAAGATGCATATGCTGATAAGATTATGGGAGCAATAGATGACGTTGTTGAGTCATATAATGCTGATACAAATAGAGTTTCAATAAGTGGGCATTCATCAGGAGCAAGGGCAGCTATGTATTTATCTAGCCGTTATCCTGATTACTTTTCAGCTGTTGTGCCAGTATCTGATGCTAACACACATTACACAAATTCAAACTGCAAATATTGGGGAATATCTGGAGAAAATGATGAATATGTAAACAGATTAAAAAAGTGTCATAATGAAATGGGAGACGATTTTAACTTAACATTGATAAATGGTGAAGGGCACGATATAGAAGATTTTGCATTAACTAGTCAATATGAAATTGATGGAGAAGAAGAATATCCATTAATATGGGCTTTAAAACAAAGCAAGGCTTAAAGAGTATCATTACTCTTTTTTGCTTTTTTCAAATAGATATTATATAATAAAAAAGGAGATGATTGAAATGAAGAAACCACTAGTTTTATGTATATTAGATGGATGTGGAGTACGTGCTGAAAGTGATGGTAATGCTTTCTTAAATGCTAATAAAAAAACTTTTGATATGTTACTTAATACATTTCCACATTCAATTTTACAAGCAAGTGGACCATTTGTTGGGCTTCCTGAAGGACAAATGGGAACAAGCGAAGTAGGACACATGAATCTAGGATCAGGAAGAATTGCCTTACAACCACTTGAAGCAATAACCTCATCAATAGAAAATGATAGTTTATCTAAAAATAAAGAACTCCTTGAAGTGTTTGATCATGTTAAAAAGAATAATAGTAATTTACACGTTTTTGGATTACTATCAGATGGAGGAGTTCATTCTCATATAAACCATCTTCTTGGACTTCTTGAAATAATAAAGAAAAATGAAATTAAAAATGTCTATTTAGACATATGTCTTGATGGAAGAGATACATATGAAAAAAGCGCTTTAACTTATTTAGATATGCTTGATAAAAAGATGAAAGAACTAAATCTTGGCAAAATAGCAACTATATCAGGAAGATACTATGGAATGGATAGAGATAATAACTTTGATAGATTAAAACTATCATATGATGCTATGTGCTATGGGATAGGTAAAGAATACAATACTTATAAAGAATTAATTGAAGAAAACTACAATAATGACATTACTGATGAATTTGTAATACCTGGAATAATTAACAAAGCTCCAATTGAAGATAACGATGCCTTTATAGCATTTAACTTTAGAAAAGATAGACTTCGTGAGATGCTTACTTTACTTACTAATCCCACTGAATATGAAAAAATGGCAAATGAGAAAGATTTGAAAGTAAGGCACTTCAAAAATTTAAAAGTAGTAACTATGTATAACGTAACTGAAACAGTAAAGTGTAACTCTTTATTTAAGGATAGTGACATGAAAAACATCTTAGTAGATTATCTTCATGAAAATGGAAAAAGTCAATTACGTATTGCTGAAACTGAAAAATACCCACATGTAACCTTTTTCTTTGATGGTGGAAAAGAAGTTGAATATAACGATATGAAAAAGATTTTAATCCCTTCACCAAAAGTTGCTACATATGACTTGAAACCAGAAATGAGTGTTTATGAAGTAACAGAAAAATTTCTAGAAGAAGTAGGAAACTATGATGTAACAATTATGAATCTTGCTAATGGAGATATGGTTGGGCACACTGGCGTATATGAAGCTGCTAAACTTGCTGTAGAACATATGGATAAATGTTTAACAAAGATTTATAACAAGATAAAAGAATTAGATGGTGAATTAATAGTAATAGCAGATCACGGAAATTGTGACGTAATGTGGGATAAAGATCATAAACCAGTAACAAGTCATACAACTAATCCAGTTCACTGTATCATTACAAGAAAAAATATAAAATTAAAAGATGGGAAATTATCAGATATTGCACCAACAATGCTTTATATGATGAATCTAAAAATACCTAAAGAAATGACAGGAGATAATTTAATAATAGAAGAAAAATAGAAGGAGAAAGAAATGAAGCTAGAAAATAAAATTGCTATCGTAACAGGTGGCGCAATGGGAAATGGTTTAGGAGTTGTTAAAACATTCCTAAAATATGGAGCAAAAGTAATTATACTTGATTATTCAAATGAAATTGAAAATACAAAAAGAGAATTAAATAATCATAATGTAGAGGGATACTTTGTTGATATAAGAGATAAAGAAAAAGTAACATCTATAATTAACGAAGTAGGAGCAAAATATGGGCAAATTGATATTTTAGTAAATAATGCAGGAGTATGTAAACTTGTTAAATTTGAAGATATGACAGATGAAGAAAGAGATTTTCATTTTAATATTAATATAAATGGAACTTGGAATGTTACTAAAGCATCTCTTCCTTATATGAAAAATATAAATGCTTCAATAATTAATTTATCAAGTGTAACAGGACCAATGGTAGCAGATAGTGGAGAAGTAGCATATGCAACCACAAAAGCAGCTATTTTAGGTTTTACAAAGAGCCTTGCTGCAGAACTAGTTGAGTATAATATAAGAGTAAATGCAATCATGCCAGGATACATAAGAACTCCTATGGTAGATAATATGGCTAAGCTATCTTCGCCAGATAATCCTGAAAGTGTAGTAGATGGTATCGCTAAAGCTATTCCAATGAAACGTTTAGGAACAATTGAAGAGCTTGGTGAATTAGCAGCATTCTTAGCAAGTCAAGAATCAAGCTATATTACAGCTCAAGGAATTGTAATAGATGGAGGAAGTACTTTACCTGAAACAATGACAATGGGTGTATAAAAGAGTAGAAAAATCTACTCTTTTTGTTATAATAGAATTAATGAAGGTGATAAGATGATACTTAATGTAAGTGGAAGAACAGATGTAGTAGCATTCTATCTAGATTGGTTTATGAATCGTCTAAAAGAAGGCTTTATCGATGTTAGAAATCCTTTCAGAAAAAGTTTAGTCAGTAGAATTAACCTAGATGATGTAGATTTAATATTTTTTTGCACTAAAAATCCCTTACCAATTTTAGATAGATTAAATGAAATTGATAAGAAAGTATATTTTCATGTTACTTTAACGCCTTACAAAAAAGATATTGAACCAAATCTACCTCCAAAAAAAGAAATAATAGAAGGGATTAAAAAACTATCTAGAATGATTGGTAAAGAAAATATTGCAGTAAGATATGATCCAGTCTTTATAAGTGATAAATACCCACTTTCTTATCATAAGAAGGCCTTTAATGAGATATGCAAATTACTAGATGGATATATAGAAAAAATTGTAATATCTTTTTTAGATGAATATAAAAATGTTTTAAAAAACAAAAAAGTATTAAATTATAAAGAACTAAATTATGATGATTATAAAGAAATAGGATTATCTTTTAGTAAATCTGCAAAAGAACATAACATTAAAGTTCACACTTGTTTTGAAGATATGAACTTAGTAGAATTTGGTTTTATAAAAGATGAATGTCTATCGAGAACTTTAGCCTTTAAATTAACTGGAAAAATATATAAAGAAGAATGGAAAGCAAGAAAAGAAGGGAAGTGCCACTGTGTTAAAATGGTGGATATTGGAGAATACAACTCATGCAAGCATTTTTGTAAATATTGCTATGCCAATTTTGATGAAAAGAAAGTAATTGAAAATTATAATAATCATAATAATAAGTCATCTCTTTTGATTGGGAATCTTTCTAAAATTGATGTTATTAAAGAAAAAAATGACAAATAAACAAATGTATAATATAATGTAACCGTTTTAAAAAAGAGGATAAGAATTACTTAAAAACGAAAAAACATGATAAAGATGATTTAGAAAAATTAAAAGAATATAAAAAGATAATGATATAGAAGAAAGATGTAGTTGAAGTATAATAGATAATAAAAATGTAGACACAAAAAGATGTTTACATTTTTATTTTGATAAAATTTATATAATGAGATGATATTCTGGAATTATAAATGTAGTAATAGAACTAGCTTTAGTAGCATTCTTTTTAATAAATGATAAAATAACTATAAATATTATTAATTAACATATGAAATAGGATAATTATTGTTGACTTAATGATTAAAAAAAAATAAAATAAAAGTGTTTAGGAGGAATATTTATGAAAAGATTAATGATTGCAATATTAACTATCATGGGATTAATTGCACTAGGTCCCATAACAGATGTATATGCAGAAGAAACTTACACAATAACATTTAATAGCAATGGTGGTAGCGCAATCGATGCTATCACAGTAGAAAGTGGTAAGGAAGTAATTGAAGTAATTGAAGGAAAAATTCCAACGCCAACAAAGGAAGGTATGGCTTTTGCTGGGTGGTATTTGGAAAGCACTTTTGAAAATCAATTTAAATTCTATAGCACATTAGAATCTGATGTAGAATTATATGCTAAGTGGCTTTTACCAATCGATGAAATATCTATAAGTGGTATAACAAAACCTGAAATGGGAACAAAAGCAGGTGACAACATAGCAAGTATCAAAAAAGATGATAACTCTAACTATGAAATTGGCTCTATAAAATGGTGGATTTCAGAAGATGGAATGTATTATACTTCAACTGCTACTGATTACTACGAATTTGAAAATGATAAATATTATGAATATCAAATTGAATTAAAAGCTAAAGATGGATATGAATTTTCTATGGATGAATATGGAATGTTTACAGGTAATATTTCAATTTCTAATATGAAATATAATTCAGTTCAACAAGGTGAACCTGGAACATTACTAATAGTAGGAAATGCATTTTTATTAGTAGAAAATGATACAGCAACTTACGAAATAACTGAAGGAGCAAATCAAACATATACAATAGGAGAAAGTACTGAAGCAAGATTTACAGTAGATGCTAATCAAAAAGCATTTGAAGGTCATATTGTATATATTGATAACGAAGAATTTAACTGGGAAGAATTCCAATATGAATTAGAAGAAACTACTATAATATTTCCAAAAGAATATATGGATACACTTGAAGAAGGAAGTCATACATTAAAGTTTGTTTTTGTAAATGATAAAACATCCGAAACAACATTTACAGTATCTAAAAAAAGTGAAGTAGAGCCTGAACCTACTCAAGAATATGAAGTAGTTGAAGGAGATAAACAAACATATACAACTGATAAAGATGAAGCAGAATTTAGAATAAATGCAGATTACAGTCTATTTAAAGATGGTGGTAAAGTATATGTTGATGATAAACTTGTAAGTGAAGAAAACTATACATCAAAAGAAGGAAGTACAATTGTTACGTTTAAAAAAGCATTTTTGGATACTTTAAGCAATGGAGTTCACACTTTAAAAGTAATTTTTAACAACAGTAAAGAAGCAACTGCATCATTTACAGTAACAAAAGAAGAAAAAACTGAAGAAACTAAAACAGAAGAAACAAATAAAACAACTACTAATCCAACACCAACTACAACAACAAAACCAAATAATAATAAACCAGTGAAATCAAATACTATAAAAGCTCCACATACTGATATAAAAGTATCAACTAATAATAATATTTCATTAGTACCATTATTCATATTTGCTTGTAGTATACTAGGAATACTATTAACAATAATAATGCCAATAAAAGAAGAACTAAAAAATAGAGAATATTAATTCTCTTTTTTCATATATAATAAAATTAAACCAACAGTATGTGTAATTATATAATCCTAGATGATATTATTATTCATGAAAGAAGGGATAATTATGGATCAAGAAAAAATAGGGAAATTTATTTCTAAATTAAGAAAAGATAAAAAATTAACACAAGAACAATTTTCTGAAAAAATGGGAGTTAGTACTAATGCAGTAAGTAAATGGGAAAGGGGTATAAGCTTTCCTGATGTTTCACTTTTAAAGAAAATATGTAATGAACTTGATATAAGTATTGAAGAATTGATAAACGGAGAAAAAAATAATAGTGAAGAAGCTAAAGAGAAAGCTGTCTTTAATGTAATAGAATCAAGAAATAAAACAAAAAAAAGATTAAAAACAATAATAACTGTTTCATTATTATTTATTTTAACATTAATAGTTTTAAGTACGTTATTGTATAAAAATAAAGAAAAAGAAATAGATAATTTCTATGAAAAAAATTATCAAATGTCTTTTGTAGCAAGAAATATAGAGGCATTCTTAAAATATAGATATGATGGTAAATATCCAGATTATTATGGTGGAATGTATATAAGTAATGATGCAAATAACGTAATAGTTGAAATAGTAAAAGAAAAGCTTCCAGTAAAGGGAACTAGAGAATTCTATTATTATAATGAATTATTTACAGTAGATAAATCAATTAAAATAGAATATGTTAAATACTCTTATAATGATTTATCTGATACATATAATAAAATAAATGACTATCTTTTGACAAATGAACCAATAAAAGAATTAAATTCAGTTAGTATCGATGTTTATAAAAATAGAGTAGTAGTAGATTTTGTAGAACTAACAGAAGATATAAAAAACAATTTTAAAGAAAAGATAATTGATAGTGATTTAGTTATGTTTACAACAGGATCAAAATTAAGTATAAAAAATAAATGTACTAATAGTTATAATAAATTAGCAACTGATATTTTAAAAGAACATGGAAATTTATTAATGAGTATTAATGTAGGTAACAAAAGTTATGTTCCAATATCATTAAGCTTATATGATGATGGAACCTATGAATTATTTACAGCATATGAATCTTGTATGCCAAATAGAAATTGTAATATGATTTTAAAATACACTAAATCAATAAAAGGAAAGTATAATTATGATATAGAAAAAATACTAAGTGAGAGTAAAAATGCTAATAACCTATCATTTGATATGGATAATCTTCCAGAATACGAAATAACTTTGGGAGAATCACTAATTAATAAATATAATACATTATCTTTTGTAGTAGAAAAAAATAAGAATAATAAGTATTTAGATGAACTACTAAATTTAATTGATATAGATTTAAATAAATGTGCTAATGTAGAATATGTAAATGAATAAGAATGGATAATAATCTATTCTTTTTTCTTAAAAAAGTATATAATTGTGATTAAGAGGTAGTTATAAATGAGTAAAAATAAATATAAAATAATTATTATGATTGTCATATCACTTCTATGTATTATATTTGTATATAATGATCATTTTTTATATAAAACACCAATATTAAAAGTTACTAAAGTTGAAAATAAATTGGAAAGTACAGACTATAATAATGAAGAGCACTATGAACAGACAATTACAGGAATTGTTATGAATGGAAAATACAAAGGTAATGTTTTAAAAACTACAAATCGTTATTCTAAGTCACTTGTGTATGGAGATAAAATAGAAAAAAATGATGAATTACTAGTTAAATTGTCTGAAAATGGTAAACAAATAATAAATATTGATAACTTTAAAAGAGATAAATATATTGCTATTTTGATAATAATATTTTTTGATTTAATTCTTTTAATAGCAGGTAAGAAAGGAATTAAAACTCTTATAAGTTTTATTACAAACGTATTATTAACAGTTTTTGCAATATTAATATTTAATAATAACCCATCAATAAATATGTTAGGTTTATACTTTATTATATCTATAATATTTATAATTTTTTCATTATTTATTACTAATGGAAAAAGCAAAAAAACTTTATCAGCTATCGTTTCATCAATTATTTCATTATTAATATCATTCGGGCTTTCGTTTATTTTAATGCAAACATATGGCAAGAATTTAAATATTTGGAGTATGGAATATATCGATGTAGTTCATGACTATTATAATTATTTTTATGTATGTATATTGCTTTGCGGACTAGGTGCCATAATGGATATTGCTATAACAATATCATCTTCATTAAATGAATTAATAGAAAAAAATAATAAAATAGATAAAAAAGATTTACTTAAATCTGGAAAAGTAATTTCTAAAGATATAGTAGGAACAATGATAAATGTAATGTTATTTACTTGTTTTACATCAGTAATACCAACAGTTTTACTTGCACTTAAAAATGGTATGCCTCTTGCTAGTGCCCTTGATTTTTATGCTGATCTTGAATTAACTATCGTATTATGTAATTGTGTTGGTATAGCACTAACTATTCCAATATCTTTATTTATATCTATCTTAATATTAAATAACTCAAGAAAGGCAGTGATAAAACATGAATAGTATATTATGGATTATATTATTCTTTTTGCTATTATTTATTGGTAGGCAAAGAGGAGTAAAAACATTTTTCACTTTTCTTTTGAGTATGATATTAATTATTACTTATATTATATTAATGGCTCTTGGTTTTAACGCCATAACACTAGCTTTAATAATATGTGTTTTAGCAAGCTTAATATCTATATTTATGCTTAATGGATATAGTAATAAAACAAAGTCTGCTTTTATTGGAGTAATGGTAGTATTATTTATTATATTTGTTTTAATTTATATAATTGGTAAAAGAGCAAAAATTGGTGGTTTTGGGGATGAGGCACTAGAAACAATAGGGGCATTTAACTTTGATATTAATTACAATATGACAAATGTAATAATTGGAATGTTTTTGGTAAGTGCAATAGGTACAATAATAGACACATCAATATCTGTTGCAACAGCAATGAACGAAGTTTTAGAAAACAATCCTAAAATAAAAGAAAAAGAACTATATAAATCGGGAATGAACGTTGGTGCAGATATATTAAGTACAACCATAAATACTTTATATTTTGCATTAATTAGTACATTTATTGGCTTTTTCATGTGGCATAGAACAATTTCTATTGAAAGTTTAATAAATTATAAAGTATTCACTCAAAATATAATTTTACTTTTAATAACGTTTATTGCATCAATTTTAATAATTCCAATTACATCTTTTATTAGTTCAAGAGTATTATTAAATAAAAAGATTTATAGTTTTAAAAAAATAAAGAGGTGAATTAATGAATAATATAAAAACACCAGAGGCCCTTTTAGATTTTATGTCAAAAAATATTAATTATGGCTATTTAGGAAAAAATGGGCGAGTTTACCATTATGACGACATTGACTTTAATGTAGAATGGGAGCAACTTTATATTTTAGAAAGTCCCAGTGATGTTTTAAAAAACTTATATGGTAACTGCTGGGATCAAGTAGAATTTGAAAGAAAGTGGTTTCTAAAAGAAGGATATCAAATAAAAACCATATATGAAATGGTTAAACTTGATTATGATAATAACTACCCAACACATACATTTTTGATATACAAGGATAATGAATATTGGTGCTGGTTTGAAAATGCTGACTTTAATAATAGAGGTATAAGGAAGTTTATGACAATTGATGAATTATTAAATTATCAGTATAAAAAATATCTTGATTTTCTAAAAACATTTAATATAACTAGCGAAGAAATTGAAAAAATAATAATGACGGAATTTGATAAACCTAAAGAGCATATTAATGTTAAAGAATATTTAGAACACGTTATTAATTCTAAAGAAATAAAATTTAATAAAAATATAGAAGAACCTAAAGGAATGAATAAAAAAAGATGAATAACCAAGAGAAATATAATTATTTTTTCTTAAAATAATTATAAGTAGAAACTTAATTTCTTATTTACTATTTTTATTAACTCTAGAATCATTTCCTGTTAAATTAATTATAAAAGTTATATGATTTAAACAAGAAGGGAGATAATTATGAATCAAGAAAAAATAGGAAAATTTATTGCAAAGTGTCGTAAAGATAAGAAAATGACTCAACAAGAATTAGCAGAAAAATTAGGAGTAACAGATAAATCAATTGGAAATTGGGAAAATGGAAGGAATATGCCTGATTTATCTTTGTTTAAGCCATTATGTGATGAACTTGAAATTACTATTAATGAATTATTGAGTGGAGAAAAACTAAAAAAAGAAGAATATCAAGAAAAATTTGAAGAAAATATCATAAATACAATTGATTATTCATCTAAAAAAATAAATTTAGTTAGAAATAATTTAGGAATAGTATTACTAGTATTAGGAGTTTTAATATCTTTTACAGCTATGACTATGTTTAGATCAGAAAGCTCATGGGGAAGTATTTATTCTGTGGTTGGTGGTATAATATCATTAATAGGAGTAAGTAAACTAACAAAGAAATATAAATTTAAAAAAAGAACTTTAATCTGTATTACATATTTTATATTATATATAATAACATTATTTATTATCGATTATATAAGCGTTATTTCACTAAAACAATTACCAAGATTTTGTACTATCAAAACAGGAAACGATTATGTTTATGAATGTGATAATCCACTATATACCGTATATAGAGTAAATAGCAACACAAAAAATGAATATATTATTGTAGATGCTAATAAAAAATATACTATTGATACAGTACCAATTGTACCATTTAATAGAAATAAATCAGGAATAGATAATATCATAAAATATAAAAACAAATATGTAGGTAATAATAGTAATGATGGTAATCTAATTGCCTCACTTCCATTATCTGAATATGGCTATGTATTTGAAATAGATTCAGAAAATTTAGGATTAATAATTGATTACCATATAACTGATTGGTATATAAATGAAAATTATTATTTAGAGAAAAGCATAGTATATAATTCCGTTTCAATATTTTCTCTAATAGATAATGTAGAATATATTAAATTTAATTTTAGTGGTAAAACCTACGAGATTAGAAGAGAAACAGTTGAAAACAATTTCCCACATTATAAAGATATAGTTAAAGATGGTATTGAAAAAGATGCTTTCAATAAATATCTTGAAGAAAGAATAAACGATGTGGAATTTATAGATTTATACTTTAATAAATTTATTTCTGAATAATTAAAAGTAAAATGATATGAAAAAAAAATATGGTTGTAGTGCACTTAAAATAAGTGAGGATTTATGAAAAAGTTTCATGTATAGAAAAGCAAGTAACATATTTACCTAGATCATTTTTAAATAATAATGTTGTTTATTACAAAGGAAATGGTGCAAGAATTAGAATTAGTAGTGAGACTAATAAATTCAATAAATGAATCTAAGATGCAAGAGATGAGATTGCATCTTTTTATATATAAATAATAAAAACTTTAAAAGTGGCTTAACTGGCCATAGTTTTTTTTACTATTCCTTTATATAATTAAATTAAATGAAAGGATAAGATTATGGACAAGACAAAATTTGGATTATTTATTAAGAATTCAAGACTTAAAAAAAATTATACACAAAAGAAATTAGCAGATTTATTATTTATAGATGTAACTGCAGTATCTAAGTGGGAAAGAGGAATTAGCTATCCTGATATTACTTTAGTACCTGAAATATGCAAAATATTGGAAATAAGTGAACATGAATTAATTCAAAGTTCAAGTAATGAAAAGTATAGTAATATTATTAAAGATGGTGATGGTTTAAAAACAATAAATACTACTATTAATTTAGCAAGATTTTGTTACATAATTGCTTTATTTATATGTTTTATGGAAAATTTAACAGTTAATCATACAGTATCTTGGTTTTGTATAATATTAACAATATGTTTTATTGGATTAACTTTTTATTTAAACAATAACAAGTTTTATTCAAAATATAATTTTTTAATTTTTATAACGTCAACATTTATAAGTTTATTGCTATTATTTGTTATATGTTCTCTTTACACAATTTTCGAATTATCAATGGATAAACATTGGTTTTTAATAGCGTCGTCTTTAACACTTTTTGGGAGTTTTTCATTGTTTTATAAAAGGATCATTTCAAAAATAAAGATATATATAAATGATGAAAAATATATAGAAAATAAAGGATATTTTATACGATTTTATTCAATAAATTTACTATTATTAAATATACTTTTATTATTTATTATCAATATGTATAGTGAAATAGACTTTCTATATGGTGCAGTTTTAATAGTGATAACTTATTATGTATTAGTGTTTAGTTGTTCAATAATAGAATTTCTAAATATAAATAGATTAATAAAATTGGGAGTAGAAGGTTTTATTACTTTTCTTGAATTAATTAAAATAGGATATATAATCATGAAAGTTATTGGTGAAGATAAATTATCAATAACCCTTACATCATTATTGCTTTTAGTCATAGGGCTTATTAAAGAAAAGAAGGAACAATAAAATTAGAACATTATATACAAGTAATTAAGTTAAATATATCTTTTTTCTCTATTTATATTTTTTTGTGCTAAAATGTATAATGAGGTGAGAAAAATGAAGAAAAAAATGCTTGTAGTAATGATTGCTTTGCTATTAGTAGTAACTGGATGTAGCATATTTGGAACAAAAAATGATTTCTCTAAATATAAAGGAGTATGGAAAAGCAATGACAGTAGTATTCCTGATGAAGAAATTAATATAACAAAAGTTGAAGATAATACAGTAAGCTTTGATTATATTATATATAGAGTAGGAGAATTTAATGGAATAAAAGCTGAATTAGATGGAAACACTGCAACATTTGCAGCAAAAAATGATTTAGAATGGTCTATTAAAGGAACATTAGAATTAGATAATGATAATGTTATACTAAAAATTACTGAAAGTTCTATAGATTTAATATCAATAGATACAACAACATTTAAAATAAAAGGAGAAAAAAGTTCTATAAGAGAAAATAATAATCAAACTCCAGATGTAGATGTTAACAATTATGTAGGTGTTTGGAGAAATGATGATAGTTCTAATCCAGTTGATGAATTAATCATAAATACACCAAATGGAGATGAAATACCATTTGAATATCTAGTTGATGGAGTAACAACATTTGAAAATGCTAAGGCAACATTAGAAGGAAATAAAGCAAACTTTAATATTAAAAATGAAATGGGATGGACATTAGAAGGATATTTTGTTATGGAAGATAATCAAGTAACATTAACAATAACAAAATGTTCAAGTGAGTATATTGAACCATCAACAATTGTTTATAAATTACATAGAGATAAAAGCAATTTAAAATGAAGAAAATATTTATTTAGAAATGAAATAAATATATAGGAAGATTAAGATATTAGGAGAATGAAATATTTCTCTTTTTCTATGATATAATAAAAAAGAAGTGAGTTAGTATGAATGTTATTTTTTTAGATATTGACGGCGTTTTAAATACATTCCATTTTGGTTTAAAAGATTATAAAAACAAATATGGAGGATATCTAATAATAGATCCAAAAAAAGTAGAAATTTTAAAAGAAATATGTACTATAACAAATGCGAAAATAGTTTTGTCTACTGGTTGGAAATTTATTCTTGGTGATAAACTAAAACCACTAGATAAAGATGGAAAATATTTGTTAGAAGTATTTCAAGAACATGATATTCCATTAATAGGAAAAACAATAACTATTTCAAAAGATTTAGGAGAAGGTAAAAAAACAAAATACTGGAAAGAATATGAAATAATGGATTATTTAAAAAAACATCGCGAAGTAAGTCATTTTTGTATTATAGATGATGAAACAAACGGACTAGAATCACTTCTTGATTATTTAGTTAAAACAGATGATTATCAAGATTTTGAAGAAGAAGAAGGAATAACATTAAAACACATTAAAAGTATTAACAAAGTTTTAAAAAGAGATTTTCATAGCTAATAAAACAATTTAATATTAAGATATTAGAAATGAAAACTCCTTTTTATATTGACATAATTTATTATACATATTACAATATCATTGTATTAAGCAAATGATACAATGAGGTGAAAATATGGAACTAACATTTGACAATAATATTCCAATATATATTCAGTTATTGGAATATATGAAAATTTATCTTATTTCTGGTGTATTTAAATGTGGAGAAAAATTACCTTCTGTTAGAGAATTCGCAATAACATTCAAAGTCAATCCTAATACGATGCAAAAAGCCTTAGCCGAACTTGAAAGTATGAATCTTATTTATACTGAAAGAACTAATGGTAAATATGTAACTAAAGATCAAAAAGTAATTAATAAGTTAAAAGATGAATATGCGATTACATTAGCTAAAAGCTATTTCCAAGGCATGAAAAGAATAGGCTTAGGAAAAGCTGATTCTATAAGATATTTAGAAGGGATAGATGAGTAATATGAAGCTATTAGAAATAAAAAAATTAAACAAAAGTTTTGATGATAAAAAAATATTAACTGATATTAATTTAAGCCTTTCTAGCGGGAAGATAGTGGGTCTATTAGGTAAAAATGGTGCTGGTAAATCAACATTAATAAAACTAATAAATGATTTACTTACTCCATCAAGCGGAGAGATACTAGTAAATGGGGAAAAAATTGGTGTAGAATCTAAAAAAGTTATATCATATTTACCTGAAAGAACGTATTTAAACAAACAAATGAAAGTATCTGAAGTAATAGAATTATTTAAGGATTTTTATCAAGATTTTGATGAAGAAAAAGCGATTAAATTATTAAAAGATTTGGATTTAGACATTAATCAATCTTTAACTAAAATGAGTAAAGGAATGCAAGAAAAAGTGCAATTAGTACTTGTTATGTCAAGGAAAGCAGATTTATATATTTTAGATGAACCATTAGGAGGAGTAGATCCTGCAACAAGAGATTATATACTAGATACAATACTTTCTAATTTTAATGAAAATGCTAGTGTTATTATTTCAACACATTTAATATCTGATATTGAAAGAATTTTGGATGAAGTAATTTTTATAGACAAAGGTAAAATCATCTTACAAAGTGATGCTGATAAACTTAGAAATAAAGAAAAATCATCAATTGATGAAATATTTAGGAGGATGTTTAAATGTTAGGTAAAGTTTTAAAGTATGATTTAAAGTATATGATTAAGAATATGCGTGTATTCTATATATTATCAATATTTTTTGCTATAACTACTAGAATATTATTTGAAGTAGAACAATCAGTTATAATTAATATAATTGGGCAAATAAGTGTAGGATGTATGATTGCTATGTTAGCAAATATATTAATTAATACTATGACGAGAAGTTGGGTTAGATTTAGTAGTTCATTATATAAGGATGAATCTTATTTAACTCATACATTACCAGTTACTAAAAACGATATATATAATTCAAAACTTATTCAAACATTTCTTTTTCTTTTTATAGGTTTTGTTGTAATTTTAATAAGTTTATTTATAACTTATTATTCAAAAGAAAATTGGCAAGTGATAACTAATATTGTTAAAAACATTACAATTGGATTAAACATGAATACAATATTTTTTGTAACAATGTTTTTAATTGTTGTATTCTTAGAAATATTTAATGCTATACAATGTGGTTTTTACGGTATTATTTTAGGAAATAGAAAAAATAATAAGAAAATAGGATATTCTGTATTATTTGGATTTATTCTATATTTGGTATCTCAAACTATAGTTTTATCACTAATATTTGTATATGGTTTGTTTGATTCATCTGTAATGGGATTGTTTCAAACAGAAACAGTAAGTATAGATGCCAATGCATTTAAGATTTTATTAGTTTTAACATCTCTATTATATGTAATAATAATATATTGTATGAGTATGTTATGTAAAAGAACTCTTAATAAAGGAGTAAATGTTGAATAGAATAATCATAAAATTAAGATATTAGGAGAATAAAAATTTTCCATTTTAAGAAAGAATGTGATATTATGAAAAAAATATTTTTAGAGATAAATTTAACTTGGCCTAAGTTGATTATAATGTCTGTCATATTAGGCGTTTATACTGCTATTATGGCGATGTTACCAATAGCAAAAGATACTTCGTTTAGTGATTTAACTGTTACCTTTGAAGTCTGGATCTTTTTTGGAATATTTATTATTATGAATAGTAAATCCCCTAAAGATTCAGCATTAAAGTGTTTTGTTTTCTTTTTAATTAGTCAACCATTAGTATATTTAGTTCAAGATGTAATAAACCATAGTAATTTATTTTTTACTTATTATAGATTTTGGGTTCTTTGGACCATTGCTTGTATTCCTATGGGTTTTATTGGGTATTACATGAAAAAAGGTAAATGGTGGGGATTATTAATTCTTTTACCTATGCTATTACTTACAGCAGAAGAGTGTACTGGATATTTATCTAGAACTATTTTTTCATTTCCAAGACATCTTTTAACTACAATTTTTTGTATGAGCATGTTAATTATTTATCCACTAGCTATATTTAAAAATAAAAAAATAAAAACTATTGGTGTTATAATAAGTGCAATATTGATTATTTTTATAGTATTAGTATGTATAATGAAACCACCAGTATATAGTACCTATATATTATCTAATGGTGATAAATATCAGTTTGACGATTCTTATAAAACTTACTTGTTAGATAAAAAGTATGGCGATTTAAAAATAGAATGTGAAGAAGAAACAAAAGATTGCATGATTCACGCGGATTTTAAAAAAGCAGGGAAGACTGAATTGATATTAGAATCACCAAATGGTAAAAAAGTAATATTTGATATTTCTATTGAAAGAAGTAAATATACAATAAAAGAAAAAAGTAATTAATCGAAGATTAAGATATTATGATTAACCATATGACTAGATAGTTCTTGTTACTAATTTGGTATTGGATTAGTCATTTGACGTCGATACATTATATGTTATATTTGATATAGACTTATGTTACCAATAAAAATAATATGTTTTATAGGCGGATTAGTACAAAATCTGCTTTTTTTATGCTATAATTTTATTGATTTATTAAAAAGGAGTAGATCCAAATGAATGAAAATAAAACTAACATAAACTGGTTGGTATTGATTTATCCAACACTTTCTAGAAATACTTATAAAACAAGGATTTGCGAGATTTAAGATCTTGCATTTTTTATATTAAAAGAATAAAAATACTATGTAAAAACAATAATAAATGGTCAAAAAATCCATATTAAATAAGGGGTGGTATTTCCTGCCAACACTTTATTCAAAATATATAGAAAATATGTTCGTATTTTTCTAAAATCAGTAGTATAATATAAGTAGTTGATAAAGCATTGTAAAGGGGAAATATTATGGACAATAAATTAGCAACTATCACACAACTATTTGATGGAAAGGAAATTAGAAGTTATTGGGATGCTGAAAAGGAAGACTATTTCTTTTGCGTTGTAGATGTAATTAATGTTTTGGCTGAACCTAAAGATTCTAGTGATTATTGGACAACTTTAAAGAAAAGGCTTTTAAAAGATGAAAAAAGTGAGATTCCGACAAAATGTCGGAAACTGAAAATGAAATCTCCAAAAGATGGTAAATTATATCCGATGGATACACTAGATTCGCAGGGAATATTTCGTTTAATTGAATCTATTCCTTCTCAAAAAGCAGAACCGTTTAAGATGTGGTTAGCAAAACTAGGTAGTGATAAAATTGATGAGACGTTTGATCCATCTAAAGGTATTGATCAAATGATAGATTTTTATTTGAAAAAAGGATATACATTAGAATGGATTGAGGCTAGAATTAAAGCAATTATCGATAGAAAAAAACTTACCAATACATGGAAAGAAAATGGTGTTAGTGAAGGTGTTGAATATGCAATACTAACTAATGATATTTATAAAGAATGGTCTGGAATGACTGCCGGGGAATATAAATCTTATAAAGGTATAAGAAAAGAAAACTTAAGGGATAATATGACTGATATAGAAGTTGCTATTACAAATATTGGTGAACTTGCTACGAGAGAGATTGCTAAAAATGAAAAACCTAAAGGGCTTTCTGGCAATAGAAAAGTAGCAAAGCGTGGCGGAGGAGTTGCTAAAAAAACGAAAGATTTTTTTGAAGAAGAAACTGGTAGTAAAATTATATCTAAAAATAATTCTTTGACTTATCAATATACAGATGAAGATAAATTAATAGAAAAATAGGGATTCCAAGGATACTTCCTGTTTTTTTATGTTATAACCCGAGTTTTGTACTTTATTTCATAAAAAATCATCGATTTAACCAATAATTATAAGGCTTTACGATGATTTTTGTTTTGTATAATCATATAGTCATATGATTTATCAATTTTCTTAGTTCTTTTATTTCATTTAAT
>JAFUTR010000051.1 GCA_017477845.1 Bacilli bacterium
TAATTCAGTAAATTATGAAGGGAAAGAATTAACAGAACTTGATAGTTTTATGGAATTAGTGGATGTAAGGGATACGATAGAAAAACCAATTTTATATATAGTACAAAATGAACAAATAAGAGATTTTATTGTCCAAGATCGTAATCAATTATATAGATTTAGAATGGATAGTAATAATTTTAAAGGAGGAGAAGTCAAATGAGTATGAAAAGTACTAAAAGTTTAAAAATTGTGTTAGGAACTATAATAATAGGAATTCTTGGAATAACTATTGCATATGGAGCGTTATCATCTACATTGAATGTTACAGTAAGTAAGGTTACTCAAAATGCTTTAACTTGGAATGTTGGGTTTACAGGTTCAAGCGCCACTCCAACATCTACTGGTACAAGCACAACTGGAAGAACTTGTGGAAATGCAACAATTACTTCTACAACCGTTACTATACCTAATACTACAACTTTATCTAAGCCACAAGATGTTTGTAGATATACATTAACAATTAAGAATTCTGGTGGTATTGGTGCAAAGCTTACTTCAATTACTTTTACACCGCCAACTGATTCAAATAAGACATGTACTAAAGATAATAGTTCTAGTGAAGCTTCTTATCATTGCGTTATTGGTAGTAATTCAAATGGTATAACTTACAAGATTACTTCAGATGCTGATGGTAATACATTACTTCCTATAAATACAACTTTAAACGCTGGAGCTTCTACTACAGTATATTTGTTTTTATCATATTATGGTAATGGATTAAATTCTGCAGAAACTTCTCAAAGTGGAGCTAAATTTACATTAAATTATGGACAAGCATAAAAATATAATATAGAAAGTGAAAGGAAATAAAATATGAAAAAAAGAACAAAATCTCAAAAGAAAAATCAAAAACAATTATTAACAATTGTAGGTGCAGTAGTACTACTTATTGTTGGAATATCAGTTGTATATGCTGCTTTATCAACAACATTAAATATTACAGTAGGGTCTGTAACACAAAGTCAAATGAGTTGGAATGTAGCATTCCAAACTGGTACTGTTAATGCAACAGCTGGGGGAACAAGTGCAACTGGAAGAAGTTGTGGTGCTGCAACTGTAACTGCTGATACTGTGTCAGTTGCTAGTACAACTTTATCAAAACCAGATGACTCTTGTACTTACGCTTTAAATATTAAAAATACTGGATCAATTGATGCAACGCTTGCAACTATTACTCCAGTAGCACCAGGATCAACTAGTTGTACAAATAGTGGAGCAAGTATGGTATGTGGAAACATTACTTATAAGTTAACTACTGATTCAGCTGGTAGTACTTTACTTACAACAGGTGGAACACTTGCAAAGACAAATGGAACTTTACCAGTTTATTTAGTTATCAAATATACTGGATCAACACCTAGCAGTACTGCAGTTGAACAAAGTTCTGGTGGATTTACATTAGTATATAATCAAAAATAAGACATTTTATTATTATTTAATAAGATTATAAAGACTCAATATATTAGATATTTATATATTGAGTTTTTTTATTAGATTTCACAAATATTTTATTGTATAAAATGCCTATTTAATGCTATTATTATATTCTAAAATAATCTAATGATAGAAGTGAGTATTTATGAATAAAAGCACAAAAAGAAAATATAAACAAATGATGCTTGTTTTACTTATGATATTTATTCCTTCTATTAGCATTGGTTATTCTGCTTTATCTACTACTTTAAATATTAATAGCGATGTTTTAATACCAAGCCAACCAACTCTATATAATGTACTTGCAAATGCAGCAAACGAGGGGACATATGCTAAAGAGTATACTGAAGCTCACCAAGACTCAATCTCAGGAAGTGGAAACCAAAAGATATATTATTGGTATGGAAGTAATGACACTAATGGAACAGCAATACTTGATAAGAACAACGTAATATTTGCCAATCATTGCTGGCAGATGATAAGAACCACTGATACTGGTGGAGTTAAAATGATATATAATGGAGAGCCTGAAAACAATCAGTGCCTTAGTACGAGAGGTAACCATATAGGAACAATAGGAACAAATGGTTCAACTAAAAACTTAGATGGAGATTATATGTATGGAACTAGTTACACATATGATAAATCTAATAGCACATTTACATTAACAGGAACAAAGACAACAGTAAGATGGAGTAGCTCAACATACAAATCATTATTTGGGAAGTATACGTGTGCTTCTTCAACAGACACATGTACAACACTATATCAAGTAAATGGATATTCGAGTTCAACAACTGCATATACAACAAGTTATACAGTTGGGAATACTTTCTACAGTCAAATAGGGACAACACCATTTAATGCAAATGCTTCTTCACCTGCAATGGCTGGATATATGTATAATGATGTATATAATTACAAAAATTATAATATTAATAAAACACATTACTTCACATCATCTCATTATTTGTTTTCAAGCTCAAGCATGCTTGAAACATATAAATATTCAAAGACAATAAATTATACAGGAAGTACATATGAACTAGTAGATCCAATATTAGGAAGTGAAATACCAGAGGAAGATTATAGTGGTTATTACACATTTAGAAGTGCAACAACTACAACTGGAACACAACCATATTATTTAGTAGGACTTTCTGGTGGAACATCCTACTATTATGTAATATTATCAGTAACAAAACAAAAGAGTGATTTTGATATCATGTTTGGTGATTCTATTATAGATAATGGAAATAGTACATACACGATAAATAATCCTACAAGAGTATCAATAGATGATTGGTACACAAATTACGCAAACTATTTAAACAAGTATACATGTGGAGATTTAACTACAATATGTTCTAGTCCAAGATATACAACTGTAACATCTTATAATAGTTATGCTTATACAACAAATTTAGGTAAAATACTAATATCAAAATCGAGAGAGAATTTAACATTAACAAATACTCTGGAAGTAACTGTAATTGACTTATTGACAAATCCTAGTAATTATAATGATTACAAGTATACTTGTAATGATACAAGTAATACTTGTACAGAAGAAAATTTAAGAGTGATAACAGAATATAATACAAAAGGATATAAGTATAATACTAATCATTATTGGGGTTCAAGTGTAGTTTGGGATGGAACAAATTATAAGCTAGTTGATCTTATAGATATAGATGATTATAATGTACCAAATCTTTTAACGCATCACTATACGTGTATTGAAAATGGATTAAAAGAGTGTTCTAAAGTAGCATACGTGTATGCTCGAATTGCTATTGTATTGCTAGAAGGTGGAGTGATAGATCCTTTGCATGCAATGTTATACGATGATAATGTAAATAAGTATAATTCTACTATAAAGGGAAATATAGATGCATGGTATGAGATGAATATGCTTTCATATGATGAATATTTAGAAGATACAATATTTTGTAATGATAGGAGTATGATAAATGCTGAAGTAAATGGTTGGAATCCTAATGGTGGAGAAATAGATACTTTCTTAGAATTTAAAGGATATAGTAGAAGTACAACAGATTTAAGTTGTACGAATGTAACAGATAAGTTTAGTGTAAATAACAATAAAGCAAAATTAACATATAAAATAGGATTAATGAGTAATTCAGAAATGAATTTACTTTAAAATTTTAATATCCGAAAAACTGGAGATATGTATTGGCTTACTTCTCCGTTTGCTTTCAATGATCAAAGTGGTTCAATGCTATACATAACTAGTAATGGTGCTCTTCTTTATCACAATTATTCTCTTTCTCACGGTGTTCGTCCTTTAATATCTTTAGCACATGATATAGAATATGTTTCAGGTGATGGAAGCATGGCTAATCCATATATTGTAGATGCTCCACCTATTAATGTATCTAATGCAAGTTATGCTTATGGAGATCCTGAAAACTCTACTACGACTACTGATTACACAACTCTTAATAAAACAGTATTTATGAGACTTAAAGATGGA
>JAFUTR010000052.1 GCA_017477845.1 Bacilli bacterium
GTCTAGAGAAGAAAAACAACAATCACAACAAGCAGAACTTCAAAAACAATTATGGAGTATTGCTAATACCTTAAGAGGTAATATGGATGCTAATGATTTTAAAAACTATATTCTTGGATTAATCTTCTACAGATATTTATCTGAAAATCTAGTTAATTATGTTAATTCAACATATTTAAAAGATGATAATATCGATTATGAAGAAGCTTGGAATAAAGAAGAGTATAGAGAAGCTTTAAAATCACAATTAATTAATGATTCAAATATGGGATATTTCCTAGAAGCCGATTATTTGTGGAGTACATTAATTAAGAAAATTAAAACTGGTAAATTTGATATTTCAATGTTAGCAAAAGCAGTTAATACAATATCTGAATCTACTTTAGGAAATGAATCAGAAGATGACTTTGAAAACTTATTTGAAGATATGGATTTAAACAACTCTAAATTAGGTAGAGGAGAAGCTGAAAGAACCAAATTAATATCAACTATTATGCTTAAAATTGATGATATAGATTTTCATCATGAAGATGCAGAAATTGATGTTTTAGGTGATGCTTATGAATATTTGATTTCAAATTTTGCCGCATCAGCCGGAAAGAAAGCAGGAGAGTTTTATACTCCTCAACAAGTATCAAGAATACTTGCTAAATTAGTAACATTAAATAAATCAAAATTACAAAGTGTATATGATCCAACTTGTGGATCTGGTTCATTACTATTAAGAGTAGGTAAAGAAACTAAAGTAACATCTTATTATGGACAAGAGTTTAATTCAACTACATACAACTTAGCTCGAATGAATATGTTATTACATGGTATTTCATTTAAACATTTTGATATTAAAAATGATGATACACTTGAAAGACCAAGACATATAGATATGAAGTTTGATGCCATTGTTGCAAATCCACCATATTCAGCTCAATGGAGTGCAGATCCTAAGTTTATTGAAGACGAAAGATTTAGTGCTTATGGTAAATTAGCTCCTAAATCAAAAGCTGATTTTGCATTCATTCAACATATGATTTATCAACTATCTGATAATGGAACTATGGCTGTAGTTTTACCACATGGAGTTTTATTCAGAGGAGCTTCAGAAGGAACTATTAGAGAATACTTAATTAAAGAAAAAAATTATTTAGATGCTGTAATCGGATTACCAGCAAATATATTCTATGGAACAAGTATTCCAACTTGTATTCTTGTATTTAAAAAATGTAGAGAAAATGAAGAAAACATTTTATTTATAGATGCATCTAAAGATTTTGAAGCTGGAAAGAATCAAAATAGATTAAGAGATGAAGATGTAGATAAGATTATCGAAACTTATAAGAATAGAGTAGAAGTAGAAAAATATTGTCATGTTGCTCCTATGTCAGAAGTAGCAGAAAACGATTATAATCTTAATATTCCTCGATATGTAGATACATTTGAAGAGGAAGAAGCAATAGATATTAAAGCTGTTCAACAAGACTTAAAACAAATTGATAAAGAAATAGCAGAAGTTGATAAAGAATTAAATGTATATCTAAAAGAATTAGGATTAGATGAAATATAAAATAAAAAGGACTACACAAACATATTTTGCATAAGTCCTTTTTTTAGTTCTATAAGTTTATTAAGTTTAAGTTCTTCTTTATTAATTTTAATATTTATATTATTAAATGTATTTATTACTTTGTTTTCATCATTAGAATTAATTAATTTTATTTTCATATCTGATAGAGTAGATAATACTATATATGGGGTATTACCTTCTTTTTTTTCTGAATTAATTCTTTTAGATAGAAATTCATCTAGATAAACCTTTATATATTGAATATTTTCAGTAAATTTATCTAATACATAAGTTCTTTGGTATGCATTAAATTTTCCTTTATAATAATGAATGTATCCGACATAAGCACCATTTCCAGAGATAAGTAAAGCTTCTGTATCAAATGCATATTTATCAATGTAATAGTAATCTTTAGCACATGTATAAAACCTATATTGACCATTTTCTACCATAGCATTTGCATCTAATTTACCAGTTGTAATATTACATATATTTCCAAGTTTTTCTTCTTTAATTACATCTATACTTGAAAAAATTTTATTAGAAAGCCCTTTTTTAAATAAAGAAGATACTAAAAGGACTTATACAAACATATCTTGCATAAGTCCTTTTTTTGTTTTTGCTAAATTTTCAAGTTTTTGATTTTCTAATTTAATTTTTTTGTCTATTAATTTAAATATATTTGCGATTCTATTTTGATTACTTTCTGAGTGGACTAATATTTCTTGATTAAGAATGTTTTCAGCTTTTAGTCCTAATTGTGCAGAACCAGTTACTTTCCTTTTTAATTGCTTATTTATATATTTTGAGTTTATTTGATAATGTAAATATAATGAATTTATATTTTTAGTTTTTATCAAATATACATGATCACCTAATATGTACTTATTGTCCTCATCAATAAACCCAGTTTTACCTATAATTAGTCCTCCACCGATATCATCTTTAGGCATAATTAAATCTCCATATGATAACATATCTAAATTACAAAATGTCGGTTTATTCTTAAGTATATATCCATCTGAATTTACAGTTCCCATATCCATTATGTAATATAATCCATTCTCATCAACTTGGTCAACCTTAGATTTTCCAGTTAAACAAGTGCAATAATTAGATAATATATTTTTGGGTTCATTTGAATTTGAATTAAAGAAACTATCCAAAGTACACATTTTAAATAACTTAAGGTCTTCAATTTTCTTAGATTGTAGTTCTATTTTTTTATCTAATAAATCAAATAATGATACTATCTTTTTTTGCTCTTCTCTAGTAGGCATTTTAATTTTTAATTTACGAATTTTATCTAAAGCAATAAATTTTTGTGTTCCTCCGTCTTGATTATTAGCAAACTGTTTGTTAATACTTGGAGTGTGTAAATAATGAATAAGATAATCATTTTTAATTAATCCATTTTCTTTTATTAAAGCAACATTTTTTATTGCAAAATCATCTCTATCAATTCTAACTGGTTTACCTATAGTTCCAATCATTCCAAATAATATATCACCTATATCAACTTTAGATCTTTGATTAATTTTATCAAAATCTTCTTGTTTTAAATAGCTTACATTTGAAAAGTCTAATGTACCCATATCAGTTAAATTTTTAGATGTAATTAATGGATAACCATTTTCTACATATTTTGGAGAATCATGTGTTCCATCACGAACATCACTTTCACTCTGAAGTATATATTCTTCCCACTCATCACCAAAATTGTTAAATCTAAGTTTAGGTATCATTATCTCACCACCAGTCCTTAAGTTTAATAA
>JAFUTR010000053.1 GCA_017477845.1 Bacilli bacterium
CCCAATTATTAAATATACATGGTGCATTTTTTGCTTTCTCTAACGAATCTATTTTAATAAAGTTTAATTTGATACCTTTATCTTTAGCATAGTCAGATAATTCTTTAATTTCATATTCTACATAAGGACATTCATTAGAATAATAGATGGTGAAATCTTGGCTATCAATTTCCATTTTTCTAGCACTATCACTAAATTTAGGTGTTTCAGATGTCTCAAAAGAAAGTGCCATTAATTCATAATCATTTATAGTATCAACCACTTTAAATCCATAATGTTCAAAGAATTCCTTATCTCCAATAAATGGTTTTTTCTTTTGTGATACCAATGTACAAACTCCACTCATTTTTTTAGATTTGGCATCTTCAATAGCATATTCTAATAATTCTTTACCAATACCTTTCCCTTTAAAACTACCTGCTACCCATAAACAATAAATATGCATATAGTTTTTACCATTAATTGGAACCCAAGCAGTTTCTATTGGTTCATACTCAATAAAGATTTTCCCCCTTGCATTTAATTTTCTAAATACATGACCATCTTTTAATTTGCTTTTAATCCACTCTTTCTTTTTATCAACACCATCTTGATGTTTAGGATCACCAATTGCACAACAAATATGTTCTTCTTCAATATTATTTTCATCTAAATTAATATATTCATTCATAGTTCACACCTCATATCCATTATACCATGAAAAAAGAGAATTTTTGCATTCTCTTAATATCTTTTACTAATTATTTTTTGCTTCTTTCATTTCATATATAATACATTGATTACCTTTTAATCTAGAATTCTCACCTTCACATATAAATCCACTTTCTTTAGCAATTGTTTTATTTAAATTTAAACATCTACTGCCATCATCTATTGGTATTGTTCCATTTGGACAAGTCATTTCTTTTCTCGGATCTTCTATTCTGTTTATAATACATTTTGTCCCTTCTAGTTTTGCATTTCCTTCACAATAGTATAAATCTGGCGAACTTTTAATTGTTTTATAACATTTATGATCACTTTCAAGGTCTCCACTTTTACATCTATAATCTGATGCATAGTATGAATTCATATCTACGCATCCACCATTCATTAATTTATCACCATTTAAACAGCCACCATTTATAGTTGGTTTTGGTCCATAGCATTTATGATTCATTAATATATCAGTGGCAGGGGTTAATCTACAATATTCTTCTGCATTTCCTATTAATTCTTTTCTTACACAATATCCATTATCATAATCTCCAGAATTACACTTTTCAAATGCATCAATTACTTCATTCATTACGCATTTATTATCAACTAATTTAAATCCATCATTACAAATATAGTTTTTATTTTCAATAGCTTTAATTTCTTCGTAACATTTTCCTTCATGTTCTGCATATCCACGAGGGCATACTTCCCCACTTGTTGCTGATATTCTCTCTTTTTCTTTTAAGCACCAATCACCTTCAAGTGTATAATCTTCATCACAATACTTACCTGTTTCCTTTGTTTCTTTTAATTCACTTACTGGCTTGCTTGCTAAATCTTCTAAATTAAAATTTTTATTTTCTTGAATAATAGTTTTTATATATGATATTTTTGCAGGACTAACATTGTATTTTTTAGCAAATTCTTCATCCTCTTTAGATATTTTATCAATAGTAATAATATTAGATGAGATTTGTTTTTTTTCTAAAGTTTCTTTCAATTTTGTTTCTAATTTTTTATTTGAGATATTGCCTTTAGAATATAATACTATTTCTAATAATTCATCTTCATTGGCATATCCTTTTTCTATGAGATTGTCTGTAATTATATTTAATGTATCATCTAAACTTTTTCCTTTCAAATTGTCACCAATTATTTCTTTTGCGTCTTCATTTAATGCAACAATACTTTTGACTTTTTCATTTCTAGTTAAATTAATTTCAATACTAGGATTTATATCTAAAGTAATCGTAGTTGCCGTTCTACTATTGAAAAGAATAAAACTAACAATACCTATAACTAAAATCAAAACAACTATTATAGAAATCATTATTATCTTTTTCATAAGCACTCTCCTGATTTTATTATAACATACATATATATTTTTTTATCACTATATTAGTTCGCTAAAATAAAATTAATAAATAACATAAAAAGATGAGATTTCTCTCATCAGTTAGTACAGGAATATCTTAATATTACGAGCTAATCTATTTTTAATTTAAATGAATACCAAGCAGTTCCTCTATCACATATTGTATCAATTAAAACAATATATTCACCTTTTAAGTTAGGAACAGTAAAATTATTTTTTTCATAAGTTATTGGAATATCTACCTTTTCATATTTTGAATCATAAAAAGTAATTCTAGTTATGTTTACATCACTTGATGAATCTAAAGCGATAACATCTTCATAATTACTATCAAGAAATTCATTGTAAGTAATATCTTCTAGAGGTATTGATAATCCACATGAACTTGCCTTTTCTTCACCTTTAGTATCGGTTATACAAAATGAACCAATGTGTGTCATAACTCTATTTTTACCATTAATAACCCATAGATTTCTAGGTGTTGGATTAAATACTTCAGTATCCCAAGTGAAAATCCAAAAACCAAATTTAATATTGATACTATTTGACAATGGTTCAAATGGTGAAATAGCAGTTGTTCGTATCATTTTATACCCAAATCCTAAATAAGTATATTTACCATTATTTTCACCCAATCTAATCATGAATAATGGTTCTTCATTATGCTTTACACGATTATAATCTATCCAAAAGGTCAAAACAAAAATTGAAAATAAGAGAACAACTATAGATATAATTACAATTTTTTTAATTCGTTTTATTCGATTTGTAGAATATTTAATAGTATTATCTAAGACCTCATCAGTTTTTTCTTTTAATTCACTTTCTTTTATTTTCTCACCACTTAATAATTCATTTAGTGATATATCGAGAATTTCACATAATGGTTTATAGAATACAACATCTGGCATTCTTCTTCCATTCTCCCAATTACCAATAGCTCGATCTGTTACATTTAGCTTATCAGCAAGTTCTTGCTGTGTCATCTTTTTTTCTTTACGAATTTTAGCAATAAATTTTCCAATCTTTTCTTGATTCATAAATCTTGCTCCTTTCGTAATTAATTATAATTATTAATCATTAAAAAGTATCCAAACAATCCGTAGGGATAACATCTTATATATATTTTATCATAAAAAAGAGAAATATTTCATTCTCATTGATTCATTGCAATATTACTATATCACGAACATTTTTGTAGCCTACGGTGCTAGAAACGTTCAAAAATCGATCTTTTAGGCATGCAAAAAAGCCCATAAAATAGGGCTTTTTGAAACATTGAAATAAATATTTCCTATCTTTTTGAGAATTGAGGTGCACGTCTTGCTTTCTTTAATCCTGGTTTCTTACGCTCTTTGATTCTTGAATCTCTTGTAATAAATCCAGCAGCTTTAAGAACTTTTCTGTAACTATTTTCGCTATCGCTTGGAGTTGTACTATCATATTCTAATAGTGCTTTTGTAATTCCTAAACGGATAGCTCCAGTTTGTCCAGAGAATCCTCCACCTTTAACTTCTACATCAATATCAAACATATCTTTTGTATTAGTTAATTCAAGTGGTTGCGATAAATTCATAATTAAAGTTTCATATGGTAAATATTCATGTACATCTCTACCATTAACAATAATTTTTCCTGAACCAGAAGTTAATCTTACTTTTGCAATACTTGCTTTTCTTTTTCCAGTTCCATAATAAACTTTTTGAGTTTCTTTAGCTTTAACCATAATTTACCTCCTACTTCATTTCCACTTTTTCAGGTTTTTGAGCCATATGTGGATGTTCACTACCAGCATAAACAAATAACTTCTTAGCCATTTGTCTTCCTAATCTTGTATGAGGAAGCATTCCTGTAACAGCTCTTTCAACCATTTCAACTGGATATTTCTCTTTCATTTCTTTTGCAGTTCTTACTCTTAATCCACCTGTATACATTGAGTGATTATAATATTTTTTATCTTCTAATTTATTACCAGTTAATAGAGCTTTTTCTGCATTTACAATGATAATATAATCACCACAATCAATGTGTGGAGTATAAGTTGGTTTATGCTTTCCACGAAGCATATGAGCAGCTTTTGCAGCTACACGTCCCAAAGTTGCATCTTGTGCATCAATTACGTACCATTTACGTTCTACTGTTTCTTTTTTTTGCATAAAACTATTCATAATTATTTTCTCCTTTTACTTAAGTTCAGCCTTCCCACAGCTAAACTTATGTGGGGATTTGAATGTACCGATATAAATTATATATAAAAATGTTAAAAAAGTCAATTAAAATAAGGAAAAATTGGACTTTAATTTACTAAAAAGTCTCTTTTTCAAATTTTATTTAGTTTTAGTATTAATATTTGTTTGAGTTCCTATAATGTTTTCACTTTCTAAAAAGTCATTTTTAAAGTCAATTTTTATTCTTCTTAATAAATATTCTGTTAATTCATCAATAGATTTGAATGATTCAAGATCATTAAAACTCAAAAATTCTGCTGTTATTTTGAATTTTAATTTTCTAAATATTCCACTAAAAATTGTGCTAAATTCTTTAATTGTATTATATTCATTTTGTGAAACATATTCTCTTGGAAATACAAAATGAAAATTTTTATTAATTCTATCTGTATCATATATTTTTTCACAAACAATTCTCGCATTTATAAAATTTTTGCATAATTTAGAATATTCAATTAATCTCTCTTTATAATCTTCAAGATTTATTTCTTTTCCTTCTAATAATGCCATTGCTTCTGCAAATGAATTAGTGTGAACTCCCATACCATCAAATTCAGTTGTAGCTATTATGTATTGATTTTCTGTAAATACTGCAAAAGCGCCATTTCCGTTTTCATCACTAGATTTTTCCCCATTCCCAACAAATCTAAAAACATTAAAGTTATTAATTCTTTCTTCAATACTATCTTTAAAATATGCTGTTTCCTTTTTTAAAATATTATTCATAATAACTCTCCAACTAAATATTATAATCTATATCTTCAAGATAAAGTCCTTCTCTTTTTATTGTCATTACACATTTTCTAAAAGATTTATCTGCAAATATTTTTTTAACAATTCCATTTTCTATTTTACCATTTCCTACTTTAAATAAAGTTCCAACCATATTTCTTACTTGATATTTCATAAAACCATTTCCAATGAAATAAAAATAAACTTTATCTTCTTTTTCAATTATATAGGCATCATATATTTCTCTATTATAGTCATTTTTAATATCATCATTAGAAACAAATGATTCAAAATTATGTACTCCAATGAACGATTTAATTTCTTCTTTCATTTTTTGTATATCTAATTTTTTTCCATATTGATATACATAATTTCTTTCAATTGGATTATATTCTCCACAGTTTATTATGTATTTATAAGTTTTTCTTTTAGCATTAAACCTAGCATGAAAATCTTTATTCACAATTTCTGCTCTAAAAACATGAATATCATCTGGAAGTAAACTATTTAATGCACATTTTAGTTTATATGGTGTGATATCTACATCTATATCAACATGAGCGCATTGATGATTAGCATGAACTCCTCGATCAGTTCTTCCTGCTCCTGTTATTTTTGTATCTTTATTATTATTAATTGAGTATAAAGCTTTTTCAAATTCTTTCTCAACGCATCTTAATTTTGGTTGTTTTTGAAATCCTGAAAAATTAGTTCCATCATAAGAAAAGTGAATTAAATATCTCATATTTTACCTCATTACAAATATTATAATAAACAATATAATCGATAAAGCAAGTATCATCGAGTCTATTCTAGTCCAATTAATACTATATTCATTATTACTTTTATTATAACCATTAAATCTTATTTTTGACTCTAAATAAAGTCTATCTAAATCTTTACTAATTATCTCATTATTAATATCTTCATTTAAATAGTTTTCTTGTATTTTTTTTATATTTTCATCTTTTATTCTTTCAAAATAATTATTATAGAATGATTCTTTATTCATATTGTAGCCTTTTTTTACAAACATTGACTTTAAAAATGAAATATCATTTTTATTTAAACTAATCAACATCATTATTGTTATTTTTATAATATAAACAATTTTAAATAATGAAATAATAAAAAATATTTCTTTTATTAAAAACAATAAAACTATAAGTATAAAATCTATTATTAAATGAAATAAATTGTTGTGTTTAAATATATCATAGTAAGTTAATAAAACTAGAAATAACCAAAGAATTATATAATTATCTGTTATTGTAATAGAAATAATTATAAGAAAAAATATTATTAATTTTAAAAGTGAATTCATTCTATACATGCTTATAAATATCCTTTATAATGTCTCTTGTGTCTTTGCTATAAAAAAGTTTTACATTTTTTTCTTCTTTGGCTTTATATGTTATATAAGATAGAGTTGGTATTTCTAGTTTATATTTTATAAGTGTTTTTACATCAATATATATTTTATCTGTTTTATCATATTTTAATTCAAAATCATTTGATACTATTGAATAATCTGAATATCTGTATAGGTCATCTACATCTCCTGAAATTATTACAATATATTTTTCTTTTAAATAATTTAATAATTTTATTATTTTCTTTTTATTATAGTTATCAAGTCCTAGAAATGGATTTAGAAAAATTATTATCTCATCAAGTTTAGAGATATTTCTTAAAATATTTAAATATATCTTTTTTGTTCTCGATAAGGAATTGATATCTCTTTCTAAAAATGATTTATCCATATTTAATAAGTCCATTATTTCATATATAAGAGAATATTCTGGATATTTGGAATAATGTGATATTTCATTTATGACATTGTTTCCTATAAAATAATCATTAAAATTATCAACAATTATAGGGGAATATTTATTTATTAGATTATTCAATATTATTTTATTTTTTTCTTGAAGTGATACAATACTTTTAGATATATCAGCATTAATTGTTTTTTTGTTATTGTCTAGTGTTATTTCCATAATCTATTAATCACCTCATCCATGTTATAATATATTTTATCTACTAAATTATAAAATTCTAGTTTTCTTGATAAATCAATCATTATCGGAATTTCAAATCCCATTTTTGTTAATTCATTATCTTTATATATAATATTATAGTAAGTATCATCTAATATAATTTTTCCTTTATTTAATACAATTACACGATCAAGATTAATTATGTCATTTATATCACTTGTCGTATAAATAAAAGTTATTCCCATTTCGTAATTTATTGATTTAATAATATTATGAATTATTCTTTTTTCTTTTTGATTTAAAAAGCGAAATATATCGTCAATAAATATTAGAGATGGTTCATGTACTATTGATGTTGCTAATAATAATTTCACTTTTTCTAAATTATTTAATTCACTAATCATTTTTGATAATAATCCATTAATTTTTGTTATATTGATAACTCTATCTATTACTTCTTCTATTTCATCTTTTTTATATTTTAAATTAATAAGAGGATACTCTAATTCTTCTATTACTGTATCACAAAGAAAGTAGTTATATGAATCTTCTAATATAGTTGATATATTTCTTATATATTTTTTAAAATTCTTTTTAGAAAGTAGTAGATTATTTACAGATATTTTACCGCTATCAGGTATTAATATACCAGCTAATGTTTTAATAAGTGTTGTCTTTCCTACACTATTTGAACATAAAAGTGCTACTACTCCTTCGTTTCTTTGAACTTTAAAAGATAAATCATCAAACAATATTGTGCTTTTATTTTTTATTGTTAAATTATTAACTTCTAATATATAGTCATCCATAATATCACCTATCTAATAGGTTATTATATACTAAAATTAAAAAAAAGAAAGAAAAAGTAATAGTAATTTATCTATTATTTTTTCTTTTTCTCTTTTGAAATTTATATACTACTTTTGCAGCAAGTTTAGTTGATGCAAATCTATTAAAGAAAATAATTGCTTTCATTTTGAATCCAGGCACAATTATTAATTTATTTTTAAACATTTTATCAATCGCATATTTTGCAACATAATCACTATCTAATCCCTTCATTGCAAAGTCTACATTTGCAACATCATTAAAATTAGTTTTTACTGGTCCTGGACAAAGACATGAAATATGAACTTTTGATTTTTTTCTTCTTAGTTCTTCATATATTCCGACTGTTAGTTTTGTAACGTATGATTTACTTGCATAGTATGTTGACATTAAAGGTCCTGCTTGGAAACTAGCACTCGATGATACATTTAAAATATATCCACTATTTTTTTTAACCATATCTTTTAGGAAAAATTTAGTTAAGATATGCACTGCTTTAATATTTACATCAATCATATCTAATTCAGTATTTAAATCTGTGTTATCAAACTCTCCAAAAAGACCAAAACCTGCATTGTTTATCAGAATATCAATATTATCATTCTTACATAATACATATAAGTCTTTAAGTTTTGATTCTTGTGCTAGATCTGCCACTATAATTTTTACATCTGTTTTTAATTCTTTTTGGATTCTTTGAAGTTTTTCTTTATCTCGCGCTACTAGTATTAAATCATATCCTAAAGTGCTCATGTATTTAGCCATACTATAACCAATACCACTTGACGCACCAGTTATTAATGCTTTCATATACAACCCTCCAATATTATTTTACCACAAAACAGAAAAAAGATTTAGTAAAAACTAAATCTTAAAACATACCTTCTAACATATCTTCACTTGATTCAAGATTAACATCATCTAGTCCAAATTCTTCTAATACCTTTTTATCTTCTTCAGTCATCTCTTTATAAGGTGCACTATTAGATACATCTACACTAGGAATACTGTCGACAACTTTTGTCTCAATAGTCAATTCACCATCTAATTCGCGTGCAAATTCAAATTTAATATTTGCTTTAGTAGTAAATTCATCTTTTATTTCAGCATCTGCTGTTACTTTAAACTCTTCACCAAGTGCTTCAGTATTTCTTAATTCTAGGCTAAATTTATCTTCATTTCCTTTGAATGTTCCAACAACTAGTTTTTGTCCTTGTGCTGAAACTGATAAATCATAATTATCAGTTGAAGTCTCTTTAGCTTCAAAATTAATTATTCTTTGTCCCATTACAGATAAATATGCTTCATAGAATCCATCAATATTATTGATAACAAAAAGCAAAGGAATTGATTGATTTTGTTCTTGGATATAAACTGTTATTTCTGATGATATTGCAACATCATTATAAATATGTGCTTTATAAGTTAATAATTTCCCATACTCTTTAACAACAGCTATTTCATCAAGAACTGCATCAAACATTTCATCAATATTAGCATTTTTATATTCTGTCTTTTCTAAAACATCTACAAGTTGCTTATAAAGTTCTTTATCAGCTTTAACTTTTTTAATAAAGCTACTTGCCATATTATAAACATCTAGTCCTGTAATAGTATAAGAATATTTCTTGGTTTTGTATTCTTTTCCATTAATTGTTTTAGTTGCACTTTCTACTTCAATTTTATCTTCAGTAATAACTTCTTCTATAGATTCTTCTATATATTTAGTAATCTTTTCAAAGTCAATATTTAAACCTTCAAGATTTTCTAGTTCAGTTTGAACTTCCTTTAATATTTCATCTAAATCTACATAATAATATTTACTTAATTTATCTTTTAATGTGAAATAGATTCTCTTTTCTTTTAAAAGACCTTCAAGTGCAAATTTTTCATTACCTTCTTTTAACTCTCCTAATAAATATAGCTGTTCTTTTCCTCCATAGAAGTCAAGTTGCCCAGTTGCAATTTCATCATCTACATTTATTTTTGCAGATACAGTTGCATTAATTATATTTTCTTTAATGAACTTTTCATAATCGGTATCGCTTTTAGTTATTTTAGTTAATCCAAAATTATGTTTAATAGAGTCAGTTAATATGTCTTTACTACTTTTATTTGATCCAGATAGTAAGAACCATAAAAGAACTCCTACAGCACATATAACTACTGCTATAACTAATACAGCTAACCATACTTTTTTCTTTTTCATTTCTCCACCTCTTTACAATGTAATTATATTACAATTATCATAAAATGTCATTAAAAATAATTAATTTTTATTACACTAATGAAATATAAAAAAAAGACATATAATTCTATATGCCTATTTTTATTAAACTAATTCAATAACAGCTGTTAAAGCGTTATCTCCACGTCTTTCATCAAGTTTTAATATTCTTGTGTATCCACCATTTCTAGTAGCATATTTTGGAGCTAATTCATCAAAAATCTTTTTAACTGCTACTGTATCATTTTGTAAGAAAGCAAGTGCTTTACGTCTTGATATCAAATCACCATTTTTCCCATATGTAATCATTTTATCAACGAATTTGCGTACTTCTTTAGCTCTTGTTTCAGTAGTAACAATTTTTCCGTTTATTATAACATCTTTTGTTAAATTAGCAAGCATGCTTCTTCTATGTTTTGTGTCTACTCCTAATTTTCTATAAGCCATACTAATCCTCCTTACTAATCATCATTACGTAATACTAGTCCTAAGTCACGTACTTTGTCTAATACTTCTTTAAGTGATTTCTTACCTAAATTACGTATCTTCATCATATCGTTTTCACTCATATTAACTAAATCTTGTAATGTATGTATATTTGCTCTTTTTAAGCAATTATAAGCTCTTACTGAGAAATCTAAATCTTCAATAGTAGTTTCTAATGCCTTAACTTTCGGATCTTCAGTTTTTTCAATCATCATTCCAGTCATATCAGCAATGTTACTTAAATTAGTAAGAATATTGAAATGTTCAATTAAAATTCTTGCAGCAAGTGCAATAGCTTCTTCTGGTTTCATTGAACCATTTGTCCAAACATTTAATATTAACTTATCATAAGTTTCATTTTGTCCAACACGAGCTGGCTCAACATCATATGATATTCTTTCAATTGGTGAGAATAAAGAATCAATTGCAATTACTCCAACTTTCTTTATATCAAGAAGTTTTTTATTTTCTTCACTTCTTACATACCCTCTACCATTCGATACAGTCATTTCCATTATTAATTTTCCATCTTTTGCAACATTTGCAATTACTAAATCTGGATTAATAATTTCTATATCTGCATCGTGTTCGATATCACCTGCAGTTACAGGCCCTTCTTCAGTTTTATTAATTCTAACTGTTTTAATTTCGTTAGAATGATTCTTAATTACTACTTGTTTTAAATTTAATATAATTGTAGTAACGTCTTCAACAACACCTTCTATTGTTTGAAATTCGTGTAAAACACCTTCTATTTTAACACTTGATAAAGCACTTCCTGGAAGGCTTGATAACATTACACGTCTTAATGCGTTTCCTAAAGTTGTTCCGAATCCTCTTTCAAGTGGTTCGATTTCAAATTTTCCATAAAAATTACTATCTACATAATCAGTAATTTTATAATTTGGTTTTTCAAATTCAATCATGAAACTACCTCCTTTTTTTCATTTTATTACTATCCACGTGGACGTTTTGGTGGACGACATCCATTGTGTGGTATTGGTGTTACATCAGTAATAGAAGTTATCTCAAGTCCTGCTGTTTGAAGTGATCTAATAGCAGTTTCTCTTCCAGGTCCTAAACCTTTAACATTTACTTCTATTTTTCTCATACCTAAATCGTATGCTGTTTTTCCTGCAGCTTCAGCAGCCATTCCTGCAGCAAATGGAGTTGATTTTTTACTACCTTTATAACCGATTGCTCCACTACTTGACCATGAAACAACTTGTCCATCTTTGTCAGTTATAGTAGTTATTGTATTATTAAATGTTGAATGAATATGTGCTACACCTTCAGGAACATTTTTCTTGACTTTTTTCTTTCTAGTTTTGTAAGCCATAAATTTATCCTCCTTTAACTATTATTTCTTCTTATTAGCAACAGTCTTACCTTTTCCTTTACGAGTTCTTGCATTACTTCTAGTGCTTTGACCTCTAACAGGTAATCCTTTTTTATGACGAGTTCCTTGATAAGAGTTAATTTCCATTTTAGTTTTAATGTTCATATTAACTTCACGTCTTAAATCTCCTTCAACAACGTATTTAGAGATTTCATCACGTAATCTATTTAATTCATCATTATCTAAATCTTTTACTCTTTTTTCTCCGTCTACTTTTGCATTTGTAACAATTGTTTTTGCTAAGTTTCTTCCTATTCCATAAATATAAGTTATTGAAGTTTCAACTTGCTTATCATTAGGAATATCTACACCTTTAATACGAGCCATAAATTACTCTCCTTCCATTAACCTTGTTTTTGTTTGTGTTTTGGATTTTCACAAATAACCATTACTTTACCTTTACGTTTAATTACTTTGCATTTTTCACATATTGGTTTAACAGATGCTTTAACTTTCATTTTTATCCCTCCTATGGTTTTCTATAGGTAATACGCCCACGTGTTAAGTCATAAGGTGATAGTTCTAACATTACGGTATCTCCCGGTAAAATGCGGATGTAATTCATACGGATTTTACCAGAAACGTGAGCTTCCACAATGTAACCATTCTCAAGTTGAACTTTAAATTTTCCACCTGGAATAATTTCAAGAACTTTCCCTTCTATTTCTATTGTATCTTCTTTTGCCATATCATCACTCTCCAGTCGTCAATATTTCATATCCATCATGAGTCACTAATACAGTATGTTCAAAATGTGCTGATGGTTTCTCATCATATGTTACGATAGTCCATCCATCATCTAACATACATATATCTCTTGACCCTAAATTTAACATTGGTTCTACTGCAAATACCATACCTTCTTTTATAAGTGGACCAGTGTTTGGTTTACCATAATTAGGTATGTCTGGATCCTCATGTAACTCATGTCCTACTCCGTGTCCACAAAGTTCACGAACAACTCCAAGATGATATTTTTTTGCAACAGTTTCTACAGCATTTGAAATATCACCAATTCTGTTTCCAGGCTTAACCATTGCAAGTCCTGCAAACAAAGCTTCTTTAGTTTCATCCATTAAATCTGAAACTTCTTTTGACACTTCTCCTACTTTATATGTCCAAGCAGAATCTCCATGATATCCTTTATAGCAAGCACATATATCTAGAGTTATAATATCTCCATTTTTTAATTTTCTTTTACTTGGAATTCCATGTACTACTTCGTCATTTATACTTGTACAAAGAGTTGCAGGAAATCCATTGTAACCTTTACAAGAAGGAGTTGCACCTTTACTTCTAATAAAATCTTCTGCAAGACGATCTAGTTCTAAAGTTGTAATTCCTTCTTTAATGAAAGGCTTCAAATATTGATGTGTTTGATAAACGATATTTCCAGCAATCCTTAATAATTCTATTTCATGATCACTTTTTATATTAATCATTTTATCACCTTGTTACTTAATAATTTTTTCTGCTTGTTCAAGCGTATATACATGTCCTTTACTAGAATCAATTACATGTAATACATTTTTCTTTTTGTAATAATCGATAAGCGGAAGTGTATTTTTTAAATATGTTTCATAACGCGCTTCAAAAGACTCTCTATTGTCATCTTTTCTTTGCATTAATTTTCCTCCACATTTATTACAAATTCCTTCTTTTTTAGGTTTTAATTCATCATTGTAAATGTTATGAATTTCTCCACAACTTTCACAAATGTATCTTCCTGTTATTCTTTCTATTAATTCTTCTTTTGGTATGTCTAGTACTATAACTACTCCTAAGTCTCTTCCAGATTTCTTTAAGATATTTTCATATTCTAAAGCTTGTTCTAAGTTTCTTGGGAATCCATCTAAGATGTATCCGTTATCACAGGCTTTATCACTTAACTTATTTTCTAAAGCTTTATAAACTATTTCGTTTGAAACAAGTCCACCGCTTTCTTGAACTTTAGCAATTTCTTTACCTAGTTCATCACCCTTAGCTACTTGTTCTCTTAATAAGTCACCAGTTGAAATGTGAACATAATCATATTTTTTTAGTAAATCATTTGATAAAGTTCCTTTTCCTGCTCCTGGAGCAGCTATTAAAATTAAGTTTCTCATCTTCTTCTACTACTATATCCTTTCTTATAACTTCTTGTAACCAAACTTCCCTCTAATTGTCTATATGTTTCAAGGGCAACACCTACAACAATTAGTAAGCTTGTTCCACCTATTGAAACATTTGATGAAAGTCCGGACAAACTTGAGAATATAATTGGAAGAGATGCAATTACTACTAAGAATAATGCTCCAAATACAGTAAGTCTTGATAATACTTTTGATATATAATCTTCAGTATCTTTTCCTGGACGAACACCTGGAATAAATCCACCATTTTCTTTTAAGTTCTTTGCAAGTTCTTCTGGTCTTAATTGAATAAATGTATAGAAGTAAGCAAAGAAATAAATTAATAATACGAATATTACAAACCCAACAGGTTGAGTATATGTTAAGTATTTATTAACAAATTCTGTGAATCCATCATTTTTTACAAATTGAGCAATTACAGCAGGTATTGTTAATAAACTTGATGCAAATATTACTGGTACTACTCCAGCTGTATTAATCTTTATTGGCATATAAGATTGGTTATTACCAAATGTAGATTTATTTGCATATTGTATTTGAACACGCCTTTCAGCTTCTTGCATAAATATAACTCCGATTACTACAGCGAAATATATTATTACAAATAGAATAAACAAAAGTATTCCTAGCCAATTAGCATATGTTCCACTTGTTACTAATTCTTCAAAGACTGTAACAAATGTTGATGGTAATGTTGCAATAATACCAGCCATGATAATTAATGAAACACCATTACCAATTCCTTTTTGTGTAATTTGATCTCCTAACCATAATAAGAATGCAGTTCCAGCTGTTATTACAGTTGCTACATACATATAATCCATAGTAGATTTTCCACTACCTAAGAATGCTATTGCAAATACAAATCCTTCAATAAATGCAAATATAATTCCCATATATCTTGTTATTTTATTTATTTTTTGTCTTCCTGTTGGTCCTTCATCTTTAAGTTCACTAAAGTATGGAATTATATCCATCTGTAATAATTGAATGATGATTGACGCAGTGATATATGGTGTTACACCAAGTGAAAATATTGAGAATTTTTGCATTGCTCCTCCAGTGAATGAATTAAGTGTTCCAAACGCTGTAGAAGACATATCTAAATTAGGAGTTCCTGGTATTTGAACATAAGTTCCTATTATAAATAGTGCCAATACACCTAACGTAAAATATATTCTAGTCCTTAAGTCTTTGTTTGTAGGTGCAGATAATTGTTTCAATGCTTGAAACATATTACATCACCTCAATTTTACTTCCTGACTTTTCAATTTTTTCTACTGCAGTCTTAGAAAATTTATGAGCTTGAATAGTTAATTTCTTTTCAAGAGTTCCATTCCCTAAAACCTTAATACCATCTAATTGATTTTTTACAAGTCCAACTTCTTTTAATAAAGCTGGTGATACTACTGTATCGTTTTCAAATCTATTTAAATCGCTAACATTAATTACTGCATAAGATGTTCTAAATTTTGCATTGTTGAATCCTCTTTTTGGAAGACGTCTGTATAATGGAGTTTGTCCTCCTTCAAATACAGTTCTTACTCCTCCACCACTTCTTGCATTTTGTCCTTTATGACCTTTTCCACTTGTTTTACCTAAACCTGATCCTCTACCACGACCAACTATTTTTCTTTTTTGAGTAGCTCCAGCATTTTTTTCTAATTCATGTAATTTCATTATCCTAAAATCTCCTCTATAGTTTTTCCTCTTAGTTCAGCGATATGTTCAGGTGTTTTAATTTGTTTTAAGGCATCAAGTGTTGCATTTGCCATGTTATTTTTTGTCCTTGCTCCAAGTGATTTAGCAGAGATATCACGAATTCCTGCAAGTTCAAGTACAGCTCTTACTGCACCTCCAGCTATAACTCCAGTTCCTTCTGGTGCTGGTTTTAATAGAACTCTTGCAGCTCCTTTAACACCAATTACTTCATACGCAATTGTTCTTTCATCTGTTAAAGGCACTCTAATTAAATTTTTGTTAGCGTCTTGAATAGCTTTCTTTATTGCATCTGGTACTTCATTTGCTTTTCCCATACCTAGACCAACTTGTCCATGTCTGTCCCCAACAACTACTGTAGCAGAAAATCTTCTTTGTCTACCACCTTTGTTAACTTTAACGACACTTTTAATTTCAATTACTTGTTCTTCTAAAGTTTTTACTTTAGTTGGGTCTTCTTTTCTATTTTGCATAAATTACCCTCCTTCTAGAACTCTAAACCATTTTCACGTGCTGCTGTAGCTAATGCTTCAACACGTCCATGGTATAGATATCCGCCTCTATCAAATACTACTTTTTTAATATTTGCTTTTACTGCTAATTTAGCTATTTTTTCTCCAACTTTACTAGCAGCTTCTTTATTAC
Source organism: Bacilli bacterium (assembly GCA_017477845.1). Classification (GTDB taxonomy): domain Bacteria; phylum Bacillota_I; class Bacilli_A; order RF39; family UBA660; genus RUG13868. The sequence goes on from JAFUTR010000053.1 coordinate 16,471, forward strand.
TTCCACTCTTTAATTTTAGATCTTTATCAAGTGATGAAGCACTTACTAATGTTTTTCCTTCTTCATCATCAATAATTTGTGCAAAAATGTTTGAATTTGATCTAAACACATTAAGTCTTGGAACAGCACTTGTACCATTTACATCTTTTCTTACTCTTTTGTGTCTTTCAACACGCATAGTATTTCTTGATTCTTTTTTAATCATAAGTAACTTCTCCTTATCTTATATTTTAAGCAGCTTTCTTACCTTCCTTACGAATAATGTGTTCGTCTTTATAACGAATACCTTTTCCTTTATAAGGTTCAGGTTGTCTAACTTTTCTAACATTTGCTGCAAATTCTCCAACTAATTCTTTGTCTATACCTTTAATAGTTAATTCAGTATTACTTGGGCATTCAACAGTAATTCCTGTTGGAACTTGCATTTCTACTGGATGACTATATCCAGCACTTATTACTATTACATTTCCTTTAAGAGCGAAACGATATCCAACACCAACTATTTCTAGTTCTTTTTGAAATCCTTCAGTAACACCAACTATCATATTATGAATGTTAGCATTTACTGTTCCATGCATTGGTTTATATAAATCATTTTCTCTTGTTACTTCTAAAGTGTTTCCTTCTACTTTAGCGTTTATTCCTTCTACTAAAGTAGTAGTAAGTTCACCTTTAGGTCCTGTAACTTTTACTAAATTATTTTCAACGTTAACTGTAACACCAGCAGGTATTACTAGTTTTCTATTTCCAATACGACTCATTTCCCTAGGCCTCCTTACACTTCAGATTACCAAACATAAGCTAAAACTTCTCCACCAAGATTTTGTTTTCTAGCTTCTTTATCAGTCATAATTCCTTTTGAAGTTGAAATTATTGCAATTCCAAGTCCATTTAATACTCTTGGAACTTCATCACTTTTTACATAAACTCTTAATCCTGGTTTAGAAATACGTTTAAGTCCAGTAATTACTTTCTCTTTCTTTTTTCCATATTTAAGTGTTAATAAAATATTTTTTTCAACACCTTCACTTACTACTTTATATTCTTTAATGAATCCTTCTTCTTTTAAAATTCTAGCAAGTTCTACTTTTAATTTAGAAGCAGGAACGGTTACTTCTTCATAACCCATTGAATTTGCATTACGGATACGTGTTAACATATCAGCAATTGTATCAGTTACTACAGCCATTTTATAATCCTCCTTCCCAATTACCAGCTTGACTTTTTAACACCTGGTATTTGTCCTTTATAAGCTAATTCTCTAAAGCAAATACGGCATATTCCAAATTTACTCATAACTGCATGAGGTCTTCCACATCTTTTGCAACGTGTGTACTCACGAACTTTAAATTTTTGTTTTCTATTTGCTTTAACAATCATACTTTTTTTTGCCATTATTTACCCTCCAATTACTTTCTAAATGGAATTCCAAGTTCACTTAATAAATCGTAAGCTTCTTCATTAGATTTGGCAGTTGTTACAAATACGATATCCATTCCACGTACTTTTACAACATTGTCATATTCTATTTCAGAAAATATTAATTGTTCTTTAATTCCAAGTGTGTAGTTTCCACGTCCATCAAATGCTTTAGGAGAAACTCCTCTAAAGTCACGAACACGAGGAAGTCCGATTGATACTAACTTATCCATAAAGTTATACATGTTGTTTCCTCTTAATGTAACCTTACATCCGATTGCTTGTCCTTCTCTTACTTTAAATCCTGCAATTGATTTTCTTGCTTTTGTTATAACAGGTTTTTGTCCTGATATAAGTTCAAGATCTTTAACTGCAGCTTCCATAAGTTTAGAGTTTCCTGTAGCGTCTCCTACACCCATATTAATAACGATCTTCTCAAGTTTTGGTACTTCCATAATAGTAGTATAATTATGTTTTTTAATTAAGCTTGGAACGATTTCATTTACATATCTTTCTTTTAGGCGGTTCATAAATCAATTCCTCCTTCCACTAATCAATCTTCTCGCCAGATTTTTTAGCGACTCTTACTTTTTTATCTTTTTCTATAGTATGACCAATTCTAGTTCTTTTCTTTGTTTTAGGATCAATCAACATAACATTAGATGCATGAATAGGTGCTTCTGTTTCAAGTATTCCACCAGTTTCTTGTCCGTTTCCTTTTCTATGTTTCTTAACGATGTTTACACCTTCAACTATAACACGATTTTCTTTCTTTAATGTCTTAGTGATTTTTCCTTCTTTTCCTTTACTAGATCCGGCAATTACTACAACTTTATCTCCAACTTTTAAGTTCATAATAACCTCCTATAGTACTTCTTTAGCTAAAGATACAATTTTCATGAAATCTTTATCACGAAGTTCTCTAGCAACAGGGCCAAATATACGAGTTCCTACTGGACTCTTATCGTCCCTAATTATTACGCAAGCATTGTCATCAAATTTGATATAAGAACCATCTTCTCTTCTTAATCCAAATGTAGTTCTAACAACAACTGCTTTAACGACTTTTCCTTTTTGAACAGTTCCATTAGGTGTGGCATTTTTAACTGTACCAACAACTATGTCACCGATATTACCAGTTTTAACTTTGCTTCCTCCAAGAACACGGATAACTAAAAGTTCTCTTGCTCCAGAGTTATCAGCAACTTTTAAACGACTCTCTTGTTGAATCATAAATAATCCTCCTTCACCTAATAGTTATTATAAAATAACTGCTTCCTTTACTATTTCTTTTAAGTAGAATCTCTTAGTTTTAGAAAGTGGTCTTGTTTCAACTATTCTAACTACATCTCCTACTTTAGCTTTATTAGTTTCATCATGTACTGCATATTTCTTTGATGATTTAACTCTTTTTCCATATAATGGATGTTTTTTATAAGTTTCAACTAATACAGTAATTGTTTTATTATTAACAGAACTAACAACTTTTCCAACTAATTCTCTATTTGTCTTTTCCATAATACCCTCCTAATTCTTACTATTGCTTTCTTCAAGTTCTCTTTCGCGAAGAACTGTTTTAAGTCTTGCAACAGTATGTCTTAAATCTTTGATTTTTGAAGGTTTATCTAAGTTCCCAGTTGCTTGTTGGAAACGTAAGTTAAATAGTTCCTCTTTAGTCTCTTTAATTTTAGCAACAATTTCATCAGTGGTTAGATTTCTAATTTCATTAACCTTCATTTATATCACCACCATTTTCTTTCATTACAAATTTTGTTTTTATTGGTAATTTATGTGAAGCAAGACGAAGTGCTTCTCTTGCAACTTCTTCAGTTACATCTGTTACTTCAAACATAATTTTTCCAGTTTTAACAACTGCTACCCATTCTTCAACGTTTCCTTTACCTTTTCCTTGACGTGTTCCTAGAGGTTTTTTAGTTAAAGGCATATGTGGAAAGATATTTATAAATACTTTTCCTCCACGTTTCATATAACGAGTCATAGCTACACGGGCTGCTTCGATTTGATTTGCTGTAATCCAAGCACCTTCTTGTGCCATTAATCCATATTGTCCGTTATGTAATTCACGATTCCCTTTTGCACGACCTTCGTAAGGTAATCTATGTACACGACGATATTTAGTTCTTGATGGTATTAACATTATTAATTACCTCCTTTAGTCTTTTTATCTTGAAGAATTTCTCCTTTATAAATCCATACTTTTACACCAATTTTTCCAAATGTTGTATCAGCTTCTGATAAAGCATAGTCAACATCTGCTCTTAATGTATGTAGAGGGATTGTTCCTTCAGAATATCCTTCACTTCTTGCAATATCAGCTCCGTTAAGTCTTCCAGACACTAAAGTTTTAACTCCTTTAGCTCCTGCTTTCATAACGTTTCTAATTGCTTTCTTTTGAGCCATTCTAAATGATGCTCTGTTTTCGATTTGAGAAGCAATACTATCAGCAACTAGTTTTGCATCTAAATCCGGTTTTTTAACATCAACGATTGAAATTTGAATTTCTTCGTTAACTAACTTAGAGATTTCTTTCTTTAAGTTTTCTATTTCTTCTCCACCTTTTCCAATGATTACCCCTGGACGAGATGTATGAATAATAACTTCACATCTTTTTGCATTTCTTTCGATTTCAACAGTGCTAACACCAGCATCAGCTAACTTTTTATTTAAAAACTTACGGATTTTTAAATCATTTTCAAGTTTTTTACTAAAATCACTTTTATTAGCATACCAGTTTGCTTCCCAGCCTCTATTGATTCCAATTCTAAGTCCTATTGGACTAACTTTCTGTCCCATATTAACCTCCTTTAAAGATTATTTCTCTGCCACAACTACGACAATGTGACTAGTTCTTCTGTCTTTATGTCCAATATGACTACGAGAATCAAACATAACTCTCTTCATAACTGGACCTGCATCTACTCTTGCTTCTTTAACATATAATTTGTTCTTATCTAAACTAAAGTTATTAACAGCGTTAGCAACTGCAGAGTTTAAAACTTTTAAAATCATTCCGCTTGATTTTTTGTTTCTATTTTCAAGTATTGTTACTGCTTCATCAACCTTTTTCCCACGAATTAAATCAATAACTAGTCTTGCTTTAATTGGTGAAATTCTAACTGATTTAGCTATTGCTTTTCCTTCCATCTTCATTTCCTCCTAGTCATTATTTATCCTTGTTTTCACCGTGACCACCAAATTTACGAGTCAATGAGAATTCTCCAAGTTTATGTCCAACCATATCTTCTGTAACATAAACAGGAATAAATTCTTTACCATTGTGAACTGCAAAAGTGTGTCCTATAAAATCAGGATATATTGTAGAACGACGAGACCAAGTTTTAATAACCTCTTTCTTTCCACTTTTATTTAATTCTTTAACTTTATTTAATAATCTTTCAAATACATAAGGACCTTTTTTAAGACTTCTTGCCATTTATAATCCCTCCTACTTGCTATTGCGACGACGAACGATAAGTTTATCAGACGCTTTCTTCTTTCTAGTTTTATATCCAAGTGCTGGTTTACCCCAAGGAGTAAGTGGTCCACTACGTCCTATTGGAGCACGACCTTCACCACCACCATGTGGGTGATCATTAGGGTTCATAACAGATCCACGAACTGTTGGTCTAATTCCCATATGACGAGTTCTTCCTGCTTTTCCTAACTTAACAAGTTCATAATCTTCGTTTCCAACAACACCAATTGTTGCATAACAAGTTCCTAAAACCTTTCTTTGTTCACCACTTGATAGACGAAGCATAACATAAGCTCCTTCTCTACCTAATATTTGAGCACTAGCTCCTGCACTTCTTACAAGGCTTGCTCCTTTTCCTGGTTTTAATTCTACATTGTGAACTGTTGTTCCAACTGGAATATTTGCAAGTGGTAGAGCGTTACCAACTTTAATGTCAACATTTTCTCCAGCTACAATCATAGTTCCAACTTTTAAATCTTTTGGTGCAATAATATATCTTTTTTCACCATCTACATAGTTAATTAATGCTATATTTGCACTTCTATTTGGATCGTATTCAATTGTTGCAACACGTCCTTCAATATCTCTTTTATTTCTTTTGAAGTCTATAATTCTATATTTTCTTTTAGCTCCACCACCGTGATGTCTTACAGTGATTCTTCCTTGGTTATTACGACCACCATTTTTACCTAAACTAACTAATAGACTTTTCTCTGGTGTAGAAGTAGTAATTTCTTCATTAACTAGAGTACTCATTTTACGTCTAGCATTAGTAGTTGGTTTAAAATTTCTAATTGCCATAATTTACCTCCCTCTACCCTAATTCGATAGTTTGTCCGTTTTCAAGTTTGATAATAGCTTTTTTATATTTGTTACTCATCCCTGAATAACGTCCAACTCTTTTCTTTTTAGGTTTTACATTAATTGTAGATATACTTTCTACTTTTACTTTGAATATTTTTTCAATAGCATTTTTTATTTCTTGCTTTGTAGCTTTTGGATCAACTTTGAAAATATATTTATTTTCTTCTTGTGCTAAGTGTGATCCTTTTTCAGTAATAACTGGTGCTTTTATTATTTCTAAATACTTTGTATCCATATTATTTTAGCACCTCCTCTATTGCTTTTAATGCATCGCGAGTTACAAGAACTTTTGTAGCAGCTACTAAATCAAGTACATTTATTTCACTTGCTTCAAGTAATAAAATGTTAGGAATGTTTCTAGAAGCTAAAATTAAGTTTTCATCTAACTCTTTAACGATTACCAATGTATTAACTGTATCTAATTTTAATCCAGTTAAAATATTTTGCATTTCCTTTGTTTTTGGAGTTGTTACTTTTAACTCATCAACAACAACGAAATCTTCTAATTTACTAACAACTGCGCTTTTAAGTGCAAGACGTCTTTCTTTACGATTTTGTTTTTTGCTGTAATCTCTAGGTGTTGGTCCGAATGGAACTCCTCCACCTCTCCATTGTACAGCTCTAATAGAACCTTGACGTGCATGTCCTGTTCCTTTTTGTCTCCATGGCTTTCTACCACCACCGCTTACTTCACTACGGTTTTTTGTATCATGTGTCCCTTGTCTTAATGATGCACGTGCTAAAATAATAGCATCATATAAAACATTCTTATTTGGTGTTATTCCAAATACTTCTTCATTTAATTTAATGTCCTCTATCTTTTCACCTTTGATATTTAAAAGTGTAACTTTTGTCATCTTTAAATTCCTCCTTTCATCATAATTTAATTTAATATTAATTAATTATAATGATTATTCTCCAACATTTTCTTCTTTAGTTTCTTCTTCGTTAACAGTTTCTTCAGTAACTTTAACTTCTTCGTAAGTAATTAATTCTGGTACTTCATTAACTTTATCACTGTTTTTAACAGCGGTTTTAACCATAACTAAAGATTTCTTTGGACCTGGAACATTACCTTTAACTAAGATAACATTATTTTCTAAATCAACTGATACAATTTCCAAGTTTTGAATGGTAGTTGCTGCACTTCCCATATGACCTGGCATTTTCTTTCCTTTTAATACGTGCATTGGAAGTAGTGTTCCTAATGAACCTACACCTCTATGGTATTGTGAACCATGTCCCATAGGACCACGAGATTGATTCCAACGTTTTATAACACCTTGATATCCTTTTCCTTTACTTATTCCACTAACATCAACCATTTCTCCTTCTTTGAATACGTCGATATTAATTTCTTGACCTAAAGTATAGTCATTAACGTTTACTCCTCTAAGTTCTTTTAAGAAGCGCTTAGGAGCAGTATTTGCTTTCTTCGTATGACCTATTTTAGCTTTATTAGAATGTTTTTCTTTTACTGTAGTTGTTGCTAATTGAATTGCATCGTAACCATCAGTTTCAACTGTTTTAATTTGAGTTACAACGTTAGGTTCAACTTCAATAACTGTTACAGGAATTAGTTTTCCATTCTTAGTAAAAACTTGAGTCATACCTACTTTTTTACCTAAGATTCCTTTCATATTTCCTCCTATAATCTTTTAAGTAATATTATTGTTTGATTTGAATGTCTACACCACTTGGAAGATCTAAATGAGCTAAAGCCGCAATTACTTCCTTGTTTGGATTCTTAACATCAATAAGTCTCTTATGTGTACGCATTTCAAATTGTTCACGTGAGTCTTTGTACTTGTGAACAGCTCTTAAAATAGTAAACTTTTCAATCTCTGTTGGTAATGGTACTGGACCGCTTACGACTCCCCCAGATCTTTTGATAGTTTCAACTATCTTTGTAGCAGCATTATCAAGAATTCTATGATCATATGCTTTTAATTTAATACGAATTATATTTGACATATTAAATCCTCCCTTCGCCTATATCTCGTATAGACTTGCTCCGTGTAAATAACCTGATTTTTACCTTGCAACATCGCCTGGCGTATCAGCAACCTCACACATCTAAGCAGCCACACGTTTAAAAGTATATCATCAAAGTCCTTTAAAATCAAGCATTTTTTAATATTTTTATAAAAAAATTAGAGTAATTATTGGTTTTTACTCTAATTATATTTAAATAAGTTTTGCAAATATTAATAAATTTGCTCTATAGTATTTATGATAATACTGATCATCCATCGAACACGTTTGTAAAATCAAGATTTTATCATCTTTATTTACTGATACTCCTGTATCATATTGTGATTTACTTTTATAAAGATTAATTGTCTCTTCCCATTTTGAATTACTATAATTCATTTTATAGAAATATTCTAGTTCATCACTATATCTATCTTGGGCTACTGCTACATATACTGAAAATATTTCATATTTATAAGTCTTTCCATTATAGTTTATTGTTATATATTTATTATTTTTATAGAAGTTATAATTATTGTGATACTTTTGTAAGGCTTGAAATGGTGCATTTAAAGTTTTAGAACTGTGTCCATATATAATAGTTTTTCTCATGTTAAAGTCTGTTCTATAGTCTATATATGGAACTCCTATTCCATCTTCAACTCCTGTTATACTGTGATTTAAATAGTAGTTGTCGCCAGTCGTATCTTTCATTAATTTAGAATTAATTATATTTGATACTTGTAATCTATTATCATAGGTTATTTCTTTTTTTGATTCTATATTATTTACTGCTTTTATCTCAACATTTGTTAAACTTTTCTTTTTCTCTTCATTTTTTAGAGTTTTTTTAGCATTTTGTTTTTTTAATTCTTCTTGTTGTTTTAACTCTTCAAGTCTTTTTAGTTCTTCTTGACGCTTTAATTCCTCAAGTTTTTCTTCTTCATTTTTCTCTTCAACTTTTTTAATTGCAAAATCAAATGATGTTTTTGCATTTTCTAGACTATTTATTAGATTTAAGTATGATTCTTCAGTGTATCCAAATACTGTTATATTGCAAAGCAATAAAATCACACATAAAGATGATATGATAGTCCATTTTTTCATAACCAAACCCCCATTTGTTGCTCGCTATTATATCATGAAATGTTGAAAAAGTCAAAAAAAAGAGCCATTTTTAGGCTCTATCGTTTTAGCTATTTTCTTCTTTGTTATTACCTGATGCTATTTCAATGGCTTTTTGAAGCTGAGTATCTTCATCATTATCTATAACTATTTCAACATCAGGTGTTATTCCAACTCCTTCAATTTTATTTCCATTTGGAGTTAACCATTCTTGAGTTGTAAACTTAACATATGCTCCATTTGATAAAGGATATAATTTTTGAACTGTTCCTTTACCAAATGTTTTTACCCCTACAATAACTGTATTTTTAATATTGTCATGAAGGCTTGAGGCAAATACTTCTGCACTTGATGCAGTTTCCTCATTAACTACTATTACAACAGGAATATCAATAGTCTTATCTTTTTCATTTTTTACTTTAATAGTTTCTTTTTTATCTTTCTTTTGATATAGAACTATATCTTTTTCTACAAATAATGATGCTATATCATTAGCACTAGATAAATATCCTCCACCATTATATCTCAAATCTATTATTAATGAATCAAGCTTTTTTTTGCTTAATTCATCATAAGCTTTCATAAATTGTGAATATGTGTTATTGGCAAAAGTGTTAATTGCTATTACTCCAATTGTTTTATTATTGCTTTCTACTGATATATAGTGAACTGAATCTATTTCTACTTTTTCAAGTTTAATTTCAAATTCAAGTTCTTCTTCACCTCTTAGAATCGATACTTTTTTAGTTGATCCTTCTTTAGATGATTTTATTTCATATGCTAGATCACTTATTTTACTAGCATCAACATTTTGTCCATCTACTTTAATTATTTTATCTTCTATAAGAATTCCAGCTTTTGATGCAGGAGAGTTGTCAAATATATTTACTACTGTTATATATCCGTCACCAATATCACCAATTTCTACTCCTAGACCTGTGAAATTACCTCTTAATTCTTCATTCAAATCAAGTGCTGTTTTTTTATCAATAAAAGCAGCATATGGGTCAGTTAAACTATCGATCATTCCTTTTACCGATGAATTCACGATTTCTTCTTCATTAACTTCTCCATTATATTCATCTTTGATATATCCGTAGATTCTTTCTATATCGCCTTCAACTACTTCTGTATCATTTTTATTATATTTTCTGTATGCAATAAAACTACCTAAAAATAGTCCAAACAAAGTCGTTACAATCATTATTATTATTACTTCAAATAATCCAAAGGAGTTCTTAGAATATCTTTCCTCATTTTTTTTATTTTCTATTGTTTCCTTTTCCATTATTTGTTCTTCTTTATAAAATTCATCTGTTTTCTTTCTTGTTCTTTTCTTTGTAGTTTCTTTTTTTACCTTAGTGTTTTTATTTACTTTTTTCTTTTCTTCATCCATTTTTAACACCTCTATTATAATTTTAGCACATTTATAAATAAAAAAAAGCAAAAATTTATTTTGCTATTCTTATTCTCCTAGTAGTTCTTTCTTGATGTTTTCATATCCTATAAATGAAGATACTCCTGTTTTATTAGATACTTTAATTAATGTACCATCAACTACTTTTAGTGAACTAATGTTTTCTATATTAACTTCACTTTCATTCTCTGTTATATATTTGTCATTAAATTTTTTACTTAAATCTACTAAGTATAGTTTAGTACCATTACTATATTGACTATATAATTCATATAAGTTTGCATATTTAATAGAATTACTATTGTCAAAATTATACATCATTACATAATACTCTTCTTCACTTCTTGAAAATGAATTGCCAGCAATTATTTCAATATTTTGAATTTCTACTGTTGTTTTATCTTCTTTCTTACCAAAAGATATTTCTCCTTTAGCTATTGCAAATACTAGATAAAATATTACTAATGTTAGAACTACTCCACCTAAAACTTTAAGCATTCTCATCATTTCATCTGAATCACTAGAATAACTTTTAATTTTTTCAACTTTTTTCTTTTTACTCATACCAATCACCAAAAAAATTATAACACGTTAATTTTAAAAAATAAACAAAAACTATTAATATAGCCTATTTAAATGCTTGGTTTTAATTAAAATAGGTTCTTCTTTTTTAAAATCATAATCTACTCCATATTTTCTTTTTCTATTATTAAACTCCATTTCAATTATGTTTCCATTAATAGAATAGAGGAAATAATCATTAAAAACAAACTTTTTATTCCCATTAAAGAACTCATCTAAATTTTCTTTATTACATTCTATTTTTCCAAAGAAAGGAGCTTTAGCTAACATATCGAATTTATAATCTACACACATAACCCAATTTGAGAAGTCTACGATATATGCTTCTTCATCTTTTATATTTTCATTATCATCGTAAGGAACATAAATATTATAAGCGTGATCAAGATCATTTACATATATCATATCATAGCCTAATGTTGTGAGAATATTTTGCCCCATTATTGCATATTCAGTACACATAGCACTTCCATTCTCATATAAATCTTTAATGCTATGTTCTTTGATTCTATCATACATTAGAAAGTTGTCTTTATATATCATTTTATTTATATCTTCTCTTTTTCTTCCTTCAAAATCTCTATTTAGTTTTTTATTCAAGAATTCATAAACAAACACTATTAAATCGAATTCATCATCAATTTTACAGTTATTTTCCTTAAAATATTTATAAAACTCATAGATATAAGAATCATCATCTAAGTAATAGTATCTTCCTCTATTAGTAAATGGGTTGTTAATACTTTCTCTAAATCTTCCATATACTACTTTCATTCCTTTAGGGATATAACCAATCCAAAGATTGTTTGCCGCTCTATAATTAGGATTCATGCTTTTTATTGTAGGATTGTAACTTAAATCTTCCCCAATGTAATCTAAATCATTATTTTCTTCTCTTGCGCTATATGTACACTCTTTGACTTTTTCATCTGCAAGTAATTTTAGTTCATCTAAAGTATTACATTTTTTAATTATTTCAAGCATTTCTAAATTAACCATAACATCACCATTAATTATTTATTATAAAGATAAACAAGAGAAGATGCAAATACAAAAAAGAAATAGAACTTTTCTATTTCATTATAGGTATTGTACTAATTGAATTAGCAATTTCTATTAATTCTGTTGTGCCCATTACATCTGATACCAAATAATAATCTATTCCTCCACTAGTCCAACTAAGTGAATTATTGGTAATGGCACCAACTGTGTCATTTAGAAAAGATGGCTCACCAAATATCGGCACAATTGAAAAGTTTTTTTCGACATTTGCTGTTTCTTCAACAAGTAGAAATGGTTTTTCCCCATCAAATGTTAATATTACTCTTTCTCCATTCTCTTTTGATACTTTTTCTTCATCTTTTAATACTGTCCCAGTTGGAACATAAAGCGGATAAATAATATTATCTAAAAGTCCACTTTCTTCATCTTTTTTTGATTCTGTATCAATATTTTTAATAATACTATCTAAAGAGAAGAAATCATCTTCGAATTTAGGGGATGCTTCAAGCTTATCAAATGTCATTGTCATCTCAACAAGTCCATTATCATTTACTACTTCTATTTTTTTAAGATTTGCATCTTTATCTACATATATCTTTTGCTTTACTAATCCAATATTATTTGGATAATTAACTTTTGAAGTAATAATATATCCATCATCAATTTCAGTTGTTTCTTTTTCTTCATCTTTATTAACATCATTTAATATTGAGCTTAATATGTATATTTGTGAATTATTCATTGGCCAATTACTTTGAAATTTAAAGCTCTTGTTTAATGCTGGTGTTATAACATATACTTCATTATTGCTCTTTAATATTATCTGTTCATGCCCATTTGACTTGTTTATCAAACTTACTCTATAATCATCTTTTTCTTTATGTGCTACTGATACATCATAACTATAGGTATCTTCATTATTTGAAATAGTAAGTGTTCCATCAAGTTTATAATCCTTTATATCACCAATCTTACTATTAAATTTGTCAATTATATTTTCCTTCTTACCAAATGAACAACCTATACACAAAAATGTCGAAAGTGCTAAAACTATTAATAATTTTCTTTTCATTTAAAAACTCCTTTTCTTCAATTAAAGTATATTTAAATATTTTACTAATATTACGAATATTTATTTATTTTGTGGATAACATAATAGTAAAAGGAGGAAAATGATGAAAATTCTTCAAAAGATAGCTCTAGCACTAGTTATTATTGGTGCTATAAACTGGGGAATGGTAGGATTATTCAAAATGGACTTGGTTGCAAGTTTATTTGATGGTAGTGATTCTATTATTTCAAGAGTTATATATACTGTTATAGCTATTGCTGGATTAATTAATATAGGATTACTTATCGAACCTATACATGAAGATAGATAGAAAAAGCACATCATTTTCTGATGTGCATTTTTTATTCATTTTTTGTAATTCTTACTTTTATTTCTTTTGTTCTTGGAGAATATTGTACTGTTGTATCATCGCCTTCAACATTAACTGCTACTGTATGTTCTCCTTGAGTTAAATTTTTAAGATCAACATATGCTCTTATAGTATTAGCATCAATATTGTTTACTACTTCTTCACTACCTTTAACTATTATTGTTGCCGTTCTATTCTGCTCTCCAATTACTTGTACTGAATATCCATCCGTTATATTAATTGCGTCTATTGGAATTCCTGTTATGTCACGTGAAACTATACTTCCTACTTCTAAAGTAACTGTTATCGTCTTAATATCAATTTCTCTTACACCTGTTGGCTTAGTTAAATTGATACTATATGTTTTGTTCTCTTTAACTCCTGTTACATCTACTACAACTGGTAAATTATCAATCTTATCAAGAGCCTCTTGGCTTCCATAAATAGTTACTTTACTAACTGATGGAGTTAAAGACTTAATTGCTACATCTTCAAGTTCTCCTTCGCGTACTATTTTGATTGGTACTTCTTTACTTGGAGATGTTATTTTAATTGTTGCATTTACTACTGATGGAACTATTTCAACATCAACTTTATTTCCTTCATCATCATATGCAATTAATGGAATCTCCGATAAGTTTTGTGTTCCTTCTTTTACACTTCCTAACTTATCAACATCTACTATTGCTTTAATTATAGCAACTTCTTGTAATTTATGAGATGCTCCCATTACTATTACATCATCCCTATCTAGTGTGATGTTTTCAATAGTCATTTTAGAATCTAAATTATCTTTATGGATTATATCTGTTGATATTTCTTTAGGAACTGATATTTTATCATATATTCTAATATTAACTGATGATGGATCTACTTTATATTCTACTGATGTTACAGCTTGTTCATATTTAAATGCTACAGAATAACTTCCTGGAGTGTAACCAGTCAAATCAAGTGTAACTCCATTTAATGGATACTGTTTAGCAAGATAAACATCCATTTTTCTTCCTACCAAAGTAACATCTACTTCTTCTGGTACACCTTCTACTACATAAAGTGCTTCATTATAATTTACATTTACTTTTTGGTTATATAATATTTCTGCTGAATTATCGATTAAAGATATGTGTTTTTTATCTATTACATAAAAAGTAATTACTGCAAATATTAATGATATTATTACTAAAGATTGTCTATTAACTAGGAACTTTTCAAATCTTGAACCTCTATTGTTAAAGAAGTCTGTTGCATTAACAAATAATTTTGTTATCGGAGTTATTAACCATTTATCAAAGAATCTTATTATTAGTTTAAAAAAGTTTATGATAATTCTACTTATTTTCTTCATATATTTCTTCCTCATCTATTTCATCATCAAGTTCTGATTCTTTCTTTGGTTTTAACTCATCTATTAACATCATACGAACGTCATCAAGAGATAAATTGTAGAATAATTCTCCTTTTATTGCAATGGATAATCTACCAGTTTCTTCTGATACTATTAGTGCTATACAATCTGTTTCTTCACTAATTCCTAGTGCTGCTCTATGTCTTGTTCCTAGTCTTTTATTAATCTTATCACTTCCACTAGTTGGGAAAACAGCTCCAGCACAGCTAATTCTATTTCCTTGAATTATAACTCCACCATCATGCATTGGGTTATTAGGGAAAAACAAAGCTATTAAAAGGTCACTTGTAATATCGGCATAAATCTTTTTGGCTTTTTCAATATAATCGCTTAAACTAACATCACGTTCTATTATAATTAGCGCTCCTATTTTTGCTTTTCTTAAATAATCCATAGCCTGTACTATTTCATAAGTTAGTTTTTCTCTTTCATCTACTGTTAAAACTTTATGTCTTCCAAGTAGTTGACTTCTTCCTATTTGTTCAAGTACTGATCTTATTTCTGGTTGGAATATTATTATAATAGCAAGTGGTCCCCACATTAAAACATATTCAAGTAACCATCCAATTGTTACAAGATTAAATATGTCACTTGCTATTTTTAATATAAACATTATCATTACACCTTTAAAAATAAGGGTAAGTTTGACGTTATTTTTTATATTTTTTAAAATATAGTAAAACATTAACCAAACTAGTAAAATGTCTGCTATTTTATTTAATACTGAAATAATTGAATCTAATGAAATTGTCATGTGTTCACCTCTTTATTTATTATTAACTGTTATTCACCTTTAGTTATCACAACAGGTTCTATTTGCACAGGTGCTTGAACCGGTGATTGAACCTGAGAAGTTGGTGCATCTTTTGGTGGTATTATAGTTGTTTTTTCAATACTAGTATTGCTTTTATTGTTTTCAATATCACTAGAATTTAAAACCATAACTGTTGGGGCTTTTTCTTCTTGTTTAGAAAGCGCTGCATCATTTGTATTTGCCATATTATTAACAGCTGCATTAACTAGAGCATTTGCATTTTCATTAACACTAACACCATTTGCTATTGTGTCATTATTATCATCAGCATCTAATACTTGTTTTGTTTCCATTGCGGCAATTGCAGCTTCTTTTCCTGACTCAATATCATATTTTTTCTTTTCTTTTAATTTTATAGCAATTGCTGTACGGCGTCTATCAGCAACTATACCTAAAGCATAAAAAATAATTATAAAACCCAAAATCAAGTATAGGTAATAAATTGGGCCTTTTATTATATCTCTAAAAAATACTACAAAAAGATCCATATGTGTTCACCTCTATCATAATTATGATACCATTTCAAAGCAAATTTTACAATAAGCATTATAAAGAAAAGAAAAAAAATGTAAAAGGTATTACACTTTTACATTCTTATTGACTTATCAGTTTTGACTAATCCATTTTCAAGTTCATGAGCATACATCATTGTAAGATTATCGTCTGATATATTATTTAGATTTATGCCTCTAATTATTAAAGTTTTTTTCATTGCATTAATAATTGATTCTTTATTGTATGTGGATGCTAATAGTCTATAATTTGTTCTTGTGTCATCATCTTTAAATCTAGAAAAGTATTTTGCATTTCCTAATTCCATAAGTATTTTGATTGCTGTTTGTAAGTGCTCATTCCCATATTTTTCTAATGTTATTTTACATATTTCTTCAAATTTCATCGTACGGCTTTCTTCAAATATATAGTTACAATACTTTTCAGTTATTTCTTTAATATTATTTGGATCAATTTCTATTTTTAATCTTTCAAGTGTTTTTAATACAAAGTTTTTTATAGTGTTTTGGTCTAGGTTTTCTCTTAGATTTTTTCTGTATGAATGATTTGTAAAAGAACTAAAATCTCCAGTAAATGATTTTTCAAGTGCCCATCTTGTTTGATTGAATCCATATTTTTATAAGTTGCAGCCATTGCTTCAACTAATAAATTTAATTTCTGACTACTATCTAGTTCATTTTTTTTGTCTTTTAAGTATGATCTAAATATTTCTTGGACTTCTTCTTTATAACAATGTTTAGAAAAATAATCTAGAAAGTCATTTATGTTAACATCTTCTTTGTTATCATTATAAGATCTTAAAATATAGTTTGATATTATTAATGAGATTTCATTATTATATGATATTCCCTTTTCCTGCATTAATCCTATTCCTTTATAAGTAGGTGTGAAAGGATTAGTTTTGTTTAGTCCCTCTTTAAGATAAGTATTATTATTTACAAAATCTATTATCTTTTGTGCATTTGCAAAATCATTTTTTGTAAGTCTTACAACTATATTATCACTTCTTATTTCTTGTGATATTTTTGATAAATGAGTTATATTTTGAGATTCTATAAAATCAAATAAAATATTCGCTCCTTCATATAAGTGTTCCTTATCAATTGGTATATATAATTTTATAAATTCGTCTTCATAAATATCACCATTTGTAAATTGTAGAAAATACTCCCATGCTGGATTACAAAAAACATTTATTCCTTGATGATGCATGTATCTTTATGTCCATTTTGGAAAAAAATGTTGATTTGATATTAAACTTCTATCTATATTCATATCATTTTCTTTTAAACCACTTCTTGTTATTTCTCTATAAACAAGAGAGTTTGTTATCATTATTTTAGGATTGCTTTTTTTAATTTCATAAATATACTTCAAAAAAGAATCCATTTCTTCCAATCTAGGAGTATCTAGTTTTATTTCATCATGCATTATCATCACTCCAAATATCTGTTAAAGTATTTGAAAGATAATCATCTCTTGATATTTCGATTTCTTGAGTTTTTGATAAATCATCCTCTTCTTTTATTACTACTCCTGTTTCTTCTTTTGGTACATCACTATCATCTATATATATGTATGTATCTTTATATTTAACTTTTTTCATAGTCCACCTCTATTATTATTATCTCTTAAAATAAATAAAATGTAAAATAAAAAAGAACGATATATATAAATCATTCTAATCATTTATGTAATTGATGCTTCATAGATCTTTTGAATTTCTTTATTTAAGCAGTTATCAAATTCTTCTTCAGTTTGAGTCACTCTCAAGTTTTCTAAAAGTGCTCTTGAAAAACTTGCAATCATTTTATTATTAAGTGCAAGAAGTGCACATGCAAGTTCATTTGTATATCCTCCAGAAAGTGCTACTATTTTTAATACAAATTTGTAATTGTATAAGTCATAATAGTAATTTGGAACAGTTGGAAGAGTAAATTTGAACATAATTATATTTTTTTCATCCCATTCGTTTAGGTGCTTAATAATTTCTTCTTTCATAATTTGTTCACATAATTCTTTATCTTTACAATTTATGTCAACTTCTGGTTCTATTATTGGTACTAAATTATTCTCACATATAATTTTTGCTAATTGAAATTGTTGGTCTATTACTTGCTTAATACCTAGTGGATTAGCTTCATAAATAACAGATCTCATTTTTGTACCAAAGATATTTTTTTCTTTAGCTATTTTTAAAGTCTCTACTAAGTTTGGGATTTCATTCATTAGTTTAACGCCATTAAATTCTCCTAGTAAACCTTTATCAATTTTTAAAAAAGATACTATTTTTTTATCTTCCCATAAGTAATCTGCAGTAAACTTATCATTTATTTTTGAAAGCATTGTTTTTTCAAAAAGTATAGCACCTATTATTCTATCTTTATTAAAAACTTTACTAGTCAATACTCTTTTTCTCATCTTGTGAATTAAGTTAAACATTTCCTCATCAGTTTGATACTCACTATCAGGAATACCATACTTTTCAAGAGTTTTTCCACTACTTCCTCCACTTTGATCTAGTGCTGCTATAAAACCTTTACGTGATTTAACTATTTCATACATTTCATTATTCATATAAAGACCTCCTATTATATTTTAACTCAAGATTTCTTTCTTTAACAATATAATTCTTCCCATATATTAATATTTTACATATATTTATACAAAATTATCTTTTTAGCATTTTCCTTTTTTGAATACTAAAAGCATCTTTATTGCCATTTATATAATAATCAATATTTTTTTCTAAAGATTTATTGTATTTAAATTTTTTTCTAATGATTTCTATTTCTTCTTCTGTAAAATCATATCCATATATTATTGCTCTTATTACTCCATAAACAGATCTTTTACATATTTCATCAGTAATTTCTTCTCTTGATAAAATGTGTTCTATTTTTATTACTGTTGATGCATACATATTAAAATAACTATTATAATCGTCACGTCCCTCAACTATTTTCCCTTTGGCAATTACTTTTGCAACCTGTGGTTTAGAATCATTAATGAATCTAAAAGTATCTTCTATATTTTTGCATAAGTGAAATCCATTTCCGTTAAGTCCAAATTTGGGAGCATTTTTTACATAGTAGGTTCTACCTTCTTCATATTTTACCCCATAATTATTCTTCATATCTCTATAAAATGCTTTAAATCCTTTAATTATCATAATACCTCTCTTTAGAAGATATTATATCACTTTTTATTTCATTTAATAAAAAAAGAACTATAAAAGTTCTATATTAATTTATGGTGCCGCAAGCAAGAATCGGACTTGCATTAAAGCCTTACCATGGCCTCGTAATACCACTATACTATTGCGGCATGGTGCTGAAAAGAGGATTTGAACCTCCGACCTATCGCTTACGAGACGATTGCTCTACCGGCTGAGCTATTTCAGCAAAAAAGAATTATTTAGTTTCTTTTAAATCTACTAATAATTCATGTATTAATTCTTCTTGATTGTTAACGTCAAACTCTTCAATTCTATCTACTCTACATCTTTCAGCAAGTAAAATAGCCTGAACTTTTTTGACTGCTTTTTCAACTTCATCATTTATAACTACGTAATTATATTTTGAAATTTCATTTATCTCTTTATAAGCATTTTTAAATCTTTCAACTATTTTTTCGATTGATTCAGTTCCACGTTTAACTAAGCGATCTCTTAACTCTCTCATTGAAGGTGGCATAATAAAGATAAAAATAGCATCTGGTGCTAATTCTTTAATTTTTAGAGCACCTTGAATATCTATTTCTAGAATAACATCATGTCCTTTTTCAAGATCTTTTTCAACATTTCTTTTTAATGTTCCATAATAATTACTGTGAACACAAGCATATTCAAGAAAACTATTCTTTTTGATTTCTTCTTTAAATTCTTCTTCAGTTACAAAAAAGTAGTCTACTCCTTCTTTTTCACCATTTCTTTTTTTCCTAGTTGTCATAGAAACCGAGAAAGCAAGGTTACTATCATTATTTAAAAGTTCATTATGAATTGTTCCTTTACCAGCTCCTGATGGACCTGACAATATAATTAGATTTCCTCTATTATTTTTCCCCATAACGTCCTCCATAAATATATTATATATTTTACCACTCTGTTTTATCAATAATATTTTTATCTAAATCTTTTAAATAAATACCTTTTTCATCTATTATCATGTAACTTTTTTCAGAGCTATCTCTTGGATATGAAATAGAACCTGGATTTAAGAAGTATTTATTGTTTTTTTTAATTATTTTTCCTATATGAGTGTGTCCACCTATTAAAATATCAAACTCTTTATCAGGGAATCTATCTATATTATAAATATTTCCATGCGATGCAAAAACCTTTTTTCCAAACGCTTCAAAATAGTAAAATGGTAAAAATGATAATTTACTTGTTAAGATATCAATTTCTGTATCACAATTTCCTCTTATTATATATTTGTTTTGAAACTTATCAATTATTTCATCTATTTCATCTTTTGTTTCAAATCTTTCATAATACATATCACCTAAAAATATTATTTTATCCACTTTTTCATCTTTATATATTGCTTCTATTCTTTGTAAACTATCAATATTTCCATGTATATCAGACACAAACATTATTTTCATAAAATCACCAATTATATTTTATCACAAAAAGGAAGAATATTATCTTCTTCCTTCTCTTCTTGTTTCTCTATTACCATTCATATTTGGTTGTCCTGATCTTTCATCGTTAGGCATTGTTTGACTATTTTGTCTTTGTTCTTTCATTCCTCCCATACCCATACCAGAATTACCTACAATTGTATTAATACTTGATATAGTAAATGTAGTATAGGTTTCACCATTTAATTTTAAAGTATATGTTTCGTTATTTTTTAATTTGTTATTTGATATGGCTATAGATGAGAAACTTTTAGTAGATGTGTAACTAGTTACAACATTTGATGCACTATCAAGAACTTCTATAACTGTATTAGAATTATAAGTAGTAGAAAGATTAATAAGCACTCCATACTGAGTTGATGTATTACTTATTCCTTGTGCCATTCCACTTGATCCTACTGCTATAAATTCACCAGAAGTTATCACAAATTCTTTATCATAGTCAAGGGCACCATTACCATTATTTGTTGGGCCATCTACTGTTGTTGTTCCTCCATTAATGTAAATACTTCCATTGGCATCTAATCCATCACCATTTGAATTAACATATAGTATCCCATCGTTTATTGTAATTTTATTATTTGAATTAGAATTGAAGTTATTTTCTCCTTGTCTATTTATACTTGAAGAGTCATTTCCTCCTGCGGCATTTAACCCATCATCACTTGCTGTAACATTTATTTTCCCACCATTTATTGTAATACTTGATGCCTCAAGCCCTTCATAACTTTTTTCTATGTTTATTTCTCCATCATCTATTATTAGAGTTGAATCTGCATGAATTCCATCATCTCCACTAGATATTTTTATTATTCCGCTTGTTATTCCAACATAATTATTTGAGTGTATTGCGTCATCGCTAGTGTTTAACTCAAATGTTCCATTTTTTATTACAATATTATCTCCTGCTTTAAGTCCTTTAGCACTTGTACTATCAGTTGCACTTTTATTTTGTCCCCAAGAACCCCAAGTACTTGTTCCTTGCGAGTTACTACTTCCATTACCTGTAGTTATTTTAAAAGTACCATTATTAATTACAATTTTGTTTTCTGCTTGTATTCCATCAAGATCTGCAGTTAGATCGAATTTGCCATCATCTATTACTACATTTCCTCTATCTGTTTCTGTATCATTTGTTGATTTTATTCCATCACCACCTGAGGTTATATTAAAAATCCCTCCAGTAATGTAAACTGAATCTTTTCCTCTTATAGCGTCATCTTTTGATTCTATTATATAAGTTCCACCTGTTATAGTTAAATCATCTTTTGATACAATAGCATCTTCATAATTTGATGTTATTTTAATAATTCCATCTCCACTCAGTATCAAGTCATCATGGCTAAAAATTGTTCCTGTTTCTTCTTCATAATTTGTATAGTTAGAAGAATCCAAAAGTGTATTAGTAGTTCCCTCATTCGTATATATTTCTACGTTATCTGCTTCTTGAACTAATATACATGGACCATTTTGTGAATTTATCGTAACGTTATCAAGTATTAATTTTACATTTCCGGATGTATTAATTATTACTTGTCCATTTATCTCACCAGTAAGTGTATATATTCCTTTTTCTGTTATCGTGATACCATTTTCATAATCATTTGTGTCATACGACAAATAGGTGTCCCAATCAATTGTGTTTTTATCAACATGTGTTTCATCACTTATTGATTCTGTTGTTTCTATTTCTTCTTTTGTAAATACTTTGTATAGTATTAGAAAAGTAAGAAGAAAAAGTATTAGTATAATGCTTATAGATATTATTGTTTTTTTCTTCAATTTATCACTCCTTTATAATAATTCATTTTCAATCGGATGAGATAGCATAACTTTCAAATTTCCATTTCTTATTCTAATCTCATCTATAAATTCTTTTTCATTAATATTCTTCTTTAAGGAAACGTTATATGATAAGTCAAATAAACTTCCCATGTTTACTGTTTTAACTTGTTCTAAACTTACTTTATCAAGATATTTTTTAAATATGTCATCAAACATATCAGTATAATCAAGGTTTTCTGGTATAGTTATCTTTAATATTTTTTCCTCGGTTTGTTCAAATATATTGCTCATATTAATTAAAAATATCAATAAAAGAGCAATAATTGTTATAAATACTGCAAAGAAAACATATCCCATACCTGTAGCAACACCAATTGTCATTGCCAAAAATACAGTTATTATTTCTTTAGATCTTCCTGCTATACTTCTAAATCTTATCAAGCTAAATGAACCAGATATTGCAACAGCCATTCCTAAATTACCATTTACAAGCATTATTATTGTTTGTACTATTAGTGGCATTATTGTAATACTAGTTAAAAAATACTTGCTTCCTTTCTCTGTCTTTTTATAAACAATTGCTATTAAAAACCCTAAAACAATTGATACTAACGAACAAATAGAAACAGTGACTAAATCTATTCCATTCGTAGCTTCATTAAAAATACTATTAAACATAAACATCCTCCATTAATCTTTTATTATAAATTGAACCTAATTTAGAAAAAGATACTGGATATATTTTTAATTTTGATAATGCATTTACAAGCCATAAAGGTATTGTATTTTCTGTTTTAATTTCCATTATTGTTTCATCATTATTAAAGTATTTATCTCCAAATAATCCTTTTTCTAATTGTAAGTCATAATCTCTTCCTGTTAAGTTATCATCAAATGTTATCCTTATTTTTTCTGTTTTTCTATCTACATAGCTAAATCTATGATATCCCACAAATCTAAATGGTTCTAATTTATAATATTTAAATAAATAATCAATTTCTTTCATTATTTGATTATTATTATTATTATAATTTCCTTCAATATAATCATAATAATCTTTTAATTTAATCATTATTCTTCTTTTTCCTACTATTCCTTCATATTTGTTTTTTATTTCTAAAAATACATTACTTTCTAAAGAAGGCACTCCATAACTTCTTAATCTAACCTTATCTTTATATATAGGTTTCTCTAAAGAATTTATAATTAAATCTTTATCTTTATTATCAAAATATATATTACAGATAGTTGTATCATAATATATGTCCTTTTTTAAATTCTTATTTATTAACTTAAATAATTCTTTTTTCTTTTCTTTAGTTAATAAATATTTTTGCTCTATTCTTTTAAAAACATTTTCATACATAATCTCTTCCTTTCGTTATTCATTCTAGTCTATCATATTGATGTTTTTTTGTGAAAATTATGAAAATATTGTGAAAAAAAAGATAAGTATTTTTACTTACCTTTATTAATTCTAATTATATTGAAAAGATGTATATTCTAAATGATAATCACCATTTACTTCTTTTTTGAAAGTATAAACAATTGTTTCTAATCTTACAGTTTCATTACCTCTATAATAAATTCTTTTATCAATTAGCTTAACACCTTTTTCAAATGTTTTAAATTCTAAGCTATGATTGATGTCTAAATCATTATTATATGTTTTATTAGTATCATATAAGTAAATTATATAAATATACATTTTACCACTTTTTTCAATATATTCGTTTTCGTCTATTGAATCAAAATTATATAGTTTTGCTATATCTTTTATGTCATTTTCTTCTAGTGCTAAACATTTTGTATTCTCACTTCCACATTTTGTGTAATCTTCTCCTTTAACAATTGTTGTTAAATTTTTAGCTTCAGCATATGAAAATATTATATTTGCTACATCTGAATTGGAAATAGTTGAAATATTTCCATTTGGAATTGTGTAATCTTTATTATTAAGAAGAGAAATCTCCACTAATTTAGATTTAAGTGTATCATCTGTTAAATCACTTACTCCATTAGCAAAACTATCAATTTTCCATTTGTTTTCTTCTTTTTTAAAAGTTACATTCATCTTATATTTATATTTTGAATCATTAGACTTATCATTTTTTAAATTATATTCTCTTGCTATTTCGATAGTATCATCACTTCTTGATACTTCCATCCAGTTTCCATATTCAACATCCGTGAAATTAAATACTGAAAGTGGAACTGTGTTGTTAATATCTAAGTTATATTCTGAACCATTTCTATAATAGTAATTTAATTCTTTTATCCCATTTTCAGTATAATATGTGTATGCATTTGCTGTAGAAACATCTTGTTTATCTACAACACTTGCTAATTCAACATTCATTGTTAAATTAATAAGAGAACTTTCAAGTGAATGTGTACTTTCTTTTTCTTCTATATTATCATTTTTTTCTACTTTATCTTTCAGTTCTGTTTTGTCTTCTATTTTACTGTTATTTCTAGTATTTTGGCCTAAAAGGAATCCACCTACTCCGCAAAGAATAAATCCTATAATTATAAATAAAGCTGTTAATATCCTTAAGTTTTTTTTACTTTTATTATCTTTCATTTTAATACACCTCTATTATAATATATCACATGAAATTATTAAAAAAAAGAGGATTCCTCCTCTATTCTTCTTTATCTTCTTTTTTAGTGCTTTTTATGGCTTTTGCAACATCAGTTAAATTTGCCCCTTCAAACGCTCTTAATACTTCAATTGGTATTGCAAATATTAATGTATTTGATTGATCACTTGAAACATCGTTAATTGTTGATAGGGTTCTAAGGTGAAGTGCTCCTGGGACTTTATACATATTTTCTGCTGCTATTGCTAAGTTTTTAGATGCTTCTACTTCTCCTTCTGCTTTTGTTATAACTGCTGTTTTTTCACGTTCTGCTTCAGCAACTTTTGCTATAACTCTTTGCATTTCATCAGGTAAAGAAATATCTTTTAGTTCTACATTTTCTACTTTTATTCCCCAAGGATCTGTAAGTTCATCAATTATCTTACAAATCTCTTCTGATATTTTTTCTCTTTCACCAAGTAATTCATCAAGCGTTACACTTCCTACTGCATTTCTCATAGTAGTTTGTGCAAGTTGCCCTGTTGCATAATAATAGTTTTCTACTTCAAGAATTGCTTTTGATGCATCAAATATTTTGTAGTATAAAACTGCATTTATTTTTACTGAAACATTATCTTTTGTAATTGCTTCTTGTGCGGGTACATCATCTGCTTTAGTTCTTATATCTACTTTCTTATAACTTTGGAAAATTGGCATTACAAAATTCCATCCAGGTTTTAATACTTTTTTAAATTTTCCTCTTGCAAAAAGTACTCCACGTTCATATTCATTTACTTGGACAATGCATCCAGGTAATAAGCATAATAGTATTACTATTATTGGTATAATTACATATTCCATATTATTCTAACTCCTCATTAATTAATTTTTTATATTCTTCTACTCCAGGTTGATCAAATGGATTAACATCAATTAAAAGCGCTCCAACGATTGATACAAGTATAAAGAAGTGAATTAACTCTCCAATTGTTTCTTCATTTTTTTCATCAATAGTTATTATATTAGTTGGAGTATTACCATTTGAGTGAGCAAGGCCAACTTTATCAAGTGCTATTTTATTAAGGCTATTTAACTCCATATCATATTGATCCAATGTTACCATCTTATCTTTATCTATTCCTATTACTGTTTCAAAAATGATATCATGTCCATCTTGTAGGAATTGTCCTAGGGAATGCAAGTCTCTTGTATTAACACATGAAATAGGAAGAATTCCTTTTTTATTTTTACCTTGGGTTTCTGCAAATAATTGTTTCAACCATTCTGTGAAATAGTATAGTTTTGGATTATATACTGTGAATGCTTCAACTGTTTTTCCTTTTTTGTACATGATATCACGAATCACAGCATATTCAATTGCTCTATCGACTCTTTCATAAGAAATTCTTGCACCTTCAATTAATTTAATAATATTTATTCCTGATACTGCAATTGGTAATAGCCCAACTGGAGTAAGGCATGAGAATCTTCCACCAATTAATTCTGGTATAGTGAATGAAACATAATCTTTTAAATTTGCAAGTTCTCTTAAATCTCCTTTTTCAGGATCAGTTGTAATAATTATTCTATCTTTTAATTCTTCTTCTGTGTATTTTTCTTTCATTAAGTCCATAACTAGGGAGAAAGCAATTGACGTCTCTAAAGTCTTACCTGATTTTGAGATAACATTTAATATTATTTCTTTATCTTTTAAGTATTCAAGTGTTTCGAAGTATTCTTCACTGCAAAGATTTGTTCCTAGAAATAATATCTCTGGTCCATTTCTATCATACATAGGTGATAAGGCTTCAATTACAGCCTTACTTCCCATATATGATCCTCCTATTCCAATTACTAAAAATACATTGCAATTTGATCTTATATAGTCTGTCATATTAACAATTTTTTTTAATTCTTGGCTTGAAATAAATGATTCTAATTTATTCCAATATTTTAAATCTCCTTCAATGAATCTAGATTTAATTTCTCTTGCTTTTTCTAAGTACTCAACTTTATCTTCTTTTTTTACATAATTACCTATATATTTGTGAAAATCAAAATTAATCATTTGTACCTCCGTTAACTATAACCGCATGAATTCTATGATCATTTTTAAGTGTTATATAATTCTTATTAATCTTATCACCATCAACCAAAATTCCTTCATTTTTACTACTTAAATTAATCTTTATCTTGTATAGAGTATCAACATATCTATACTCTACTTCAAATGATTTCCAACTTTTTGGAATATTTGGATTAAACTTTAAAATGTTTCCTTCTTTCTTTAATCCCAAAATATCTGTAAGTCCAATATTATAAAGCCATCCAGCGCTTCCTGTGTACCATGTCCATCCACCGCGAGCTAAGTTATTAGGATTACTATAAATATCTGCCGCTACAACATATGGTTCTACTTTATATTTTTCAACATCTTTCTTAGTTAAAGTTCTGTTAATTGGATTTATCATTTGGAAATATTCATAGGCTCGTTCTTTTTCACCTATTTTAATAAGCGCCATAATGTACCATGAAGCAGCGTGTGTATACTGTCCACCATTTTCTCTTATTCCGATAGGATAATCCATTATGTAGCCTGGATTATCTTCAGATTTTTCAAATCCTGGTGTTAATAATTTAATTATCTTTAAGTTTTTATCTACTAGATTATCTTCAACTGATTTTATGACAGATTCTATTTTATTCTTCTCTATAACTTCAGAAATAATTGAGAAGCTTTGACTTATTAAGTCTATTTTGCATTCCATATTGGTACTTGATCCTAGTGGATTACCATTATCAAAGAAGGCTCTTAGATAGTAATCTTTATCCCAAGCAACTGTATTTAGTGTTTTTTTCAAGTCTTTCAGTTTTTCTTCATAATCTTTTATATCTAGATTTTTATATTTTTTAGCAATTGGTAAGAACATTTTGACTATTGTATATAGGAAGAATCCAAGCCAAACACTAGTTCCTTTTCCTTCTATTCCAACTTTGTTCATTCCATCGTTCCAATCTCCTCCACCCATAAGTGGTAAGTGATTTTCTCCAAGAGAGTTGAATGCTTTATCAATTGATAATAAGCAGTGCTCATAAAGTGATTTTTTTGTATTCGTATAGGCATAATTAATTCCACGTTCTGCTTCATCACTTGCAAGAGGCTCTCCATCTACAAATTCTACTTGTTCATCAAGGATTTTATAGTCACCAGTAATCGTTACATATCTATTAACTGCAAATACAAGCCATAAATAATCATCTTTGTATCTACTTCTAAGCCCCATCCTTATTGTTTCATGCCACCAATGAAGAACATCCCCTTCTTCAAATTGATGTTTAGCATTATTTAGAATTTGCCTTCTAGTAAGTTCAGGTTCTACCATTGAAATATTAGTACAATCTTGTAATTGATCACGATAACCAAAAGCTCCTCCAACTTGATAGAATCCAGCTTTACTATTAATTCTTGATGCAATCGTTTGATATAAATACCAACCATTCATAATACTATTAAATGATTCATCTGGTGTTTTAACTTTAAAGACTGATAATCTATTTTTCCAGTACTCTTTTACATTTTTGAATTCTTTATTAATCTTATCAATTGAATTATATTTATCAATTAATGCCTTTACATTATCATTTCCTATTTCTGTTCCTAGCATAAATGAAAAGTTAATTTCTTCTTGTGGTTTTAAATCAATTTCAACTTCTATTGATTTAAATAATATTAAATTCACTTCAAAACTATTTAATGGAAGTGTTGAACTTAAAAAAGCTGTTATGTGTGAAAAATTTGTGTTATATACATTTCTTATAAGAATTGCATTCATTTCCTTATAATAATCTGATAATAAGTATCTACTTGATTTTTCTTCATTTGGACCAAAAGTTGGATTAATCCAGAAACCAATTTTATATTTTTTGGCTTCTTTAGACTTATTTTGGAATCTTATTTTATAGAATTTAATTGTGTCATTTCGTGATATAAAATGAGTTGTATCAAACGAATAATCATTTGTTTCATGAAAGAATGTTGAATAGCCAAAACCATGTGCACATTTATTTGGATCGACTCTTTCTCCATTAACTATTATTCCTTCAGATTTGTCATTTAACACTATATCATTTGTCCATGATGTAATTTTAAACATTTGACTATTATATGCATAAGTAAATCCACATTCATTATTCGTTACTATTGTTCCAAATTTTTCATTTGAAATAACATTTGTCCATGGAGTTGGTGTATTTGGATTAGTGATAATATATTCACTTCCATCTTTATTAAATCCTCCATATTCATTAAAGAAATTTAAGTTCTCTTCTTTTGATTTTAGAACTTTAGCATACTTTATTGGATCATACTTAACCATTTTATTATCTCTTTGTAATTCAGTAATACTTTCAGTTAGTGATGAGCTTTTATTAGTATTAAATCTTAATCTTGCTACCATATTAAGAAGAATATCTTCTTGATAATTTACATCATTTCCATCAAGAACATAAATATTACCTGGAGTTGAATAAAAATCATATAGAGCATTCATTCTATACATTTCTTTTTCTATCTCTCTTTTAATAATAGGCTTATATTCTTCACTTTCACGATTTACTATTACTACATCAACAAAAACAGATCTCGTTTTATAGTATTCATATGCTCTTATTACTTCTTTAACAAGGTTAACTGATTCACTTTCATATACTTCTACAAGCATTATTGGTCTATCACCAGTGATACCATATTTCCATAAATTAGTTTGATTCATACTATTTTTAGTTAATATATCTTTTCTTTCAGGATTTATAAAATGCCTATTAGTTTGATATAAATAATTAAGCATCATATTGTAATTTCTCATATCAGGTCCACTTACACCTAATATTTTTGTGTTAATATTATTAGCAAGAGTTGCATACTCAAACGCTGTATTAATACTTGAATAATCATTATATGTATTAAGTATTTCATTAATTTGTTCTCTTGATTTACTATATCCTGCAATTAAGTATACTATTTTTTCTTTTCCACTTGGAATTACTATACTTGTTCTTAAACTTATAACTGGATCTATATTTGTTCCAACTGTATTAGTTAATTTGTTTTCCATCGCTATAGGATTATTTGTATTTCTGTTTCTTCCTATAAAATTACTTCTTTCAGTTTCAAATGTTGTAATATGATTTTCATCTTCTACTAGAAGTCTATTTACATAATACTCAGATTTCTTTTTATAATTATTTCTTCTACACATAATAATACTTTCATGAACTCTATCATATTCACTATTAACAAATAGATTTCTAAATGTTCGATGTGTAATATCTTCAATATTTTCTGAAATTATTGGCTCATTATATGTAGTTAATTCAATATATTTATCTTCATCACTATTATTTTTGAGTGTAATACGACGTATTTCAGCATTATGCTCTTTGGTTACTATTATCTCTGTCTTTGTAGTTATTTTTTCATCTTGTCTTATAAATGTAATTCTATCACTTGCAAATACTACATTATATCTATTTGGTTCTTTATAAGTTGGAGAATATGTATTTGACCAGAATTTTGAAGTAGATAAATCTTTAATATATACAAACATTCCATAATCTTGCTCAGTTATTTTACGATATCTATTAAGCTGTATTTCTTTATATCTTGAGAATCCATTTCCCCTATCATTCATTAAAATCATGTAATTATTGTTAGATAAAACTGATACTTCTGGAACATCTGATATATAGTTAAATGCTCTAATATCATTTTCAACTATTTCTTTATCATAATGATATCTTTTATATCCATATATCTTAAGGTCAATAATAGGATTAAATTGAACTTTTTCTTTAAGTAATATTTCTACTGCTTGAACTCTTACATCACTATGGAAATAATTTTTTATTGCATCATTTTTTAGAAAATTGCAAAGACTAGCTAGAATCATTCCTTGATGATGTGAAAAATATGATTGTACTATTTCCTTGTCATCATAATCAAATGCTTCAAAGAAGCCCCATTCATTATATAAATTAAGCTTTTTTAGTTTTGATATATTTGATATAACTCCCTCTGGATCGTTAGATATTGCAAGAATAGATGCATAAGGTGATATTACAACTCTTTGCGTTTTGTCTTCTTGTACTTTTAAATATGGTGTTGAAAAGGCTTTATATTTGTAGTTTAATCCGTCATCCAACTCTCCATAAGCAGACTCTGAAATTCCCCATGGCATTTCATTATCTACTTCTTTCATATATTCTTTTTGGCAATATAATGAGAAGAAATAACTTTCATCTAGTAGTGTATTTTTATAACTCTTCATGAATATTTCTGGCATGAAGTACTCAAATGATGTACCTGACCATGATGTTAATCCTTTATATCTTCCATATTTTGTTAGAGATTTATCAAGACATAGCCAATGTTTTGATGGTACATCTCCTTTTGCAATTGCTACAAAACTTAGTATTCTACTTTCACTTGCAAATTTATTGTAGTTATATATTGATAATTTATCTTCACTACAATCATAGGCTATGCTAAATACATCTTTATCTGTATACAATTTAGCAAAATCCATGTCATTATAAAGTTTTTCAACACGTTTTTTTAAATTTTCTTCTTTTACTGATTTCAAGAATTCTTTTGCCACCATATAACATGCAGCAAGATTTCCATTATCCACTGAAGATATATCATATGGCATCATTTTCTTCATCGTCTTTATATTATACCAGTTATATATAAATCCATTCCATTTTTCCAACTTTTCTATTGATGTTATTATTTTATCAAGATAGAAACATGCTTTATCTTTATCGATAAAATTTAAAGTATAAGCTGAAATAACTGAGGTTATTGACATACCTATATCAGTAGGAGATGTTTTAGAATCTGTCATAATCTCTCTATTTAATTGATAATTATCTGGTATTAAATAATTATATTCTTCTTTTAGTAAACTTTCAAAAAAAGTCCAAGTTCTTCTTGCTATTTCAGTTATTTTTTTAGTAGTTTTTTGATCAATTTCTACCTTTTTATTTTTTTCTTTACTTACTTTCCATAATAAGAAAGGCGCTAATAAGAAACAAGCTGATACAAGTATTCCTACATAACTGTATTCAATATTGTATAAAGATGATATCACAACAATAAATACCATTATATAATTTGGTTTAAATGCACTTATATAGGTCATTAATTTGTTATTAATTGTTTTAGCAGCATCTTCAGCAGTAATCCAATTTAAAAGATTTTTATGGCTTATAAACATTCTATATAATGATTTTACTGCAGCATTTATATGCATATATGATACATATGGCATTGTGATTAGGTCAATAAATACACGCGCTATAAGGGCATTTGTTCCAAACATTAATGACTCATAATGCTTAAACGATGATGTTGTTTTCTTTTCAATCTTAAATATTTCTCTAAGATAAAATAGTATTGGTAAAAAAGTGACAATTATAGAAGTTATTAAACTTAAAAGTGGATTACCAATATAAAATGATAATATTAAAAGAATTAAAAGTGATGGCTTTACTAAAATTCTTCTCAAGTTGTCAAATATTTTAAATTTTTCAACTTCATTAAGTTGATTCTTTACTCTTACGCCATTTTTATTTCTTATTTTCTTTCTTAACCATCCAAGTATTTGAATATCTCCTCTTGTCCATCTATGTTGTCGAGACATATCAACTAAGAATGATGATGGGAAGTCGTCGATTAATTCAATATCAGATGCAAATCCACATCTTATATAATTTCCCTCTAATAGGTCATGGCTAAGTATCAAACTTTCAGGGAATCTTTCACCAATTACTGTTTCGAACACTTCAAGATCATATATTCCCTTTCCAACAAAGCTTCCTTCATCAAATACATCTTGATAAAAGTTAGGAATAATTGATGAATAGATATCAAATCCTCCAATTCCAGCAACTAATTGTGAATAAGTTGATTTATTTGTTGATTCAATATCCACACTTACTCTTGGTTGTACTATTCCATATCCACTGATTACTTTATCTTTTGTTTTATTTAAAACAGGTCTATTAGACGGATGAGCCATTAACCCAACAAGTGATTGTGCTGTATTTAAAACAAGTTCTGTGTCTTGATCAAGTGTTATAACATATTTTATTTCTGTTCTTAATTCTGAAATAGTTTCAGAATATACATATTTTTGTTTATCTTTATCAGATAATTTTCCTAGAAGTAATTTATTAAAATGCATTAAAGCTCCACGTTTTCTTTCATAACCTAAGAATTTTCCTTCTGACTCAATGAAAACTCTTCTTCTATATAGGAAAAAGAATAAGTCTTTTCCATATTTTTTATTTAAATCATGAGCTTTTTTTATTCCATATTCGGATACTTCTTTATCATAATCACAATCTCTTGTAATTGATTCTGCACAGTCTGCTAGAAGTGTAAAATATAAATTTGGAGTTTTATTAGATAAATAATATTTTTCAAGCTGTAAAAACATATCATCTATTTTTTTAGTATTTTTTACAATTGTAGGTATTACTACCATAGTTGAATATTCTTTTGGTATTCCTCTTGAAAAATCATATTTTGGAAGTTGCTTTGGCTTATTAAATCTCATAAAGATTTTATTAACAAACTGTATTACAATATCACTAGCTGGAAATAATAATAGAATAAATGCTACTGGCCAAATGTTAAGTACATACTTTGACCAAATAAGAGATATTAAAACTGTTAAAATAAATATTAAAAAACTATATAATTTATAAATTCTTTTTGTATTTTTCTTTTTAAATATATAATCGGCAATTTCTTTATCTGTTTCTCTTACTTTTTCCATTATGTTATAAACATATTTGTATTCATCTATCTTTTTAGTATTTTTAACTATTTGCCTTCTATATAGATTTTTTGATTCTTCAGTCATACTTTTATAGACAGAATCTGATAATAATAATTTTTCAGTTTTACTAATTTTGAAGCATAAGTCATCATATTTGAGTCTTGATACTGTTCTTAAATTATTAAAAAGATTTGAAACTAGTAAATCATCATTAATGCTTGATAAGTGTTCATTATTTATAACTTCTTTTAAATCTACATGATGTTCTTCCAAATATCTGTTTAACTTGACAAATATATCATTTGAAAATTCACCAAATTCTTTCAAATTAGCATTAAGATTATATAGATAATATGGATGTTTTAAAAGGTAACTATCTATTTTAATGTAATCAGCTAAATCTAATTCAGGATTTTCCATACGATCATTATCAATTTTAAAAACTAAATCATTAACCTTCTTTAAATCATCTAATTTTTGTTCTCTTTTCTTACAAAGTGTATTTAATTCATCGACAAGGATCATTGATATAAACATTGGTATTACTGAAATTGAATTATACGAAAAATAAATATTAGTCTTATTTTGATACAAATTTATTTCTTTAATTATCATATTTTTATCAAGATTATAGTTGTGGGTTGCAAATATATTTTTAAGAATGTTATAAACATTTTCATTCTCTGATAACATTTCCTTCATATTTTTTTTATTCTTAAACAATCTTTTAATTGCATTTCTTTGCTCTACTACCATATAGAAATTATCTATAATCCACTCATTAGTTGACCCTACAAAATTATGATTTTTTGTTAAAGAAACTAATTTTTCATAGTAATTTTCTATACTTTTGCAATTATCTATAAACTTAGAATATATTTTATTCATACAGCTACTCCTTCAATATTCATTTTAAATATTTATAAAATTAGTTATTAACATAATTATATCACATTATCAATCAATTATGATAGAATAATATTGATTATAAATGTGAAAATTTAAAGGAGATTTTATGAAAGAAAAAGCAATTTCAAAGTTATCATTTTTTGTTAATTCTGCTTTATTTTTTATAGTTGGCTTAACAATTATTTTTTTTAAATCAAATTATTTAAATTCTATTCACTTATTAATTTCAAATCTATTAATTATCTTAGGTTTCATTACTTTATTTTTCAATATTATAAAATCTAAAAGGCCAAGAGATATTTTACTTTCAATTACTACTTTCACTACAGGTATTTTCTTTTTAAATAATAAAGCAAAATTTCTTTCTATCTTTCCAATTATTTTTGGTATATATATGCTTATAAATGGTATTGTTAAATTTGCTTCTTATATAGTTTTTAAAAATTATGAGAAAACTAGTTATTATAAGGTGTTAATTAGTAGTCTTATAGATTTTTGTTTTAGTTATGTTATGATTAGTCATCCATCTAAAAATATAGATAGGTTAACAATTATTTTAGGTCTTTATTTAATTTTATTTGGTATTACTTATTTTTATGATTTTTTAAAAGAGTGTTTTCCTTCTTTCTTTGGTAAGAAAAGACGCTTTAGGGTAACTCTTCCTATAATTCTTGCAACTTTTATTCCTTATGAAGTTTTGCTATCAATTAATAAAGTTATAAATAGTTGGAAAACCCCTGTAAAAGTTTCTAATAAAGATACAAGTGGTGAAGTTGATCTTGAGATATTAATACATGTTAGAAAAAATGATAGTATAGGAAGAATGGGACATGCTGATTTATGTTATAAAGGTAGAGTTTATTCTTATGGATGTTATGATGAAGAATCTAAAAGAATTTTAGGATCTTGCGGAAATGGTACTTTATTTGAAATAAAGAATAAAGATAAATATATAAAATATTGTAACAATAATTCTGACAAAACAATTTTTAGTTTTGGTATTACGCTTACCAGTAACGAAAGAAAAAAAGTTGAAGAAAAGTTACGAATAATTAAAAAGGAGACATATAAATGGGATCCTTTGTATAGTAATTCTATTAAGAATAGTTATGCTATTGAATTAGTCGAGAAAACAAAAGCACAATTCTATAAATTTAATAAAGGTAGTTATAAAACATATTTTCTTTTTTCAACTAATTGTGTGAAACTAGTTGATGACGTTTTAGGTGTTACTGGAAGTGATATATTAAAAATAAATGGGGTAATTACACCAGGAACATATTATAATTATTTAGATAAGGAATTTAAAAGAAAGAATAGTAATGTTATATCTAAAGAAATCTATTCTAAGACAAAGTAAAACATCGTTAAAAATCTAACGATGTTTTATTATTAAAATTATTTTAATCTCCAACAAATGTTATTCTTGCAAAGCCATCATATGAACCACATTTGTTATCAGTGAATCTCTTGCACCCATAGGCACTAGTACATGTGCTTCCCCATCTATCACTGTCATTTTTAGCATTACATCCCCACATACGATTAGTTTCTGAAGTTGATGTTGCAGAGGACGTTATGTAGTTAGTTCCATTATATGAATAATTACCACAAGCATCTGCAGTATTAGCATATGTTTTCCCTCCATAGTAGCCACCGCCTCCACCACCAGTTCCGCAATTTCCTCCATAGATACCAGCTTCTCCTGTTCCATTAGAAGTGTGGGTTGCACTATTTGAGTTTGTGGCAACTTTACTATTACTTAATACATCTGCATTGCTGTATGCAGTATCCCATCCAGCGCTTCCAGCTCCACCTCCTGCAACTAAAATTCTCGTGCTTGCAGCTGTTCCTGTTCTAAAGTCAGTGGCACCACCGCCACCTCCTCCTGGATCGTGTTTATAATATTCTGGTTCGTCCCATTCTGGTTCATTATCTCCACCACTGCAGTCTTTTCCACCAACTCCTCCACCGTTCCATCCGGCAAGTCCTCCAGGACTGTGGAATTTTTCATCACATACTCCAGCTATTCCAACATATTGAACGTAGTTCTTCTGCGAAGCAGTATGTCCACCATCTCCACCTGCTCCTCCTACATAAACATAATAAGTAGTTCCTTTTGTTAATTCAAGTGTAGCAGTAACTTTATTTCCTCTTCCTCCTGGAGTGTATTTTCCATCCATTCTTCCACGGCCACCTTGGGCACCCCACAATTCAATTTTATATTTTCCAGTATATGTAGGTTTAAAGGTTTGTGATGCTCCAGTATAATATATGTTTGTTGGTGTTTTGCTTCCCCATATTGCATAAAGTGTCATGTTTTCTGTTAATGTTACTGAAGCTTTATTTCTATACACTACTGCACCTGAAGCCGACTTAGCCCATCCAACAAAACCATAGTCTGTGCGAGTAAAGCTATTGGCATTTAATGTGACTGTATTATCTTCAAGACCACTTTGCGCTCCCATAGTTCCAGTTCCACCATTTGCAAGATATGTTATTGTATATTCTACACCTGACCAATGAGCATATAAAGTTTGATCAGAAGATGAAACTTGAGTTGTGTTTTCTAAGACTTGAACTCCTCCTGTTGCACTAGTATACCAGCCTGCAAACTCAATGTCTCCTCTTGTAGGGGTTGGAAGAGAAGTATAAGTTTGTCCTTCCGAAATAACTAATTTACACTCTCCATCTGCCAAAATAAATGGGCTCGGACAAGTAGAAGAGGTCCAAGCATCTCCTCTATTTAAATTAAATGTTACAATTGTATCTCTAGTTGTATCTACAACATATGGATCTTGTCTTGATCCATCACCTTGTACATATTCTGTTCCATCAACTAGTGATATTGCTGGTCTTACTCCATATGCTCTTAAGGCATTATAATCTGTTAGTTCTCCATTAGTATCAGTAATACCTAAATGAGCCAAATGATAACTAAAGAATTTTGGAGTACCATTCCAATAATAGTCTCCTACATTTCTCAAAATGTTATTATTTAATAAATTCATTTCATTACTTGTTAGTAAACCAGTTCTATAAGTTAGGCTAGCTATCTGATTATTTACTGAAAACTTATCAGTTGAATTAGTACAACTTAAATCAAGCGTGTTTGTATTACCATTAAAATATAAATATTTTGTTGTGTCTCCTCCACTACTATCCCATCCATTAAGAGTACCTATTGTTCTATCATTACAATATATTGCTTTTTCAATGGAATTATTATATGGCAATAAATTCATAGCATACCACGATTCTATTACACCCTTTATATTAGAATTATATCTATTAACATCACTACTATTTAACATTGAGTTTAATGCATCTTGAGCGTTAGTTGTTCCGCTAGTTAATTTAATATAATACATGACATCACTTCCTGTGTAATAATATACATAGGCAAGGTCTGTACAAGTAGTTGCATTATCAGTTAAACATGTGTAGTGATGAGTTGATAAAGTTGTTAAATTATTTGATATTTTTACTGGACTTGTTAATGTGTACTTTGTTCCATCCCACGTTGCACCTGTTCCAAAATAAGCATTTCCGGTTGGAGTATATGTTAAATAATTATAAACCGTATTGAATTTGTATCCTACCATTGCAGGAGATCTTGGATTTCCATTAAATGGACTTATTCCAATTTCACTATAATTAACTGTATTTCCAACTGTGTAGCTTGTTGTATATCCAGTTGTTGAATTTACATATCCATCTATGTGATAAAGAGTTGAACATGTGGTATTAGTTCCATCTGCACAAGTGTATCTACCTATTATTACATGATAATTTGCATCTGACCATGTCTTAGTAAATAAACGTCCTTTAACAGTAAAATTATTGGTTGATGGATCATATTCATATGTAGTTCCATATACATATGATGAATTAAGCGCTTTAGAAGTACCATCTGTTCCTATTACTCCTTTATGGTTACTTCTTGTTGATAGGCATTTATTATCAACTACTTCTCCATTATAAAGAAGTTTTACTCCACCTGTGTCAGTTGTTCTAATCATCTGCCAACAAAAACCTGCAAATATTACATTATTCTTATCTAATATTGCATTGGCGTTATTGTCACTAGTTGCTTTCCAATAATAAATATTCTTTGTGCCAGGATCCATCGAATCTTGGTGAGAACCTGTATATATAGCTGCATATTCTCCTTCATTTGCTGCTTTTTCTAAAACATAATATAGTGTTAATGGATAAGATAAAATATTAGTTGAATTTATATTTAATAAAGTTTGTAATGAGGAGTATCCAACTGAAATTGATGAAATAAATATTAATGTTGCAATAAGTAAATATGTTTTTATTTTTCCTTCGTTTATTCTATTCATTTTATCTCCTTTTGTTTACTTAAAAATGCAATTATTTTCATATGTATTTATTAAGTTTTCTACATCTTTCTTTTTTTCCATTATTTTGTTTAGTAATCTTTCTTTAAATATTTTTCTATTACTGTATTTTAGTATTAGTAAATGCATATCAGTTAATATTTTGTTTAATTCTTTATAACTATTATCTTTTCCAATTACATTATTAAATATTGTAGGTATTTCTTCTATTAATCCTTTAAATCTTAAATTGTTTATTGTAGGTGCAAATGTTTTATTGTTTATTAGTCTTTTACAAATGTTTTTCTGAAAAGAATAGGCATCTGATACGTATCCATTATCTCCTATTTCTATTTTTAAGTTATAAAGCATATTTGCGAGTTCAGTATTTTCTATATTATATTTTCCAAAACTATTTATTATATTAATTATTTCTTCAGTTTGACTTGTATTTAATATTTCTTCTAATGCTATTTCATCTGATTTTTTTATAAAATTCATTGTAGCTTTATCATATATTAGACTACTTAATCCTGTTCTTACTTTGATATATTTATCATCATAAGATATTTCATTGTTTATTGAATTAACTGCATGATTGAATTCATGTAC
Organism: Bacilli bacterium; assembly: GCA_017477845.1. GTDB lineage: Bacteria > Bacillota_I > Bacilli_A > RF39 > UBA660 > RUG13868. The sequence continues at coordinate 56,233 of JAFUTR010000053.1, forward strand.
AATATTATCTATTAGGGTAGGTATTGTATTTTCATTATAATTATTTATTACAATATATTTATCTGTGTAATATAATGCATTGCTTTTTTTTAAAATTCTATTAAAAGACGCTGTTACTATTCCATCTTTATGATTACTTTTATATATTTTTACTTTTCTAAAACATTCAAGTATTAGTGATTCATTATAAACTTTATATTTATATATAAAAGCAGGCAATATTACATATAATAAATGTCTAATGTTTGAATCATAATTAAAATGATTTGATATATCATCAACATAAGTGATGTATTTATTAAAGAATACGTTTATATTTTCGTCATTTAAGTTCATATTATCACCATTATAATTATAACATTTATTTTTTCTTTATTAAAGAGGCTCTTGTTATTATTTCACTTCCATATTTATCTTTTATTTTATCGATAGCTTTTTGTACTTTTTCACTTTCTTCACTATTGTTTGCTTTGTCAAATAAATCACTTTGTAATAATCTATTTGTACTTAAATTAGTAAGTCTTATTCCTATATTTCTTATTTTTTCAAAGTTCCATATCTTATATAAGTTATTAAGTACTGCTTCATAAATATCATCATTAGAGTTTATTGGATATTTGGTTCTACTCTGTTTTGACGATGTAAGAAAGTCATATGTTTTAATTGTTACTGCAACAACACTTGCAAATAGTTCTTTTCTTCTTAATGTTCTTCCTACTTCATCAGTTTGTTTTAGAAGAATGCTTTTTACATAATCAATATCATCTGTATCTTTTTGAAGAGTCCAAGATATACTTATGCTTTTATTTTCTTGTATGCTTGAATCAACAATACTATCATCTATTCCATTGGCTCTTTTCCAAATATCTTCTCCATATGAATTAAAAACTTTTATTAGTTTTTCTTTATCTGTTTTTGCTACATCGCCAATGCTATTATATCCCATTTTTCTTAGTTTTTCACTTGTCTTTTTTCCTACCATAAACAATTCTTCTATTGGAAGTGGCCACATTTTAGATGGTATTTCATTATTAAATAGAGTGTGAACTTTATTTGGTTTTTCGAAGTCACTTGCCATTTTAGCACATAATTTATTATTAGCTATTCCAATATTAACAGTAAAACCAAATTTTTTGTATATTTCATCTTTTATTTTATAAGCAAGCTCTATAATGTTGTTATATAAATAATGTGTTCCAGTTAAATCAACAAAACATTCATCAATTGAAAACTTTTCAATGGTTGGTGAGAATTTACTGATGTATTCAAACATCTTGTTAGACATTTCTTTATAATATTTTCTATCAGCCTGAAAAGTTTGTAAATTAGGGCATTTTTTTCTTGCTTGATATAATGTTTCTGCGGTTTTTATTCCCATTTTTTTAGCTACAGGAGATTTTGCTAAAACTATTCCATGCCTTGTATCTTCATCTCCTGCTATTACTGATGGGATTTCTCTTATATCAGTTTTATATCCTTCTTTTAAAAGTTTTACTGCTGTCCATGATAAAAAAGCATTATTAACATCAATATGTAATATTATTCTTTCCATACATATCACCTACTTTTATTATACAAAAAATCTACGAATTATCGTAGACCTTTATACTAAATCAGATAAGCAAAAAGTTGCATACAAAGGAATATATCTTACTCCTTTTTTTATGCAAAAGTTATCCTGTGTTATTCTAATTGATTCTTGTGGATTATATTTATTAATGTAAACTGATAAGGCTTTTGATTTTGTTTTACTAAATGGCACTAATTCAATTGGGATTATATTTCCAGTTCTGGTTTGTATTACAAAATCTATGAATGCTTTTCCTTCTGATTGGTAATAAAATAGTGAATAACCAGCACTAATTAATGATATTGCTACACTATTTTCATATAAAACTTTTCTTATTTCTTCTTCTATAGTAAATTGTTTTGCATTAATGTTTAATTTTTTAAAAAGTAATCCTGTATCATTCATGTATACTTTAAAATTATCTTTATCTTTAAAATTGCTGATAGGCGATTTTATATCTTGTAATTTATAGCACTTGTATATGAATCCATTATTGTGTAAAAATGTTAATGCATTTTCATATTCTTTGCTTCTTCCCCCATCTTTAATAAGACCATATTGAAATTTTTTATTTGATTTTGATAGTTGATAAGGAATACTATCATATACGTCATTACTTCTTGTTATATCAATTAAATTATCTTGAAGTGCCATTTCTTTTTTATATGTATCAATTATTTTATCAAATACTGAATTTAGTAAGTGAATATTTTTTTCACGGCTTAAAAGATCAACTGCTTCAGGCATTCCACCAGTTATAACATAGGAGTTATAGTATTCCATTGCAACTTTATGAAATGGATTCTTTGTATTGTTTTTAAAACAATTTTTTATAAAATCAATTAGTTCTTCTTTTCCAACAGCTTTTAAATATTCCTCAAAGTCCATTGGAAGCATTGATTTAAATTGTAATTCTACTCCTTTAAATTTAGATAAGTTATCTCTTAAAGATGTTATAAGTATTACATGATAATCATTTTTAAATTTACCTATTGTTTTTATGGTATTTACTATTTCAACATCGTTAACATTATCAAGGACAACAAGGGTATCATCTTTAGCAATTTCTTGATTAGTTATTTCAGATAATTTTGAAATAATTCCATCAATTGTATTTTGCTTTTTTAATAATTCAATTAGTTTTTTGTTATTATCAGTATCAATATAGACTACATTGTTATAATTATCTTCACCAAATTTTAAGACTGTATAAGTTTTTCCTACTTGTTTGCTTCCATATACGACAAGAGGTTTTCTGTTTGGATCAAGTTGCCAATGCTCAAGAAATTTTACTATTTTACGCTCCATAAAATGCCCTCCCATATCATTTTTTTATATTTATATTATATATTTAACAGATAATTTAGTCAAGTGAAGATATTGTGATAAAGAAAAAAGTGGAATAATCCACTTATTTAATTATAGTTATTTATGAATATGTTATTTATAATGTATACATATATTGTTCAGAGCAATAAATATTTTGCTTCGCAAAATAGATTTAAGATTTAAGATTTAAGATTTAAGATTTAAGATAGCTCGGCAATAAGCACCGGCGGTGCTAGTTACTCAGTCTAAGTTATAATTGAGGCATTCAGAATAGCCATATTTATTCACATAACATTGCCAGAAACTAGCGCGCTCTTGTGCATATACCTTGCCATCGTTATCTGCATATGCTTCAAATGTTTCATTTGTACATGTATATCCTGTATAAGTGGAATAATTTGTTTCTGTACAATTACTTGCTCCAAATGCACTATTAAGGATTGATTTATTGGCTTGATAGTTTGAACCTTCGTCTCCACCAATTAGATAGTATTCTTGATTATTTAATTTGAATCCCACTGATTTAGTTGTATTTTTGCCATTTACTTGATATCTTAAGTAATTTAAATGTCCTGCTGCTTCCATTGCTTCTGTTGATGTTTCATAATGGTCACTTCCAGTTGCTGAGTATCCTGATTTAAATTCAGAACATGATTCATAGCCTTCATCATATTGTGTTTCTATATATAAATCACATTTAAATGTTCCAGCTGTCTTATATTGGGTTATTGATATATCACCTTCTACACTTAAATCTACGTCAAACTCTTCACATGAACAGTGGTATCCTGTAAAACCGAAACGTAAAGCATCTCCTCCAGTTCCTGATACTGCACCACAATTACTTGCTCCAAAGGCTTCATCTAATATCGATTTATTCTCTTC
>JAFUTR010000054.1 GCA_017477845.1 Bacilli bacterium
ATCTTTAACAATCTTTTCTTTTTCTTCTGGTGTTCTCATATTATTCTTTCTCATTATTATTCCTCCTAAAAATATTATTACATAAAAAAATGTAGAACACTTCTTTTTTTAGTGTCTACATTTATTGTATCAGTCTATTAAGCTTCTTTATATGTTGCAACTCCATTAAATACATTGGCTATTCCTTCTATTATAAAATCTTTGTTTGTTGCATTTACATTTTCTTTATTTTCATTATTTGGCATTTGATTATTATCCATGTCTTTTTTTTCAGGTGGAGTCATATCCCCACTCATATTTGGCATTTCATCTGGTTTATCTGGAGGAGCCGTATTTCCTCCATCTGGTCTAATACCATCCCCACCTTGTGGTTTTATTCCAGTTGTTCCTTTAGATGTGTATGCAATAGTTTCCCCTTTAGTATAACTTTCTATGTTATCGATGTATCCTTCTATTTCTATTCCAACTACTTCTCCATTTTTATAAAGATGATATGTTTTTTCCTCTAATTTACTGCTAGCATACACTAAATTTGTATATTCTCTATCTGTTTTATATGAGAAAACTGGTGTATCAGTTTCATCTGTTAAAACTATAATAGTATCTTTTTCTATTTTACTTCCAAAATTTAGGACTAAAAATCTTTCTTTTGAATTACTATTTATCTCATCATACATATCTCCAGTTGCAATAACTGTTCCACCATTTATATATGTACCATTATTAGAGTCTAGGCCTGCATCTTGTCCTTCTTTTGCTAATGCTACTACAAGACCATTTTCTATTGTTAATGTTCCATTTGAGTCAATGGCATCTCCTTCGTCTGCTTCTGTCGATACGATTGCTATTAGTTTTTCAACGTTTATTGTTAAGTCATTTCTTGCAGATGTGTTTTCCTTACTATCTGTTGTTGTATTTAAACAGTCATCTTCTGAGTTAATTTTATAGATTCCTTTCCCATCTCCTAAAGATAAATTCCCTTTAGTTTCAATTCCCTCCTTATTTTTACTTTTTACTTCTAGAGAACCCTCTCCCTTGAAATATAGATCTATATCTGAGCTTATTACTCCACTTGCTTTGTAATAATATACTGGATCAGCGTCTTGCAAGTCTTCTTCGTCTGCTGTTACTTTTGCAAATAAAATATTTTCTATTTCACTATTTGAATATATTCCATAGTAATTTGTATAATCTTGATACCATTTACTTGCGTCGTTTTGATATTTTTCTTGGTAATTATCTAAATCTTCTTTTGGAATTAAACTAATTTTCTTTAGTTTTCCTCCTTCAAGGTAGTTTTCTGTGTCTTTTTCTAATGATATTGTTACTTTATGAGTAGTATAAGTTATATCTTTGTTGTATACATATATTGCTGGTACTTTTTTTGATCCTGTATCTAATTTAACATTATTTAAAACTATTTCTATATCCCCTTCTAGATTGTTTGAGTTAACTGCAATCATAGAATTTTCAACTTCTCCAGTTAATTTATATATTCCTTCTTTATTGATATTGTAAACATTTATTTTAAATGTTTCCTGTTCTATATCATTTCCACCTTCAACATAATCATCTAAGTCATATGTTTTATATGTTGATACTCCATCAAATAAAAACTCAGTTAGATATATATCCGGTAAATTATTTTCTTCATAATCTTTCTTAAATGTTTCAAACTCGTCTATTGTGTATTTTTTTAAGCTTTCTTCTTTTTCTTCTTTTTCATATTTTAACTCTTGTAAGTTTATATTTAACTCTTGTAGTTTTACTATTTCTTCAGTAGTATTTTTGTTTATGAAGAATAGTACTCCTCCTATTATTATAAGAATAAGTCCCAATGTTATTATTATTTTATTTTTCATATTTCCTCCTTATTTTCTATTGTAAACTTAACATATTTTTTATAATTTGTAAAATGAAAATTTTTGTAGAAATAAAGAGGTTGTGTAAAAATTAGTTAAGAAGTGCTATTGATATATTTAAGTATCCTGCAAAAGTGGTCCAGATAAAATAAGGAATTAATAAATAGAATGCTTTTTTATCCAATTTCTTTGAAAGCATTAGAAGTATGAATATTAAAGCCCACATTATTAAAAGCCAAATAAAGGCAAAGTAATAAGTTTTTAAGTTAAAGAAAATAATACTCCAAAAAAAGTTAAATATTAATTGAATTCCATATATTAATAAGGCATTTTTTCTATCAAATCTTAAATTATAGTCATCATTTCTATATATAAAGTAACTTGCAAGCCCCATTAGTATGTAAAGTATTGTCCAAACAATTGGAAATACTATACTAGGAGGAGAAAGTGTTGGCTTATTTATAGTTTCAAATGCTTTTGTTCCATCTTTTGTTAGAAATGCTGATAGGCCACCTACTGCTAGTGGAATTATAATAGCAATAATAATTTGTTTTATTTTTTCTTTATTCATTTATTTCACCCATTATTATTCTATTATATATATCATTTTTTATTCTATTTTTATTATGTCATCAAGTTTTATTTTTCTTTTATCGCTTAAAATAATTACTTTTTCAATATTATCTATTTTTTTTATTATTACTTCTTCTTTTATATATTTACCACCACTTTTATATTTATCTTTAATAAAATAAGTTATTTTCATTTTTTTATTATTTATATCTTTTAGGTTATTGTTTATTTTTTCTTGTTCATCTTGCTCTAATATTATTTTTTCACTGGTAATTCTTCCTGTTTCGTCTATTTCATCATAAAATCCTGTTAAAGCATTAAATGGTGCAAATTGAGCACTTCTTTGATATATGCTCATTCTCTTATGTTTTTCATTAGGGTCATGATGAGGATAATAAAGCATATCAGTATAATTATTCACTTCTATGTCCTCCTATTTGTTTATTTCTTTCAATTGTTGTAGCATTATGTTCTAAATTCATTCCTTTTAATATTGAGTTTTTGCCATATTTATTCTTGATATTTATGATAACTTTTTGAATTTTATTTTCTGTTATTTCATCTTCTTTTTCTTTTTTTATTTTTGTATCAACTTTTTCAAAGTCATCAAAAAGACTAAATTGTTTTAATAGTCTTTCTTTTTTTTCTTCTTTTATTTCAAGATTTGCTACTGCTATATTTATTCTTCTTACTAGAAGTAATGGGTTTGCAATCCTATCAAAAAGTGCTATAAAGTGCTCTGTTATTATTTTAGTTGATGATGTTTTATGATTTATTCTAATTGTTCCATGAGATTGTTTGGGTACTGTTCTTCCATAGTGATCTTTTGTATACTCACCACTATATAATGTTTTTATATCGCTTCTTTTTAAGTTTTCTATGTCATATCCAATTGTTAATACAAGTGTATCTGTTATATAGTTTTTTTCTACCATTTCAAGAGTTAAAAGTTCCACCATTTCTCTTGTTACTAACCTGGCATCTTTATATATGTATGGACATGTTAAAACTTGTCCTTTTGATAGGCTAGTTGTTGTTGGAACATAACTTTTTATATCTTTTATTGTACATGGCTCATATCCCCAAGCATGGTCTATTAAAAGTTCGGCATTTATACCGAACAGGCTATAAAGTAAGTCTTCATTTTTAATTGAATTAAGCGCAACGTCTCCCATTGTGTACATGCCATTTTCTTTTAATCTATTAGAAATACCTACTCCTACTCTCCAAAAATCAGTTATTGGTTCATGATTCCATAGAAGTTTTCGATATTTCATTTCATCAAGATATGCAATTCTTACTCCATATTTATTAGCATCTTTATGCTTTGCTACAATATCCATAGCAATTTTAGCAAGATATAAGTTTTCTCCAATTCCAGCAGTTGCAGTTATTCCAGTTGTTTTATAAATATCATTTATTATCATGGTTATTAACTCTTCTGCTGTTTTTTTATAGTATTTTAAATAATTTGTTAAGTCACAAAATACTTCATCGATTGAGTAAACAAATATATCATCTTTAGATAAATATTTTAGATATATATTATAAATTTTATTGCTGTATTCCATATATTTAGCCATTTTTGGTGGCGCTATTATAAAGTCTACTTCTAAATTATTATTTTTATCTATTTCACTTTTTAAATAGGATTTACCACTAAGTGGTGCTTTATTTTTTTTCTTTCTTAATTCATTAATTTCTTTAATTTTAGTTAATACTTCATATAGTCTTGATCTTCCGTTTAATCCATATCTTTTAAGAGAAGGTGTTACAGCAAGACAAATTGTCTTTTCTGTTCTTTTTGAATCTGCTACTACTAAGTTCGTATTTAATGGATCTAGTCCACGCTCTACGCACTCACATGATGCATAAAAACTTTTTAAATCAACACAAGCATACTTCATAACATCACCCACCTAAATAATATCACTTTCAGTTTAAAATTACAAGAACAAATGTTCGTATTTAGAATAAAATTAAAAGTACTTAATTTTTAAGTACTTTTTTAAGTTTTTTTTCTTCTTCTTTTTTATTTTTTTCAATGTTTATTAATATTTTCTTTTTTCTTATTTTATATTTTACAGAATCTATATTTTTATTTCCTAGTTCACTAATTAATTTATTTAAAACTTTTATTTCACTATTATAGTCTTTAATACTATGATAAAAAATTGCAAGATGTTCATAGTAATTTACAATAATGTTATTTTTACTTTCTTTCTTTTTTATTATTATGTATTTTTTTGGCTCTTTTTCTTTCTTCAATATAAGCTTTTTCTTTTTTATTAATTTATCAACATTTTGTAAATTAATTGTTATATTATTATCTTTTTTATTATCTTTTAAATTTTTATCTTTTATAGGTATTTTTCCTTTTTCTTTTTTATTAATTATGTAATGAGTAGTCATTGGTAATACTGGTATTTCTTTCTTAATCTCTTTTTTCTCTATTTTGTTTTTAATACTTTTCTTAACTTTACTATTTATAATATCATTCTTAATATGCTTTTTTTCTTCTATTTTGTTTTCTATAATAATATTGCCATTTTTTGTTTCCTCTTTTTTCTCTTCAATTCTTTTTTGGTTAGTAATCTTTTCTTCTTTTTTAGCTTTTTCTTTATCCTTCTTTTCATTTTTTATTGTTATTATATTTGTTTGATTGTTTTTAACAAGCATATCTTTACTTGATTTTATAATTTCTTTTTTTCTATCTTTTTCATCTTTAATAATTTGCTTTATTATAGGTTCTTTTTTAGTTTCTTTTATTTCTTTTACTTCTTTTATTTCTTTTATATTTTCATTTTCTTTTGTTTCAATATTAGATGCTATTTTAATCTCTTTATTTTTATTATCTGTTTCTTTCTCTTTTCCTTTTAGTAATTCCATCTCTATATTTTCTTTTTTATTTTTATTTTTTAAAATTATTTCTTCTTTCTTTACAAAATTAGATCTAATTTTTTCTTTTTGATCTTGTTCTTTTTTTATACTAATTTTTATTTCTTCTTTAATTTTTGTTTTATTATATTTAGATATATATGATAATAAAATAATGGCTAATATTAATAATATATATTTGGTATATTTTGTTATTAAAGCAATTATAAGTATAAGTACTATTAATAAAGTTATTAAAATATATTTATATTTTTTAGTAAATCTTATTAATTCTCTCATAAATCCTCTTTTAAAAGCACTCAAAAAGAGTGCTTAATTTATTATTACTTTTAAGTCATATAGTCCACTTGTTTCATAACGTGTTTTGTCAAGGAGTAAGATGCTTTCTTCAAAGTGATAGGAAACTATATCACTTTTTGTATTAATTCTTATTATTAAATCACTATCAGTTACGGATAAGTCTGTTTTTTCTTTTATTTTTATTTCTCCAAGCTTATCATATACTTCTTTTATCTTGTCTGAATTCGTAATTATTAGTGGTTCTTTTTGTACTTGAGAACCTGTAATATATTCGATACTTTCTATATCTTCAACTTTAATATTTTTGTAGCTATCAAGCATTGAAATAGTTTTATTTGATAAATTTTTATTATTCTTACCTTCGAAATAAAAGTAGATTATAACAGATGCCAATAACGCGATTAATAAAAATAAAGTTACTATAATTATATCTTTCTTTTTCATAATATCTCCTTCTTAAAGATAATTCAAAGATGAAATATAACTATATTATAACATAATTTATTGAAATGTAAAAATCACATAATATTTAGGTGTTCTAAGAGTATTTTAATACCTAAAAGTATTAGTATACTTCCACCTAAGAATTCTGCTATTTTATCAAATTTATTTCCAAATACGCTTCCTATTTTTACTCCAGAAAATGATAAAATAAATGAAATTATTCCTATTAAGAGTGAAGCATTATAAATATTTATATTTAAAAATGAAAAAGTAACTCCTACTGCTAAAGAGTCTATACTTGTAGCAATGGCAAGTGGAAACATAGTTTTAAAATCCACTTTGTTATTTTCTTTTTCTTCGTTTCTTATAAGTGTATCTCTTATCATATTTATTCCTATTATAAATAAAACAATAAATATAATCCAGTGGTCTATATTTATAATATATTTTTCAAATGTAGTTCCAAAAAAGAAACCTAATAGTGCCATAATAGTTTGACTTATTCCAAAATATAATCCAATTATTAAACTATTTTTAGTATTACTTTTAATTGATAATCCTTTGCAGATTGATACTGTGAAAGCATCCATTGCAAGACCTATTGCTATTAAAAGTATTTCACTTTTTTCCATTTTATCCCTCATTATAAATATATTAAAATATATTTTGTTAATGAGAATTTTTCTACATATTATAGTAGTTCATTGTTGCAATTGCTGCTAATTCATCTTTTTCATTATATATTTCAGCTTTGCAAACGTTTATTGACTTGCCGTTTTTTATTAGTTTCCCAATACCTTTAATATTTCCTTTACATGGTTTTAAATAATTGATATTAGCATCAATCGTTACTGATTTATTTCCATTCATATAGCAAAGAAGTCCAAGTATTTCATCAGCAAGGCCAAATATTAATCCCCCATGTACTGTTTTCCATGGATTAAGTGATTTATCAGTTACTTCTATATGTGCTTCAATAAGTTCTTTAGAGGCTTTATCTATTATAATTCCATTATTGTATTCAAATCCTTTTATATCTTCATATTGTTTATTTATATCTTTTATATTCATTTTACTCTCCTTTTAAAATTCCATATAAATAGTATATACAATGGAATTCTATATATCAAGAATTATCACTATTTACTTTAATAAAAAAACTAACTATTACTAGTTAGTTATTTCATGTGGTGCGGGTGACAGGAGTTGAACCTGCAAGCCTCACGGCGCTAGATCCTAAGTCTAGTGCGTCTGCCAATTCCGCCACACCCGCAAAATAAATCAGTGGTGGACCTTATAGGACTCGAACCTATGACCGCCCGGTTATGAGCCGGATGCTCTAACCAACTGAGCTAAAGGTCCATCGACAAGAATAATAATAACATATTTTAAGGACCCTTGCAACAAATTTTTTGTTTTTTTTCCTTTTTTCTTGATTTTCTTCTTTATTTTTATAGATTAATTATGTAAAATACATGATATAATTTATTTGAGGTGGTTATTATGGCAAAAAATAATAATAATTGTGTGGTATTAAGAGTAAGTGAGAAAACTCGTGAAAAAATGAGCAAGTTTTACGAGGATAAAAAACGTGACAAAGTAATTCCTTATGTTGTTTTCCAAGCACAAGATGGTGATACTGTAATTACTTTATACGAATCTGGTAAAGTAATGTTTCAAGGAGTTAGTGCTGATATAGATGCTAATATGTGGGCTGATATTGATGGTACATCAAGAGTTAACACTGAAATGGTTAAAAAAGAGGATAAAAAATACTTTGAATGCTCATCAATTGGATCTGATGAAGTTGGTACTGGTGATTATTTTGGACCTATCGTTGTAACTAGCTGCTATGTTTCAAAAGATGATATTCCTTTCCTACTAGAACTAGGAATTAAAGACTCTAAAAAGCTTGATGATGAAAAAATTCTTAAAATCGCTCCAGAACTTATTAAAAAAATAAAATATAAGAGTTTAATAATGAATAATTCTGAATATAATGAAAAATATAGTGATAGTTATAATATAAATAAGATAAAAGCTATTATGCATAATAAAGTTTTATGGAGAATGGTTCATGAAGAAGATTTACAATATGATTATATTATTGTAGATGAATTTGCACGCGAAGCAAGATATTATGAATATTTATCTGGTAACCCTGAGATACAACGTGGTATTACTTTCATGACAAAAGCAGAAGATAAAAACTTAGCAGTTGCATGTGCATCAGTCATCAGTAGATATATTTTTATAAAAGAATTTGATAAACTTTCTGATTCTCTTCATATACCTCTTGTTAAAGGTGCTGGTAGTGAAGTTGATTCTATTGGAAAAGAAGTTGTTGACAAATATGGCAAAGAAAAGTTAAAAGAAATTGCTAAATATAATTTTAAAAATACAGAAAGAATATTAGGAATAATGATATATTAAAAAGGTTGAATTATACTTCAACCTTTTTTATTTATATCATCTTGATTAATTTATTTAACTTCTGTTCCGCATTCAGTACAGAATTTACCAGTTACCTCTGTTCCACATTTTGGACATTTTTTAACTTTTTTGTTTTCTTTTTCTTCTGGTCTAGGGCTTCCACATTCAGTGCAAAATTTTCCAGTTATAAGCGTTCCACATTTTGGACAAGGTATTCCATCATTTGCTTGTGTTACTGCAACAGATGCAAATGGATCAATTTGAGTATCAGCTTTTACTCCTTCTCTTTGGAATGCTCCTTGAGTTGCTCCACCCATCATTCCTCCACTTGCCATATTCATCATTCCGACACCATAGAATCCACTTGCTGCCCCGTTAGCATTGTTTGCAGCATCTTGTACAGCATTTGAATATGAACCAACAAGAGTTCCTTGTTGCATAAACGAATTTGATGATAGTTCATAGTTATCAATTTTCTTTAATGAATCATCATCAAGTGTAACTGATTCAATAGCAAATCCTACAAGCTGTAATCCACGCTCACGAATTGGAGCATCGAATACTTTTTCATCCATTGTAGCCTTGATTTCATCTGTATTACTTGGAAGTTCTAGAACTGGTACTTTATGAGCACTTGTTCCTAATTCATTTAATACATTTTGGAAGGATGCCACTACTTCTGTTCTCATTTGTTCAATTAAATCATCTTTTTTAACTACATCTGCAGTTCCTGCATGATTTCTCATGAATATTGCTGGATCACTTATTTTGAATGTATACTTTCCATAACATCTAACTTGTACTCTTAATGGAGTCATTGTTCCAGTCATTTGGTTTGGAATTGGATGAGACCAATCTTGAAATGGGACTGGTGAACCTGTTCCAAATTTGTTATCTTTTATTTCTTTAATGTTAAAGAAAAATACTGCTTGTTCTTTATTTGGCTTTCCACCATAAGTGAAACGTGTCCACATTTCTTTAAATACATCTTTGAATTGTCCAGCAAAAAATGATGGAGATGTTGATTGATCAAAATTATATGCTCCTTCTTCTGCAGTTGCATCAAGTACATTTCCTGAATCATATATAACTGCTACTTGTCCTGGTGCTACTATAATTCTACTATCTTTTGTAATTTGACCACTTTTGGTAGTCTTTTTAACCATAAGGATATCATTTCCCATATCCTCACAGCTTATGAGATCCTTCCATTGATCTCCTAATGTTCCTCCTACTGCGCCTAATGCAGCTCTAATTAATCCCATATTTTTCCTCCTATAATTTTTTATAATTATTCATGTTATTGATTAACTATAGTATATCACTTATTTTATATTCTTCAAAGAATTATTTATCCTGTTATATATGGATCTGTTTTGGTTCCATTACCTGATTTAACTTCAATATTACTTGATATTACTATTTTATTAGCAGATGCAAAATCATTTTCTAGATTAGTAGCCCAACTAACGTTTTTTGGATAATTTTCATCATCTATATTGACTATTATAGTATTTTCTTGTTCCATACTTATAATTCTATATGTGATATTGTCTCTTAACAAATAGTTTTGAGGATCATCCCCAATATACTTATATGTTGAGCCTTCTTGTTCTATATCATTACTTGAAATGGATGCTTTAATAATTACTTCAGAAAGAGATGTAAGTCCAAGACAAGCATTATATGTGCTTTTAGCACCATCACATTTTTTATTTCCTGACTTTGAATAGCAATCCTCAAGTGCTAACTCTTCTGTTATACATTCATCTAATTTTTCTTTAATTATTTCTCCATAATAATACTCTTCATCACTTGATGATTTTAAAATATTTAAAAGAGCAAATAATATTACAACTATAAGTGCCAAAACGCCATATAGAAGTGTTGTAAAGGCAAATCCCTTATTATTCAATTTCATACTATCACCTATTATTTATTATACATTAAATATAAAATTTATCAAAGATTATTTTTATATATTATTATGTATTTATTTCCATATTTCTTTTCTTTTATTTTTTCATAGTAGTCAATATTTAAATATAATGTATCAACTTCACATATAATTAATCCATTTTTATTAATTAATTTTTTATTCTTTATTTCTTTAATAATTTCATTTAAAACTTCCATTTTATATGGTGGATCAAGAAATATTAAATCAAATTTTATATTGTTATTTGCAAAATACTCTAATGCTTTATTATAATTCATATTTAATACTTTAGTTCTTTCGTTTATATTTAATTCATCAATAGTTTTTTTTATAAAATTAATACATTTTATATTTTTATCATTAAAGTAGCAATATTTAGCATGATTACTTAATGCTTCAAAGCCTAAATTTCCAGTTCCAGCGAATAAATCAAGGACTGTTCTATCAGTTATATAATTTTGTACTGTTCCAAATAATGATTCTTTTACTCTATCCATTGTTGGCCTTGTTCCTTCTATATTGAATCCTTTAATTATTTTACCTTTGAATTCTCCACTTATTATTTTCACTTACATCCACTCTTTTCTAAAAATGTATTAAGATGAGAATTAATTTCTTTTATGAAAAGATATAAATCATTTTCCAAAGTTTTATATGATGAATAATCTTCGTTTGATAATATTTCTTTTTTTAGTGATATATATTCTTCATTATACTTGTCCATTTCTTTAAGTATATTAATTTTTCTCATTAATTCTTTATTATTTAATAATTTAGTTTTTAGTTTTTTCATTTTGATAATATCTTTATCATTTTCTATTATATTTATTATTTCATCTATTTTATTTATTATTTCTATGTTCATATGAGTACCTTATTACTTTTATTAAGTTTTCTATTTCATTTTCTTTCTCATCATAAAGATCTAATCTAAAGTTTCTTATACCAAAATCTAAGTAATCAGGAAGATTATCTAATAAATCCAAATTTTGACTATCTAATATATGTGTTAGATGTATTTCATTAACAATTGGATAAATATTATCATCTTTATCTTTCAAAGCATACACATTTTTAGTACATAAATCACATTTTTTATTATCATTTTCTATTATCATATTCATAGGGCAATATTTGGATACCATTAGCTCAACTCTTCCATATATCATTAAAGATATATTTTTTATATTTCCCAGAAGCTTAATAATATCTATGTTTACTTCAGGTGATAATGTCACATATTTAGCATTTTTTTCTTTAAAGAATGTAATTGAACTTTTATTTACTACATTTAAAAAGTAATCTGTTATTATATTATTGTTATTACAATACTTTTCAAGTGCTCCTAACTCTGTTACTAAAAGGTTTTCATTTTCATAATTTGCTTTATTATCTGATACTCTTCTTGTTCTATAATATATATTTTTATTTTTATATTTTTTATAAAGGGAATAGTCGCTTGTAAAGATGTAATCAACTTTATTGTTTATGCAAGTTTTTAGTTGTTCTTCATTTCTTACAAATATTGATATTTCTAATGGATTGTTATTATCATCTTGTATTTCTTTTTCTTTTATTTCATTTATTATTACTTCATGAGGAACAAAATATTTTCTTTTTTCTTCTAAGTCATGTGATAAAGATCTTCTTATTTCATTTAATTCTTTGATAGGTACAAATATATTTTCATCCATTTCTATTGTAGTTTTGGAAGCAATAAAAGGACTAGTTCCTAATTTTTCTATTTGTTCTTTTATTCTTTCGAAACTGGTTGGAGCATTTATAGCACTTGTTATAATGCTTCCATATTCAGTTATTTCGTTTTTATTATCGATGAATGTTACTTTAAGTCTTTCTCCTATTTTTGCTTCCAATTTAATTGCTATTTTGACTTTTCTTTCTTTATATTTATTTATTTCTCTAATTAGTTCAATATCTTGTGTTTTTCTAACTATTTTTGCGTTTTTTAGACCTATTTTATTATCTATATATGCAATGTTACCTTTTTTAACTGAACTTACCAATAAACCTTTTTCATCATATAGCCTGTTTACTATTAGCCCTAAATCATTATCAAATCTTATTCCATCTTCTTGATTCAAGTCTTTTTCAAGTTTTATTTTAATTTTATTTTTGCTTATTTCTAATACACTACCTAAAATTATACCAATATGGTTGGATGTTTTTATATTCATTAGATTTTTCCCATAGTTGTCAAATATATAACCTTGAGTTAATTCTCTATTATATAATTTTTTAATGTTTTCTATTTCTTCATCGCTTACTTTAAATTCTTTTTTTAGGTAATATGAATCGATTTTTTCTCGGTATAGTTTTGTGATGTATCCTACATATTCTTTGGATTTCATTCTTCCTTCTATTTTTAAAGAAGTTACTCCACTTTCAATTATTTTATCGATATCTTTTAGTGTGCATAAACTTTTTGTACTTAGGAGATATTCACCTTCTGTTTTGACTTCTTTTCCATTTTCGTAAAGTCTATATGGAAGACGACATGATCCTACGCATTCTCCTCTATTGCCACTTCTTCTTCCATGCATTGCACTAAATAAACAGCAACCTGAATAGGAGATGCATAATGCTCCATGAATAAATACTTCTTTTTCTATATCTGTTTTTAAGTTTTTTATTTCAGAAAGTGATAATTCTCTTGCTAAAACTGCTCTTTTTACACCCATTTTTTTAAGTAAGGATAGTCCTTCATCATTATGATTATGGACTTGAGTTGAAGCATGAATTTCCATATTTGGATATTTTTTTCTTACAAGACTAATTAGTCCAATATCTTGCATTATTAAAGCATCTACATTATTGGTATGTAAAAATTCAATATAATTTAATACTTCTTTTATTTCGTTTTCATAAACAATTGTATTTACCGTAACATATATTTTTACTCCATATAAGTGACAGTATTTTATTGCTTCAATCATTTCATCATAATCAAAATTAGCAGCAAAGTTTCTTGCCCCAAATTTCTTTCCACCAACGTATACTGCATCAGCTCCATTTTTTACTGCTGCAACTAAGGCATCCATATTCCCAGCAGGTGCTAAAAGTTCGATTTTTCCCATTTAAATCACCAAAGTTATTATATCATAAATGTTCAATTTTACTTCATTATTTCTAAAAAAGATGATAGAAGTTCGATTTTTTCACCTAGATTTATTATTCTATCTTCAAAACGTAATTTATATTCTTTTTTCATCTCTTCTTCTAATTCTTTTAATCTAAATGGTTCTCTATTTAATATCTTATACCAATGTGAATTATATTTTAAATAATTATATAATAATCTATTTTGTTTTATATTGAATACCATTTCATTAATCATCTAAATCCTCATATTTTTTTCTTTTTTCATACACTTCATTTTCGCCTTTATTTTTTGAAGTCATTTCTTGAAGTATTGATATAGCTTTTTGAAGTGAATCTACTCCATTTTTAATACTTTCTAAGTTTAAGTTTCTAATCATATTTATTAGTTCATCTGTTTTTTGATTCTTTTGTGTTACATAATCATTCCATATTTTTTCATCTTCTCCATATAATGCGTATATTTCATATAGATTTTGCCAAGATATATTGTTATTATGTACATATTGAATTAATTTTGGATTTGCTTTTATAAATCTTTTAAAGTTTTCTTTCATAATAAAATCACCTTAATACATAATATGCATTAAAGTGATTAGTTTTTATTTTTTTAGTATTTTTGCTCTTTCTTTTTGATTATTTTTTATAACTGAAACAATCATATTTTCAAAAGATGCTCTATTAGTTTCTCCTATTGCATTTTCATTTTCCAATTCGTCTAAACAATCTTCAAGAGTAGATGGTATATTTTTCCCTTTTATGTAACTTCTTACATCCCAACCATCAGTTTCTTTATCAAATGTTGCTTTTATGCAAGTCCTAGTGTTACCCATTCTTAAAGTATTAAATGCTATTTCACCTTTTTTAACATCCACTTCAATTTCTTGTACATAGTCTCGCATATGTTCTGCGAATTCACTATTTATAATTCTAAATTTTAAATTATTTTTATCTTTAGGTATTATTAAAAATATTTCCTTTTCGTAAAAATAATAATCATTTCCATCTATCTCAAATAACTTTTTTAGACCATTTTTATTTATTTTAGCTAAAAATAATTCATCTAAAATATAATCTTCACAATTTTCCCTTTTTTCTTCTATATTATCTAAAATATAGTTCATATTTACCTCTTAATCTGAATTTAGGAAGTCCTCAATTGTAAGTAATTTATCATCTATTTCTTTAAGTGAAACTTTTTCTTTTTTTACAATTTTTTCTTTTGGTTTTACTTCAACTTTTGGAACATCTACTAATTTTTCTATTACTACTTTTTCGTTTGTGTCTTCATTTATATCAATTATTTCAATATCTTCATTAATTTCTTTTGCATCTTTAGTTTTTATTGTTTCATTTGTAATGTCTTTTTTAGTAATCAATTCTGTTACTACAAAAGCATCGTTTAGTTTAACTTTAGATATTGTTGATCCTGTTGAATATCTATCTGCTATTGGAAAATCTACCAGTTTTACATAGCTAATATCATTCCCTTTTAATCCAATCATATGCTTAGTAGGTATTACAAATACTTTTAATATCTTGTATGGATTAGTTTTTACTTCTCTTAATAACATTAATCCTCTTTTAGCACGTGATGATTTATCAAATTCTGATATTTTAACTCTTTTTGCAGTTGCTTTTTCTGTTAGTATTGAAACATATTCTACTTCATTAATATCAAAGTTTGATACTGATATTACTTCGTCACCTTTTAAGTTAATTGATTTAACTCCAGATGCTTTAAGCCCAACACATGGTATTTCAGATGCATCAAACCATAGACCATAAGCATGAAGTGTAGAAATAAATATTTCATTTTTGGATAAAACAAAGGCATTAATTACTTTATCTTTATCTTTTAATTTCATACAACAAATTGGTTTTGTAAACCTTGTTGTATTAAATTCACTTAATTGAGTCTTTTTAATCATTCCATTAATAGATGCAATTACTATTTCATCTTTTGTATTAAAATCTGTTACTGGAATAGCTGATATTATTTCTTCTCCCTGTTCTATTTTTACTAAATTACTAACGTGTTTTCCTTGATCCTTCCAAACTGATGCTGGAATTGTATATACTGGGATATATAAGTAATTACCAAATGATGTAAATACAAGTACTGTATCGAGTGTATTTAATTCATAGATACCTATCATGTAGTCACCATCTTTAAGTTGAGGATTATCTCCATTAGATGAAGTGTAGCTTCTATTTGATACACGTTTTATATATCCATCTTTAGTAAGTGTTACTATAACATCTTCTTTTGCTATCATATCTTTAGAATCTATTTTTATATCGGTTATTTCTTCTCTAATTTCTGTTTTTCTTGGTGTTGCAAATTCTTTTTTAACTTTTCTTAATTCGTCTTTCATAACTCCTTTAAGAACTTCTTCATTTTCAAGAATTTGCTTATAGTTTTCAATTAGTTTTCTTAACTCTTCCATTTCTTGTTCTAATAAAGTTACGTCAGTATTAGATAATCTATAAAGTTGCAATGTGATAATTGCTTCAGCTTGTTCTTCTGTAAAATCAAATTCTTTTACTAAATTTTCTTTAGATTCTTGTCTATTTTTACTTGCTCTTATTACTTTAATTACTTCATCTAATATTGAAAGACATCTAATTAGTCCTTCAACTATATGAAGCCTTGCTTTTGCATGATCCATATCAAACTTAGTTCTTCTTGTAATTACTTCCTTTTGGAATACAATGTATGCATCAATTATTTCACGCAATCCAAGTTGTTTTGGAGCACGATTTACTATCGCTATTACGTTGAAGTTATAAGATATTTGAAGTTCAGTATTTTTAAGTAAATAGTTTAGAATCATTTCTTTGTTGCAATCTTTTTTTAAGTCGATGGCAATTCTTAATCCATCTCTATCAGATTCGTCTCTTACTTCAACAATTCCATCTATTTTTTTATCTATTCTTATTTCATCTATTTTTCTTACTAGTTGAGCTTTATTAACTTCAAAAGGTATCTCAGTTATTATTAAGGCACTTTTACCTTTAGACTCTTCAAACTCTGTTCTTGCTTTAACAAATATTTTACCTTTTCCTGTTTCATATGCTTTTCTAATCCCGTCTCCTGCTTCTACTATTCCACCTGTTGGAAAGTCTGGGCCTTTAATGATTGACATAAGCGTTTCTAATTGACAGTTTGGAGAATCTATTCTTTTTATTGTTGCATCAATTACTTCTCCTAGATTATGAGGTGGGATATTTGTTGCAAAACCTGCTGATATTCCAGTTGCTCCATTTACTAATAAATTAGGAAATCTTGCAGGAAGTACAGTTGGTTCTACTTCAGAGTCATCAAAGTTTGGAGCCCATACAATTGTGTCTTTATCTATGTCATCTAATAGTTCGTTACTTATTTTTGATAGTCTTGCTTCTGTATAACGCATTGCAGCTGGGCTATCTCCATCCATTGATCCATTGTTACCGTGCATATCGATATATGGAGTTGATTGCTTCCACCACTGACTCATTCTAACCATTGCATCATATATTGAAGAGTCTCCGTGTGGATGAAATTTACCCATAATATCTCCAACACTACGTGCTGATTTTACATATGGTTTATCATATGTATGATGTCCTCTATACATTCCGTATAGAATTCTTCTTTGAACAGGCTTTAATCCGTCTCTTACATCGGGTATTGCTCTATCTTGAATTATATATTTAGAATAACTTCCAAATCTTTGCCCCATAATGTCTTCAAGTGCATAATCATATATAACTTCTAAAGCCTCTTTCATTTTATCACCTACTTGTTTACTATATTTGTTATTAAATAATCGTATGTATTTACATAAGTTTTATCTATTGTGTCACTACATTCTTTCTTTATTAAATCAATTATTTTTTTTGTGTATATTACATTTAAATGCTTTTTTAATACATTTTCATCTAAATTATCGGAATTTTCACTATTTTTATATTTTTCGAATGCTTTATTTAAATCACTCGGTTTTGTATGTTTAAGTATTTTGCTATATATAAAACTTGATTTTTCATCATCTTTTGAAAAGAATATATTTTCTAAATCTTTCATGCTAGTTCTATTTTCTTCTAAAAGATAATAAAGCGTCATTCCATATTCCTTAAACTCGTTTAATCTGTTTTCTAACTTTTTACTAGTCTTTTTATCTAACATTAAAGCCATACTGCACGCCTTTCTATGTTTCTATTTTATAATCATCTTCAAGTGAGAAAACAACATTTTCTTCTATCCAAGCTTTTCTTGGTTCAACATTATCTCCCATTAGAACACTTACTCTTTTTTCTGCAAGTAACGCGTCATCAATTTTTACTCTTATAAGTTTTCGTGTTTGAGGATTCATTGTAGTATCTGCAAGTTGGTCTGCATTCATTTCACCAAGACCTTTGTATCTTTGAATATCACATTTTTTACCTTTTGATTTTTCTTGCATTTCTTCTATTGTGTATGCGTACTCTATATTTTTACCATATTGAATTTTAAATAATGGTGGAAGAGCGATATAAAGTTTGCCTGCTTCTACAAGTGGTCTCATGTAGCGATAAAAGAATGTCATAAGTAAGCACTGAATGTGCCCTCCATCTTCATCAGCGTCACTCATTATTATTACTTTGTCATATTCACAATCTTCAAGTTCAAAGTTAGGGCCATATCCTGCCCCAATTGTATATATCATTGTATTAATTTCTTCATTTTTAAAAATATCATCGATGCTTGCTTTTTCTGTATTAATTACTTTACCTCTTAGCGGTAAGATTGCTTGGAATTTTCTATCTCGCCCTTGTTTAGCTGATCCACCAGCAGAGTCCCCCTCAACTAAGAATAATTCATTTTTATTTTTATTCTTACTTTGGGCAGGAGTAAGTTTTCCAGATAAAGCATGTTCTTTTTTATTATTTGCTTTGCCTTTTCTTGCATCTTCTCTTGCTTTTCTTGCAGCTTCCCTTGCAATTTTACTTTTTAGCGATTTATCAAGTATGTCTGTTGCTACTTTTTTATTTTCTTCAAGAAAATATGCTAATTTTTCACTTACGATTCCTTCTACTACGTTTCTTGCAATAGGAGTTCCTAGTTTCCCTTTGGTTTGTCCTTCAAATTGTAAAAGTTTTTCAGGAATTTTAAGACTTATTATTGCAGTAAGTCCTTCCCTAACATCGCTTCCTTCAAGTGAATTATCTTTATTTTTAATGTATCCATTTGCTTTTGCATAATCGTTAAATACTCGTGTTAACGCTGTTTTAAATCCTATTTCGTGACTTCCTCCATCTGGTGTTTTAACATTATTTACAAATGAAACTATGTTTTCTTGATATGTATCAGTATACTGCATTGCAATATCAACTGTTATATCTTCTTTCATTCCTTCAAATGATATAACTTTGTGAAGAGGAGTTTTATCTTCATTTAAATATTCAACAAACTCTTGTAATCCATTATCATATTTATATTTATTGCTTCTTCCATTTTCTTCATCTATTACTTCTATTGTAAGTCCTTTAAGTAAAAATGCTGACTCCTGCATTCTTTCACAAACTGTTGTAAAAGAAAAAGTTGTTAGTGGGAAAATTTTAGAATCTGGCAAAAAGGTAACAGTTGTTCCTGTTTTATTAGTTGTACCTATTTCTTTTAGTGGAATATCAACTTTTCCTCCATCTTTAAATCTTATTAAGTATTCTTTTTTATCTCTTTTTATTTTAACTTCCATGTAACTAGATAAAGCGTTTACAACAGACGCTCCAACTCCATGAAGTCCACCTGATACTTTGTATCCTCCTTCTTCAAATTTACCACCTGCATGAAGTATTGTATAAATAACTTCTGGTGTACTTTTACCTGATTCGTGAAGTCCTGTTGGAACTCCTCTTCCATGATCTTCTACGCTTACACTTCCATCTTTATGAAGAGTTATTCCTACATAATCTCCATATCCATTTATTACTTCATCTATTGCATTGTCGACAATTTCCCAAATTAAATGATGTAGTCCTTTTTTATCTGTTGAACCTATATACATTCCTGGACGTTTTCTTACTGCTTCCAAGCCTTCTAATATTTTAATTGACTTCTCATCGTATGCCATGCTATCAACTCCATTATAATTATATCCAAAATAAAGAAAAAATTAAAGTTTCTTTACACTTATTAACATCTTTAAAGGACAAAAAAAACAAGTATCACAGACTTATTTTTATCCCATATCAATATTATCACATATTTTAAAACAAAGGCAAGGAAAAAGAAAAAATAGTTATTTTTATATTAAAAAAAATACATATATTTCTATATGTACTTATCTAAGTTTTCTTAGAATCTCTTTCCAATCATCTTTTTTATTTTGATTTTCTTTATAGTTTAAGTATAATGCTCTAAATTCTTTATATGAAGAAAATGCCTCGGTTAAATCTCCAATAAATGGGCTTCTTTTAGAACTAGCTAATGCTCCAACTAATTTTTTATTATAATCATCAAGTTTCAAATCATTCTTTTTTGCTTTAACAATTTTTCTTGCAAGAAGACTATTCGGTTTTTTTATTTCATCAAATATTTCTTCAGCAAGTTCTATCATAATATTATTATCATAATTTATTTTGCCATCAGATATTTTTGATATTGCATTAAGTTTCATATCATCCCATACCGGATTTAATTCTCTTTCTTCTTCATTTTTGTTGTTTCTATAAACAATTATATACTTATACATGTGTTCTTTTCGAGTATCTTTACTTAAGTATCTTTCTAATTCATCACCATCTGAAAATAAAGTTGTCATAGAGTCAATTGTCGATAACATTACTCCTTCATTTCTTTTATCTTCAAAATCCATTGTTTTAAAATTGAAAAATTCTATTTCTTCTTTGTAAATGTTTTCTCTTTTTAAAAAGTATCTTCCTTTATTATTTGCCATATTATCACCTACTCGAAAAAAGAAATTTGATGTGGTGGTATTAAAACTTTTTTCTTATTGTCTACATCTTTTTTAATTTCTTCATTATTTAATTTTTTATATTTACAATAGTTTAAATAAATAGTTCTAAATTCTCTATATTTTTTTAATCTTTTTTTTAAATCTTCATAAAAGCCATATCTATCTGCAAGATAAATATCTTTTGCTTTTAAGTTATAAAATCCGTTTTGTTCTTTTTGTTTTATAGTGCGTTCATGAGTTTTAATTGCTTTAATTGAGAGAATAGTTTTCGGTGATAGATTAATAAGTCGTTTTCTATTTTCTAGTAATATACTTGAAAAATTACTACTATCATCTATTATTTCTCTATAAATATCTCTATACATTTCAAGATTTTCTTTATCTCTAAAGTCTATTTCTTTGCCATTATATGATAGTGCCATATGAGCCCATTTTTCGTTATTAAAGACTGGTGCAAGAAGTTTTTCTCCTTTAAATTGATATGTTATATAGCACTTTTTTATATTATCTTTAATTCCATAATGATTAGCAAATTCTATTTTATTTTTAAAATTAGATGTTAAAAAGTCAAGTGCCATAAGAGATGATTTTGATGCTTTGTAATTGTCTTCACTTAATATAAATCTTTCAAGATTTATATCGTAAAAATATTTTTTATTATCTGTTTCTATAAATAAGCTATATCTTGGAGCTCCTTCATATATATCCATAATATCCCCTTCTTTTGGCTACATATTATATCACGAAACAGGATTAAAATCAATGTCAATCGTTATTTTATTGTTGGTTTTATAGTATTCTAATAAACTATTTAGATATGGATATAAATTATCTTCTTTTTTATATTTTATAGTTATTCCAAATCGATATGTGTTTTTAATTTTAAATGTACTACCTATTGATGGGCCTAATATTTCTTTAGACTTTAAGTTTTCTTTTAATCTATCTCTTATTATATTACTTTCATTTCTTACAAGTTCATAATCAGTTCCAATTACTTTTACATAAACTAGGTAACAATATGGAGGGTAATTTAGTTTTCTTCTTATATTCATTTCTTGCTTAAAAAACAATTTATAATCTTGAGTTTTAGATAGTTTTATAGCATAGTGATCTACATTAAATGACTGAATTATAACAAATCCCTCTTTATCACTTCTTCCACTTCTTCCTGCTACCTGTGAAAGAAGTTCAAATGTGTATTCACTACTTCTAAAGTTAGGAATCATAAGTGATGTGTCGGCATTTATTACTCCTACTAGTGTAACTAGTGGAAAATCAAGTCCTTTAGCAATCATTTGCGTTCCTAGTAAAATATCATATTCATGATTTTTAAAACTTGTTATTATTTTTTCATGAGCACCTTTAGTACTAGTTGTATCAAAGTCCATTCTTATAATTCTTGCATTAAACATTTTATTTAGTTCTTCTTCAATTTTTTCAGTCCCAACCCCTAAGTTTTTAACTGACTCTTCATGACAGACTGGACAAGTAATGTGTCTTTTTGTTGCATATCCACATAAGTGGCAACGTTCCATATCACTTGATTTATGATAAGTTAATGTTACATCACAGTTTGGACATTTACTTACATAACCACAAGAAGAGCATGTTATAAAGGAAGCATATCCTCTTCTGTTCAAAAGAAGAATTATTTGCTCTTTTTTTTCTAATTTTTCATTTATTTTTTCTATTAGTCTTTTTGAAAAGTATGTACCTTTCTTTTCTTTATTCATATCAATTAATTCAATTTCTGGTAATGGCTTTTTATTAGCTCGCTCTTTTAGCTCTACTAAAACGTATTTTTTAGCAAGTGTTCTTGAGTAACTTTCAAGAGATGGAGTTGCACTTCCTAAAACAAGTTTCGCATTATTAATTTTAGCTCTTTCTATTGCTACATCAATAGCACTATATTTAGGATTTGATTCTTGTTTATAAGTTGGGGTATGTTCTTCATCAATTATTATTATTCCAATATTTTTAAGAGGTGCAAATACAGCACTTCTTGCTCCAATAACTATTTTTACAAGACCTTTAGAAATTTTTCTATATTCATCATATTTTTCTCCTTCACTTAATCTACTGTGAAGAATTGCAATAGTATTGTGAAACCTTGATCTAAATCTTAAGACCATTTGAGGAGTTAGTGATATTTCTGGTACTAAAACAATTGCTGTTTTATCTTCATCTAGCATTTTCTCAATTAATTCCATGTATACTTCTGTTTTACCACTTCCAGTTACTCCATGAAGCAAGTACACACTTTCACTTCCATTCAAGATAGTTTCATATGCTTTCTTTTGCTCATTATTTAGTTCATGTTTTTGCTGTTCTATTATTTCTTTACCATCTAATCTATAATTTTCTATTAGTCTTTCTTTTAATATCTTTTTATCAAGTAAAGTTTTTAATGATGATATAGATATCTCTTTTAAAACTTTTATATTATTATTTCCTTGAATTACTTCATTTATTATTTTTTCTTGTTTTTCATTTAGTTTAAGATTTTCTATTTCTTCCTTATTTATATTTAATTCAATTAATTTTGTATATGCCTTGCTAATATTAGTTTTATTTTGTGCTTTCAAAGCTTTTGGAAGCATCGTCTGGTAGGCACTAATTAATGTACAAAGCGTTTTTTCTTTAATAAAATGTCCTAGTTTTAATAATTCATCATTAAGAATTATTTCATCATCTACTATCTCATATATATCTTTTAAATCTACATTATTTGAGTTATTTATTTCCATTATAAAACCTTCAAGTTTTTGCCTCCCAAATGGAACTTTTACTCGAATTCCTATTTTAATTCTATTTTCAAGATTTTCTGGAACATTATAGGTAAAATATTTATCTATATTCCTATTTGATAATTCTACAAGTACATTTACAGTCATAATAATACCTCACTAATATAATAACACTTCACAGTCTAAAATTCCTACAAAAAGAAAAAGATTTAAAAAATAATAAATCTTTTAGTTATTTTTTGTATTATTAATTTTATCTAAATAAAAGCATACTGGCTTAAATGTTTTTCTGTGCTCTTTAATTATTCCATATTCTTCTATTGCTTCTATATGTTTTTTAGTGCCATAACCTTTATTATCTTTAAAGCCATACATTGGATAGAATTTGTCAAGTTCTTCCATCATTCTATCTCTTGTAACTTTTGCTATAACACTTGCCGCTGATATTGTGATGCTTTTTAAGTCACCTTTTATAATTGAAGTTGTTGGGATATCAATATCAAGCTTCATAGCATCAATTAGAACATGTTCTATTTTTGTTTTCTTTTGACAATCTCTAATAGATTCAATCATCGCTAGTTTTGTCGCTTCATAAATGTTTTTTTCGTCTATTATATCTTCATCTTTTATTCCGATACCAACTGCTACTGCATCTTTCATGATAATATCATAAAACTTCTCTCTTTGCTTTTTGGTTAGTTTTTTTGAGTCTGTTAATCCATCAAGAGTATAATTAACTGGTAAAACAACACATGAAGTTACAACAGGCCCAACTAGTGGGCCACGTCCTACTTCATCAACTCCTGCTACGAAGTTAATTCCGCTATTATTTAATTCTTTTTCATATATTCTGTTATCTATTTCTTTATTCATATTAATTATGTCTTACTTCTACTTTATCTTTATTTTCACTATTTACATATACTCTAATTACTGGATATTTAAACATATTATAGTTATACATTGTTTGATTGCTGAAAGTAGCCATAGCAAGTTTTAAAACATCTGCGGCAGTTTCATTATTTATATCTAAAATACTTGTATATGTTAAATTTAATTCATTATTGTCATTATATGTATAAATGTACTTAATTTTTGAAGTTTTATAGTAATCAAATTCAACTCTTATTTGATCATTTAAATTATCATCTACTATTAGTTCAATATTATTTAATCGAGTATCAGATTTTACAATAACTTTATCATATTCCGTAATATCAAATACAGATTCTTTAGTATCTACCTTAAATCCATTTGGAAGAGTATTTACATATTCATATCCACTTATTTCATAGGCAAAGAATAAAATTCCCATAAATAAAGCTAAAAATGCACCAATGTAGTACTTTTTTAAAACTATTAATTTACTTCCAAAGAATTTGTTTTGGATATGTTTAAATAATAAAATGCTAATTGCTAGAATTGAACCAAATATTACTAATGGACTTATTATATATGTTCCATTTATTAACATTACTATAAAGTAAACAAATAAGAACATAGCTAGTCCTGCTAGTGTTACTGTTACAATCATTAAGCAAATTGCAGTTATTTTTAAGAATACATCAATTATTTTAAAAACTAATTCTTTGTTCTTTTTCATTGTCTCATCATGACTATATAGTCTTTTATAATACTTGCTTTCTCTAAATAGTTTAATGTGATCAAATAACAAGAAAATAATTATTAATTCTTTAGTAAAATTCATTGATGAAATAAAGATAACTGATAAAACACTTCTTAAGGACTTACCAACATAGTAAAGTGTTACTACTCCAGCATCTCTAATATTATCAAATATTTCAACTAATATAAAAATATATATTGCTAAATAAATAAATTTGAAAAGCCAAAAGTTTAAACTATTTTTTTTGTCATCCTTGTCTTTTTCAATTTTTAATATTTCATTTGTTCTGATTGAAAGTGCCTCAAGTACATCATTTGATGTTAATTTCTTTTTATCCATTATAACCAACTCCTATGATAAAATTATAGCAAATATTTAATACTATTAAAATATTTTTTTAACTTTTTTTAGAATAATAGATTCTTTTCTAGATATTCTAGAGATTCTCTTACTCTGATTTCTTCTATTTTTCCATTTTTTATCATTATTTCAGCAGGCCTTGGCCTTCCTGTATAATTTGATGACATTGAAAAGCCATATGCCCCAGAGTTTTCTACTATAACTATATCATCAATTTCTGGTTTTTGTATGGTTCTATCACGTGCTAGAACATCTCCACTTTCACAAATATTACCAGTAATATTTGCAATTATCTTTTCTTTACCTTCTTTTTTATTTATTATTGATACTTTATGGTAAGCATCATACATAGATGGCCTTACTAAAATATTCATTCCTATATCAGTACCTATGTAGTTTTTCCCCATTACACTTTTTATGCTATTCACTTTCCCTACTATTAATCCTGATTCACAAGGAATAAATCGTCCAGGTTCAAATTTATACTCTTCTACACTTTCATATCCTTTATTGAATTTCATTAATATTTTTTTTAATTTTTCTATTAAAATATTAAAATCTAATGGTTCTTCATCTTGATAAGGTACTCCAAAACCTCCCCCTAGATCTATGATTTTAATGTTTTCAAAATTATTTTTAACAATTTTTAAGTATTCTTTTACTCCTTTAATATATTTATCTATTGAATCATTTAAGAATAAACTGCCAAGATGAAGATGTGTTCCAACTATGTTTAATTGATATTTTTCTACTACTTCTTTCAATTCTTTAATATTTTCTTCACTAATACCAAATTTAGTTTTCTTACCAGATGTTATTACTTTCTTGTTGTGACCTACACCTTTAATTCCTGGATTTATTCTAACCATTATATCTGTATTCTTAAATAAACTTCCCCATATTTTAACTTGTGATATTGAGTCAAAACATGGGAGTATATTTTTTTCTCTAATAAGTTTCATTTCTTCTTTATCAATGTTATTGCATACATATATTATTTCATCGTTTTTAAAACCACATTTTAAATCTATATCTAATTCTAGTGGCGACATGGCATCTACTTTTAGCCCACTTTCTTTTACGATTTTAATTATTTGAGGATTATTATTTGCCTTTGTTGAATAATGAATAGATACTTTTTTATCAATCTCTTTTTCAAGAGTATCTTTAAAAGATTTCATTTTAGCACATCTATCTTTTAACACATCATATAAATAAACATATACAGGAGTTTTATATTTTAGAATTTCATCTAAATTATTTTTAATTATGTCAATATTCATACTTCACCTTTTTCTATTAAATAGGTAAGAAAACTATTTAATCCTTCATTTAATTCATTGTATGTTATATCAAAATTATTTGTATACCAAGGATCATCTATATCCTTTTTTTTGTTTGTAAAATCAAGTAATCTATATACTTTTTCATCTTTATCTTCTTTAATTATTCTTAATATATTTATTATGTTTGCTTTTTCCATACCTATTATATAATCAAAATTGTAATAATCATCAATTGTTAGTTTTTTAGCAGTATGTTTACTAATAGGTATATTGTTTTCAGAAAGCTTTCTCTTCGCTCTTATATCCATGTCATTTCCTATTTCTTCACTACTTGTAGCACGTGACTCAATTATGAATTTATTATCAATATTTCTTTTTTTTACTAAGTCTTTAAACATATATTCTGCCATTGGACTTCTACAAATGTTCCCAAGACAGACAAATAATACTTTTATCATTTTTTACTCCTAATTAACCATTTTCTTAAACTCTTCAATACTAGTCGAATCATATATTATGTATCTAGGTACTTTATATTTATCTACATTTAATGTAACTTTAGTGTTTCCTCCTGTGAATGCTACTTTGAATCCTAGTTTTTTTACTATATTTATTGTTTTATCATTATATTCATAGTAAGGATAGCAAAATGCTTTATTTGAATTAACTACTTTAATTGACTCTTTTAAATCTTTTTCTAGTTCTAGAGAAGAAACACAATTGACTTTTGATCTATAACCACAGTTTGCTTCATAGTGTAAATCATTAGTGTGCGATTCAATATCAAGATAATTTGATTTATAATCATCAAGATTCCACCATCCAGTTATCAGAAATAATGTTGCATGCATCTTGTATTCTTCAAGTAATGGTATTAAATGATTACCATTTGTTTTACTTGTTCCATGTGCTCCATCATCTATAGTAATTAATACTGATTTTTCTGGTATTTCTATTTCATTATAAATCCATCTTACAAATTCTTCCATAGTTAATGTGTAAAAATTGTTTTCTTTTAAATAATCTAATTGTTTTTTAAATCTTTTTATATCCAAACATATTGATTCATCACAATTCTCACTTTTTTCTTTGTAAAAGAAGTGATAGTTCAATACAGCAACTTTCTTTTCTTTTTTTATTTTATCAGTTACTTTTACTTCTCTTTCTATTTTAGTTTCATTTCCGCTTTCATCTTTCACAGTATATATTACTTGGTAATCTCCCGTTTCATTTGTATTAACATCTTTATCGTCAATTGTAATTTTGCTTGTTAAATCTTTATCATAATTATCATATGCAACTGCACCATACTCAATGTATTTGTTACCTTTAATTATAGTTATTCTATTATTACCAAGAAGTTTTATAGTTGGCTTTTCACTATCGATAACTTCAACTTTTCTGTTTATTTCTTTTTCTATATCTTTATATTTTATTTTATAATTTACTGTATAACTCCCTAATTTGCTATCATCAACATTAGACTTTATTTCCATTTTATCTTTTAGTTTTTCATTTTTGTAATAGGCAATTGCTCCTAATTCTTTGTAACTGTCTCCAACTTCTACTACTATACTATTTGCCCCATTTAATAATATTTTTAAATTATTCTTATCTCCATATATATTTTCAAATAGATTGTATGTTCCTAGAAATAAAAAAGGCATCATTAATAATAGTAGAATGATTAGCTTCTTCTTTATATTTTTTGCTTTCATTCTTATCACCATTATTAATATGCCATTTTTTTAAATTTTTATTAGTTTTCTAATCTATCAAAAGTAATATTTCCAAATGCTCCATCTTTAAGGTCTTTTATTATTGTGTTGTATACTTTTTCATAGTCAGTTACTCCACCTTTAGCAAGTAATCCTCTTTTTTTAGCAATATCATCAAATATTGTTTCTTTATCAATTATATCAAGCTTATATCTTTCTTTAAGTTTTTCTTGATATAATTCTTCAAGTTTATTAATTATAAATCTTGATAAGTCTTCTTTATCTAATATTTCTTCTTTGATTGACGAGAACGATGCTAAAATATGAGCATTTTCTTGATTTTCTAATTTAGGCCACAATATTCCTGGAGAGTCCATAAGCTCGATATCATTATTTATTCTAATCCATCCAAGTGACTTAGTAACACCTGGAGTGTTTCCTGTTTGTACTACTTTTTTCCCAACTAGTTTGTTAATTAAAGTACTTTTACCAACATTAGGTGCTCCTATTACAACTACTCTTGCTTTTCTTTTCTTCATTCCTTTTTTTAGTCTATCATCATTCATTTTGTCTGATATCTTTTTAGTTTCATTAATTAAATTTTGTATGTTGTCATTTAATAAATCACATTTTACAATAGTATAATTGCCGTATGACTCTAGTATTCTATTTGTTTCTTTTTTATCACACAAATCATATTTTGATATTACTAGTATCTTAGGTTTATCTTTTATAATGTCATCTATATCATATACTTTGGAACTAATTGGCATTCTAGCATCAATTACTTCATATACAATATCAATAAGTGGCATCATTTCTTTTAATTCTCTTTTTGCTTTTGCCATATGACCTGGGAACCAATTGATGACAGTTTTGTCTAACCTTGCATTTTCGTTTGTGTTATTCATAGAAATCACTCCCTTTTTTGTAAGAAACTTTACTAATCAATTATACCACATTTTTTCAAGAATTTAGATACCTCAATGCATCTTCATATAAATTCTTATATTTAAAAATTACTTCTACACCTCTTTCTTCTGAAATATATATTACATCAACAAATTCATTTAATATATTTCGATCAACAAAATCTATTTTGCCTATTTCTTTAATCCTATTAATTCTTGCTATATTTTCATTACTTGATGTACTATTATTTATCTCATCTTTTTCTAATAAAATTTTATTTAATTCAAACATATATCTATCTTTAAATATATCCAAATCTTTTTTTGAAATATAATCATTTTTATAATCCTCTTTTATTTCATTCAAGAGTTTTCTATATTTCTGTTCTTCTTTATCTAATTCGATTAATTTAAACTCTTTATTTTCTTTTTCATATTCTAAATAAGATAATGATATATCCTTGTTTATCTTCTCATCTAAATTAGTTATCAGTTCAATATATTTATTAATTGTTTCAAGTACAATATCATCTAATTCTTTTTCAGTAATATAATGCTTAGTACAATTCTTTTTTTTATGATATGCCCCACAATAGAAAAATACATCCTTACCACCTTTTTTAGCAAATTTATACATTGATGTTTTACAATCAGCACATTTTAAAAATCCAGTATATCTATACATTTTCCCATTTGGACTAACTCTAGCATTTCTATTATAAAGAATATCTTGAACTTGATTAAATATTTCTTCTTTAATTATAGCTTTATGATGATTAGGAACTATAATCCATTCATCTTCTGGTACTCTTAAAGTATTATGCTTTTTATGGCTTATTCGTGCTTTCTTACCTTGTATCAAAGTACCTATATAGTTTCTATTTTTAATAACTTTATCTAATGAATCTAATGTCCATTTACTTCCAACATTAGGATTTTTACTATTACAAAAATCTTTTAGGTATTTTGCTGGAGTTGGTGTATGAGTATCATTTAATTTTTTAATTATCTCTTGCCTACTCATTCCACTCATTGCCATTTTAAATATATTCTTAATTATTTTTTCAGCTTCTTTATCAACTATAAATTTATGGTTATCATCTGGGTCTTTTAAATATCCAAAAGGAGCAACAACTCCAATAAAATTCCCATTCTTCTTACTTATAGCAAAAGAAGTTCTAATTTTTTTTGAAATATCTTTTGCAAAACTCTCATTCATTAAATTTTTAAAATAAACTTCTAACGAATTCATTGATTCAGGTCTTAAATAAGAATCTACATTATCATTAACAGCAATAAATCTAATTTTATATCTAGGAATAGTATCATCAATAAAATGACCAACATTTATATAATTTCTACCTAATCTAGATAAATCCTTTACTACTACACAATTTATTTTTCTACTACGAATATCATCCATCATTTCTTGAAATGAAGGTCTATCAAAATCTGTTCCTGTATATCCATCATCAGCATAACATTTATATACAGTTATATCTTTCATATCAGACAAATGATAATTTATTAAATTTCTTTGATTTGTAATACTATTAGATTCTAATTTATCATCATCGTCATCTGATGATAATCTTAAGTAAATACCAGTTCTCCATTTTGACATGTTTTAACAGCTCCCTCATTTTCAAGATAGGTTAATAATTCTTTATACTCATTTTTGTATTTAAAATGAATATCTATATTACCTTCTTCTGTTACATAAATAACTTCTATTAATTCTTTTAAAACTTCTTTAGTTACCTTCTTAATTTTTTTGTTTCTTCTATAATGATCTATCCAATAATCATTTCTTTTTATCATTTTTATATTTTCTCTATATGTTTGAGTAATTAATTCTAATTTTTCTTCTATCAATTTAATATCATCTTCAATTATTTTTGATTGTTTTAAAAATTCTTCTTTATCTATATTATTGAATTTCCAATCTTCATATAATTGAATCTTTTTATTCTTTAAATTATCAATTTTTATTTCTGCAATTCTTGTATTGTTTTTATATTCACTTTCAACTGTATCTCGATTATTTCTCAAATATAGTTTTTTTAAACTTCTATCTAATTCAATAACTAACTTAACTTGTAATTTTATAGCTTCTAAAACCATATCATTTAAATCTTCAGTTTTTATTTTATGAGAAGTACAAGATTTTTTACTTATATATAAATAAGTATTACAGAAATAATTTGATAGCTGGCGATTTCCTCTATTATCTTCTTGCTTATACATTGCTTTACCACAATCAGCACATTTTAGTATTCCATTATATATGGAATATGTTTTTTCTTCACTTCTAACTTTAAGTTTTGTGTTAGTTTTTATTAAGCTCTGAATTTTATCAAATTGTGCTTTTGTAATGATTGGTTCATGTGTATTTTCACATCTTATCCAATCTTCTTTAGCAACACTTAAAACTTTATGATTTTTAAAACTTTCTCTCTTTGTTTTTAATTGAGTTAAATTTCCAATATATATTTCACTAGTCAACATTCTTCCTATAGTAGATGTTGACCATTTATATTTTATTGTTTCTGCTTCTGGATCAAGTGAAAGTTTATATTTCTTTCTTCTTTGTATTTCTTTTCTACATAAAATATTGTTATCATTTAAATACTTTGTAATAGTAACTCTTCCATCACCTTTAGAAGCCATATCAAATATTAACTTAACATTCTTAACTTCATCTGGTTCAACTACTAGATGATGTTTGTCATTCTCATCAAAAGTATAACCATAAGGAGAAGTTCCACCAACAAATTTACCACTACTTGCCATAGTAAAATATGCAGATGTTACTTTCTTAGAAATATCTCGAGCATAACTTTCATTTATTAAATTTTTTATAGGTACAATTAAGTCATTTATTGAATCTGGTCTTTTAAATGAATCTACATTATCATTGATAGCTATTATCCTTATATTATATATAGGAAAAATATCTTCAATATATTTTCCTACCTCTAAGCTATTTCTACCTAATCTAGATAAGTCTTTTACAATAATAGTATTAATTCTACCATCAGTAATATCTCTCATCATTTCTTGAAATCCAGGTCTATCAAAATCTGTTCCTGTATATCCATCATCAATATAATAATCTACAATTGTCATATTGTTTTCTTTTGATATGAAGTTATTTATCATCTCTTTTTGATTAGTAATTGTGTTTGATTCTTTATCTTCATTATCATCAAATGATCTTCTTGTATAAACACCAACTAACCAATTAGCAACAGTAGAATTTTTACTAAGTTTTTTATTACCTCTACCTGCCATAGATATTCTCCTTCCACTTTATAAAATAATATTTGAAATTAAGAATTTATTCTAAGGTGCAAAATTATTTATAAAGATTCCTAAGTACATTAGTTAGACAGTCATCTGCAGTCTTATCAGTATCAGAAAAACCAATTTTAATTAATTTTCCATTATGCTTAAATACATATGGATTTTTTACTGTATTTAAAAAATCAAGTATTCTATCATTACTTGACTTTCTCTTACTCACTTTAATATCTGTAATTTCATCAACTTCATTGATATCTATTTCAGATAGTGGGATATTTTCATATTTATTTAATTTTTCTTTTAGTTTGTCTATTTTCATAGAACCACCTACTCAATAGTTTTATATTCACCATCTATATACATTACTTCTTTAAGATGAATATCAAATCTTCTATAATCTTTTATTTGTTTAGTTTTCATAAAAAAATCAGTTAACTCTTTTGTAACTGATTTCTTACTTTCACCACCAACGATCATTGTTGTAATATGTCCATCATTATCTATAATTGCTCTATATGTCTTTTTTTTCATCTTGTTCTCTCCTTTTTAAATCTTCTTCCATTTCTCGATCAGCCCATGAAGCTACTTTGCAAGAACATATTGTAAACAATCCCATTAATACTAAAAATACTATTCCTAAAATTTTACCTAACATAAATATTTTCCTTTCTTACAACAATTAACTTTTTCCAAATAAAAAAATCACCGAAGTGATTTCATTTATAGACTGCTATGTCAAGAGCAAGTGCAAATTTTATTACTGAGCTTTGTTTAATATGATCAACCATATCAGGTCCACATCTAAAAGTCTTTTCAAATTCTTTTACTTTTACACCATGAATAAAATGATCTTTAAAAAATCTTTGTTCATGATAAGAAAAATCTTTGATTATATCGTTTATCTCATCAAGTTTTTCTTTATACTCTCTCAAAAACTCATCTCTTTTTTCAACATAAGATTCTATACTAGATCTATTTGTTGGTGAAGATTGTACCTTGATGTCAAATAGTTGACCTGCTAGTGGAGGTGGCAGAACATTTCTGTACTTAAATTGAATCATGTTTAAATCCTTGGTGTGTTCTACTACATTCTTTCTAGTCTCAACATAATCGAACATATCTAGTTCTTTTAAACTCAATAATTTCATATGCATCCCCCATTAAGTAAAAAAGAAGAGAAATAATGGCAATTTAATAAAAGCTACTACTTCTCTTCTATTTTTAACTTTAACTTTGGCTTTGAGGGGTCGAATCCCTTTATCGAACTTTGCTTTGAAGATAAATACTTCAACTTATTAAAAACAATTAGTTCCATAAAGACCACTTCCAATCCCATCAAACCACTTAACATATAAATTGTTATTTATTATATAGTTTTCTTGGAAAAAGTCAATAACAATTAAAAAAAATGAAACAATTTGTATCTCTACATAATTATTTCATTTTACTATATTTTATCATACTCAGATAGGAAAACAAGTGGTGAATTATATAGGTGTTTAGGGGGTGGAATTTTCGCTTTAAAGCCCTATTTTACAACGATTTATGATAAATTTTTCATCATTATTTTCGATTAAACTTTTTAAATCTTCATAGTAGATTTTAGCATCCATTACATTATTAAACTTTTTATATAATAATGGACATGCTATTTTATTTTTTGTTTTAATATTTAAATATACTTCATAAGAATCATCTCTTATGTATTGATTTATGATTATTTCTATCCATCCATCTAAAAATTCTATTTGATAATCATCAAACATATCTTTTTTATACTTAATTGTTTCTTTATCATTAAAGCAATATTCCTGAAGTTCATCAATTATATCATTTGTTTTCATGCTTCCACCTCATTTGCAATGTATTTAGTATTATAACAAATAATCTATAATCTGTAATCAAAATTATCTATTTATTAATATTATACTTATTTTTTTAATTTTGTATCGCTAATTTTAAATATTTTAATAATTCTTTTTTCTTTTCATAATGACTTAATAATATATCAAAGTGCATTCTATAATCCTCCATTAATATTTTATATATTTCTAGCTTGCCTTTATCCTTATAATGTTTTCTAAATTCTTTTTCTCTAGTACCAAACTCATCAAATAAATATACTAGTGAATAATCATTTATATTAGTCCATGCTATACCTTTCATTAAATTAATAACAATATCACGATCATCTTTGTCTTCAAAATTCATTTTATGTGGAAATATTTTATATTTTTGAAATGTTTTATAATCATCAGTAAATATCACATTATTATAAAAATTATTAATTATAGTTTTATCCATTTCTTTTGTAAAATATGGAATATTATCATTATCTCCCCAATACTTTTTACATAAAAGAAATTCAGGAACTTGTGATTCAAGAATCATTTGAATCATTAAGTCTTTATGTGATACAGTTGGAAAATTCATATCAAAGTAATATAAGAAATTATTTAACATATCTAAAAATTGTTCATTCCCAGTAAGATAGCCTTTCTCTACTAAAGTAGTTTTTATAGCTGGTGTTTTTTCATCAGTTATTAAATCAATTATCTTATCTATTTTATTACTATTAATTAATTGATATAATCTTCCACCATTGTCTGATTTTTTTAAAGCTAGTTGTTTTAAATCTTCTTTTCTTTTTTTATTTTTCAATAGTATCACCTGTCTTTCTTATTATATCACACAAATATAAAATGACCCAGCAATTTATTAATATTCGGTTATTTAATGGGAAAATTAATATTAGGTGATATTTATGTTAAACAACAACTTAAAATATTGTAGAGAGGAATTAGAAATGACTCAAGAAGAACTTGGATTTGTTTTTGGAGTATCAAGAAAAACCGTTACTGGTTGGGAAACAAATCAAGATCCTATGCCACTTCCTAAAATGGTAAAGTTTTCTAATCTATATAAGTATTCCATAGATTATATAATGGGATTAAGAAGAAATAATGATAATTACATAGAAATAAATAAACTTAATAAAAAACAAGTCGGTGCCAATCTTAAAAAGATTAGGAACAAACTTGGTTTAACTCAACAACAAATAGCTGATGAGTGTATGATTACACAACCTACTTATAGTGGTTACGAATCTGGTAAATTTCTAGTAACTTCACTTACATTATACACTATTTGTTATAATCACAAACTATCAATATATGAAATATTAAAATAAAAAGGACTATACAAACATATTTTGCATAAGTCCTTTTTTAAATAAATCCAATTTAGATAACTTATTACTCTCTTTATCTATAAGATTATCTATAATGCTTAAAATACTAGAGTCTTTTTCTTGTTTTTCAATTGATGGTATAACTAGAGGAATATTTAATATATCTTCTTTTTTTAAGTTAGTTTGATTAACTCCATCATCAAATTTTAAATAATAGAGATTTCTATTTAATAAATAAAATAAGTATTTAGAATTAATTTTATTGTTATCTTTTATTTGAATTCTACAAATTCTTTGATTTAAACTATATTTTTCATCTTCATCTATATAATAACATTTTGCCAATGCCTTACCATTAGGAAGATCACTCATAACCATAGTAATATCATTTTTATACAAAGGTGTTAGTTGTTCAGAACATTTTTTTATTATAGCTCCTTCAGTAGATATAAATTTTGAATTTATCAATATGTATTTTCCATTCTCATCAACTATATTTTCATGACCTTTACCATTTTCAAACAATGCTATATCCGACAATAAATAATCAGTTCCTTCTACTTCTTTAAATAATTCATTATATAATCCTTTTTTAAATAACTTAAGGTCTTCAATTTTCTTAGATTGTAGTTCTATTTTTTTATCTAGTAATGATAGAAAATTGGATACCTTAACTTGTTCATTTTTATCTGGATAAGATATACTAAATTTTTCCAATCCTTTAATGGTCAACTGTGGTTGAGCAGATCCAAAGTTTGTTTTTGAAACTTGATTTTCAAACATTTGAGATTTCATATAAGAATACAAATATTTAGGAATAACACTATCATTATTTCTAATTATAACCATGCCAGAGTTTATTCTAACATTATCATAAGGTATAACATTATCATATAATACAACATTACCAACAGTACCTCTAGTAGTTAATACTATATCATTTCTGATCAACTTACCATTTCTTAATAATTCATCTTTTTCTTTAGTAATAAATAATTTATTATTAAAATTAAAACCTTGTTTTGTAACATTACCAGCATTTAAAAATAAACAGTATTCATTATCAAAAAAATCATTTTCTTTAGGATAATTTTTTCCTCTATCTCCATCTATGATAGATGATAGTTCAGATAATTTTTCATTTTTCCATTCAGAATTAAATTCTTTAAATCTTAATTTAGGCTTACTCATTATCTCACCACCAGTCCTTAAGTTTAATAA
>JAFUTR010000055.1 GCA_017477845.1 Bacilli bacterium
ATGCCCTGAAATACTAACTTGAACACATATATTGTATTTTTTTTAGAAAAATTACTTCTTTTTGTTTCATTTAGTCCTTCAATTTTAAATAATATGAAAAGATTAAATGCATGTTGCACTTAATTTTTCATTTCACCTTTCTTAAATTTAATATTTTCAGTTAGGCCTACTACGTTATCAACTGGCATTGAAAAGCATATTCCTCTTCCTTCATGTGATAGACCAACACTATCAGTTACTTCTTGCATAACTTTTTTCTTTTCACTTTTCTCTGTTAAAATAAGTACAATATCTTTTTCAGGTTCAATAGTAATTCCTAAGAATTTAGTAGCTTCTTTTGTACCTAGTCCTATTCCATTTATTAAAGTCCCTCCATTTGCTCCTACTCTTTTGGCAGCATCCATTGCAATAGTTGCATACCCTTCACTTACTATTAGGACAATAAGTTCATATTCTTTTTCTTTTTCCATAATGTATTCCTCCTTTATATTATTCAAATCTTTATACTGATTAGATAAATATCTACTAGCACTTGTAATACTTAAAGAAAAGCATATTCCGTTACCAGGTGTGTATAATTCATATTTATTATGTAAGTCATACATAATTTTTGTTTCTAAGTTGCAAGGAACAATACTGATTATTATGTCTTTTTTTACGTCATTAAGTCCAAAGTAATCAAGTAGTGATGAGGAAGCCGTTCCAACAGCATTTATAGAGCATGAATAAGTTATTTTATGTCGTCTGAATAATTTTAATATTTTCTCTTCTTTTTCTTTATCAACAATTGTTACTAATGTTTTCGTTTTAACAATATCCATAGTCCCTCCTAGTAATCAATGATTTCTTCATTGTATTTAGTATCATTATAAGTAATTTTAGTTTTAATCTTATAAATTAGTCCTACTGCTTGCACTGTAATTAATGGTATTGTTGCAACCATTGCAATTACTCCAAATGCATCTGTTAGTACATTGCCACCGAGTGCTTCACATGCACCTATAGCAATTGGTAAGATAAATGTTGCAGTCATCGTTCCACTTGCTACTCCCCCAGAATCAAAAGCAATAGAAGTAAAAACTTTAGGAACAAACGGCATCATTAAAATAGCAAACAAATATCCTGGTAATAAGAAGTACCAAATTGATATACCAGTTAACAGTCTAACTAGAGAAAGACCTGTAGCAATAGCAACTGCGATAGATAAGGCTACATCAAGTATTTTTTTCTTGATATTTCCATTAGTTATTTGTTCTATTTGTTCAGTTAACACATCAACTGCAGGTTCACTTGTTACTATAAAGTAACCAAGTAAGGTACTAACAAAAACTAATATAATTCCGTTAGATGATAGTACTTTTCCAACAGAGTATCCCATCGGCATAAATCCAACATTTATTCCAGTTAAGAAAAGAGTTAGTCCAAGAAGAGTATAAATAAGTCCAAATATTATTCTTCTTAATGTTTTCTTTTTTACTTTTAAGAATATTAAATTATAAATTAAGAAAAGAATAGTTATTGGCAAAAGTGATAACGATACTTCTTTAAAATATTTTGGAATATTAGTTAAATAAACTTCAATTACGCTTGTTATCGTATCATATGTTGGAATTACATATGGATTATAACTTGATTTTGCATTATAAATAATTCCAAGTATTAAAACTATTATTACTGGGCCAATTGAGCAAAATGAAATTATTCCAAATGAGTCATCTTTTTTATTTTTATCGTGTCTTGAATAAGATAGACCTGCTCCT
Source organism: Bacilli bacterium (assembly GCA_017477845.1). Taxonomy (GTDB): domain Bacteria; phylum Bacillota_I; class Bacilli_A; order RF39; family UBA660; genus RUG13868. The sequence goes on from JAFUTR010000055.1 coordinate 1,761, forward strand.
AAAGCCACTATAAATGGAACACTTAAAGGTCCGGTTGTTACTCCTCCAGCATCAAAAGCAAGTGGCATAAATTCACTTGGAGCAAATATTGCAAGTATAAATGCTATTGTACAAAAAATTGCAAGAATTACTGGGAAACTTAAATGAAGAAGCATTCTTAATGTTGCAAATAAAAGAAATAATCCTACACCTATCCCAACTACATTAATGAATAAATTACTATCTACTGATGGTATTTGAGTTGCAAGTACATTTAAATCTGGTTCTGCTACAGTGATGATATAACCTATTATAAAACTTAAAAACAATATCAAAGCTATATTTCTTTTTCGAGTTAAATGGTTTCCCATACGAGAACCTATCTCTATCATAGAAATATCTGCACCAATATCAAAGAAAGTCATACCAATAACTAATAAAAGTGCTCCAAATATAAATGATGGTAAAAGATTAGGTAGATTTGAGTCCACATTTAATACACTTATTATAAGTACTATTAGTACTATTGGTATAACTGATTTAAAAGATTTGTTTAACTGTTCAAATAATAACTTCTTCATATACTCCTCTATAATTCTTATTAATACTCTTTTATTGTATCATAATTATTGAAAAGATTGAAAAGATTATTAATTATTTTATTAAATTAATTAAATATAGTTATATATATTCTTTCTTATAAAAAAAGAACTATTTAAGTTTTTCTAGTTCTTCTTGAGTTAGTCCAGTGAGTTCTATTATATCCTCAATAGACATATTTCGTTTTAACATTTTTCTAGCGATGTCATTTTGTTTTTCTTTTTTGCCTTTTTCTAAT
>JAFUTR010000056.1 GCA_017477845.1 Bacilli bacterium
ACTTGCCACTGGCACAGAGTATAGTGAGGGAGATGGGTCAATGGCTCGACCATTTATAGTAAATTAAGGAAGAAATGTAACAGTGCCAACACTGAACACTAGAAAAAGGTCCCGAAAACCCTTTCGGGACCCAAAAGAGGATAATGAAAAGATTTAAAATATATAGAACGAAGAGATACAAAAAGATATTTAATTATAAATTAAAAAGAATAATACGGAGTTTGATATGAAAAAGACTAAAATAATATGCAGTATAGGACCTGCTAGTCAAAGTCCTGATGTAATGAGTTTGATGGTTAAAGAAGGAATGAATGTTGCAAGAGTTAATTTCTCTCATGGAGATTATCAAGAATATACTGAAATATTAAATTCTATTAAAAAAACAAGAGAAGTAACTAATGACAATATAGCTATTTTATATGATACTAAAGGACCTGATTTCAGATGTGCTGAGATGAAAGAAGGGGGAGTTAACTTAGTGAATGGAAATGTTATTAGAATAATAAAAAATAACTGTATAGGAACAGAAAACGCTTTTACTGTTAATCATCCTGAAGCACTAGATAAAATTAATGTTGGTAATACTGTTTTACTTGAAGACGCTTTAATGAAACTTGAAGTAATATCTAAAGAAGTAGATGGAATAACTTGTAGAGTTATAGAAGGGGGAGTACTTAATTCTAAAAAAGGAATTAGTGTTCCTGGTGTTAGACTTGATCTTCCATTTATGAGTGAACAGGACGAAAAAGACATAGAGTTTGCTTGTATGAATGAAGGAGATTTTATAGCGCTATCTTTTGTTGAATCAAGAGAAAATATATTACAAGTCAAAGAACTTCTTAAAAAATATAATAGACTTGATATGAAAATTATTTCTAAAGTAGAAAGTAAAGCAGGCGTTGATAACTTAGATGAAATAATTGATGAAAGTGATGGAATAATGGTTGCTCGTGGAGATTTAGGAGTTGAAGTACCTGTTGAATTTTTACCAATTATTCAAAAAGATATGATTAGAAAATGTCGTGAAAAAGAAAAATTTGTTATAGTTGCTACTGAAATGCTTGCATCGATGTACACTTCAGCTCGTCCAACTAGAGCAGAAGTTACAGATATATCAAATGCTGTGTTTGATGGAGCTGATGCTGTTATGTTAAGTGGAGAGTCAACTGTTGGTCGTCATCCAATTGAAGCAGTTAGATACATGGCAAAAATATGTGAAGAATCAGAAAAAAATGATTATTATGCTACTAAGTTTTCATTTGACTTAAAAAATGATATCACTGAAGCTATTGCAAACTCTGTTATCACTTCTTCTAATACACTTAATACAAAAGCTATAGTTGTTCCAACAACAGGTGGTCATAGCGCTACTGTAATCAGTAATTTACGACCTAAAACAATAATTATAGCACCTTGTCCAAATGAAAAAGTAGCAAGAAGCCTATCACTTAATTATGGAGTTTATCCAGTTGTATCTAAAGTAGATGATAATGATATGGATGATTTAGTTCACCATGCTAAAGAAGTTGCTAAAAAAATACTTAATCTATCTAGTAATGACGTTATAATCATTACTGGAGGAGTGCATGATAATATGACTTTAAAACAAACTAATTTCATGAAAATAGAAGAAATATAATAATAAAATTTTTAAATTCTATTAATTTGAAAAATATAAATAGTCAAAAAATGTAAATAGAAATTATGATGTAATTAATAAGGAAATTAAAAATTCTTTGTTATTTAAGGGATAAATAATTTATTAAAAAAAAGACACTGTCAAAAGGTGTCTTTTTTATTGATTTTTTAATTTTCGATAGTTATAATAAAAAGCATATTTTTAAAGGAGGCGCCAATATGAAAAGTAATCTTCCAGTACTGCTACTTAAGAATATGGTGCTATTTCCTTATAACGAGATAAGAATTGAGTTTGACTCGATTGAAGATAAAAAAATAATTTCACTTGCGGAGTCGTGTTACGACAATAAAATACTTATAGTTAATCCTAAAGATAGTTTGGAAATTAGTCCTGAAATAGATGAACTACCTAATTTTGGTATTGTTGGAAAAATAAAAATGAAAATTGATATGCCTAATGGAAAAACTAGAATAATAATATTAGGTGAATCACGTGTTAAGATATTTGCTTATTCAAAAGATGATGGAATATATGAAGCACTTTTTAGTACTATTCCAGTTGAAGAACTACTTCCTAAAGAAGAAATGGCATATGTAAGAGCTTTAAATAAACATATCGATGTTTATGTTAAAGAAGTTCCTTACATGTCAAATACAATACTTTCACAGACTACTGGAATAAATGACGTTGATAAACTTACTGATATCGTTGTCTTATATTTACCGATTAACTATGAAAGAAAACAAGAGTATCTTAAGGAAGCGTCATCAACAGCAAGAGTAAAAATGATTCTTGACGATATAAATAGCGATATAGAAATATTGCGACTTGAACAAAAAATAGAATCAACTGTTGCTGATAATTTAGATGAATCTCAAAAAGAATTTGTACTGCGTGAAAAAATTAAAGTAATAAAAAGAGAACTTGGAGAAGAAGCTCAAAGCGAAGTGGATATCTTAAGAGATAAAATAAATTCTTTAGAATGTCCTAAAAAAGTAAAAGAAAAATTATTATTAGAACTTAATAAATATGAAATGGCTAATTCTATTTCACCGGAGACAGGAATGCTTCGTAATTATATTGATTGGTTATTATCACTTCCGTGGGGTGTGGAAACAGAAGATAGAAAAGACTTAAAAAAAGTACGTGAAATACTTGATAGCACTCATTATGGACTTGATAATGTAAAAGATAGAGTAATTGAGTATTTAGCAGTTAAACAAAATACTAATAATCTAAGAAGTCCAATTATTTGCCTTGTTGGGCCTCCTGGAGTTGGTAAAACAACTTTTGCAAAAAATATTGCTAAAAGTTTAAATAGAAAAGTTACAAAAATATCTGTTGGTGGAATTAATGATGAAGCAGAGATAATTGGGCATAGAAGAGCCTATATTGGTGCGGCACCTGGACTTATTATTCAAGGAATGAAAAAAGCAGGTACCATGAATCCTGTTTTTATTATCGATGAAATTGACAAAATGACTAAAGATGTTAAGGGAGATCCAGCATCTAGTTTATTAGAAGTTTTAGATAAAGAACAAAATAAATATTTTGTTGATCACTATATAGAAGAAGAATTTGATTTATCTAGTGTTATGTTTATCGCAACAGCTAATTACTTATCTCAAATACCTGAAGAGTTAAGAGATAGACTTGAAATAATTGAATTATCATCATATACTGAATATGAAAAACTAGATATTGCTAAAAGACATTTAATAATTGATCAAATGAAAGAACATGGATTAAAAGAATCTAATATTAACTTTTCTGATGAGACAATTTTAACTCTTATAAGAAATTATACTAAAGAGTCTGGAGTAAGAGAACTTGATAGATTAATTGCTACTATTATGAGAAAAATAGTTAAAAAGATAGTTGTTGATAAAGAGAAAAAAACATATCAAATAACACCATCTTCTCTTGAAGAGTATTTAGGAATAAAGAAATATTTATATAATGAAAATCAAGAAGAAGATCGTGTCGGTATTGTTAATGGACTTGCTTATACAATATATGGAGGAGATATCCTTCCAATTGAAACAACATTATTTAAAGGAAAAGAAGAATTAGTACTTACTGGATCTTTAGGTGAAGTAATGCAAGAATCTGCTAAGATTTCACTTGACTACATAAAGTCAAATAGCGATAAATTTAATATAAATTTAGATAAATTGAATGATAAAACTATACATATTCATTTACCTGAAGGAGCTATTCAAAAAGAAGGACCATCTGCAGGTGTTGCTTTAACAACGGCACTTATTAGTTTACTTACAAATACGCCTGTTTCATCTAAAATTGGAATGACTGGAGAAATTACATTAACTGGAAGAGTACTTCCTATTGGGGGACTAAAAGAAAAAGTAATAGGAGCATATCGTGCTCAGGTTAATAAAATATTTATTCCTAGAGAAAATGAAAAAGATTTAAAAGATATACCTTTAGACATAAGGGAAAAAATAGAATTTGTTTTAGTGGATAATTATCAAGATATATTTGATAAAATAGGAGGAAAGAAAAATGGACATAAAGAAAGTAAGCGAAGAATTACAAGTAGTAAATGATACTTATAAAATGTCATATGAGGAGTTAGAGAATAAGTATTTAAAAGATGAAGATAGTTTTAACTACTTCTTAAAAACTTATTCAGATATTTTTACAAGAGACTTAATGTTTCAAGTAAGAGCATTACCAGCATATCAAAAAGTTAGTAAAATTTTTCATGCTGGAGAAGAGAGGTATCCAAATATTGAATTAAATGAATATCAAAATTACACTCTTAAGGAAATTGATAATCATAAAGTATTAGATGAAGAAATTTATGGAAATGAATACTATTTACAAGCAATTTGGATATTTTTAAATTCACTTGGATCAGAAAAAATAACTGGAAAAAATGATTATTATATTATTGTTAATTCAATTGTTAATTCATCATTACGTTATAATGAAGATGAAAGTTTTTCATTAATCAATTTTTATAGGTTTGTTAATACAATGGTTGAAGAAGTGCATGACGAAAAACAACTTCAAGAGTGTTTTGATAAGTATGTTAATGATCATCCTTTATTAAAAGAATGTAATAATACCTCTTTTTTGTTATTTGTAAATTATATGATTAACTTTAGAAAAAGAGATGTCGATAGTAATTTTATTGATGATGCAACTAAAGTTATTTATGCAAGTAAAATAGCAAGAAAAATGGAAAATGATGATACAAAAAGTTATAAAAGTTATGATTCTTTAACTAAGGTTACTTTGAAAAATATTAAAAAATATTGTAAAGATAAAGAAAAGAAAGAGAAGAAAGAAAAGAAAAAAATTAAACAATTATTAAAATAATTATTAGTAATAAATCTTAATAATATTTTATATATATTATTGAGGTGGATTATGATATCAATAATAATATTATCAATTATACAAGGAATTGCAGAATTTTTACCAATTTCATCATCTGCACATTTAATAATATTTAGGGATATTTTTATGATAGGAAAAGATGTAATATCTCCATCTATTGAACTTACTTTTGATATTGCACTACATATTGGTACAATGCTTTCTATTATTGTTTATTTTTTTAAAGACTTATCTAATATGTTTTTTAATAGTGTAAAAAAAGAAGATAAATTATTAATATATATTATAATTAGTACAATACCTGCAGCACTTGCAGGATTTTTATTTGAAGATGTTATAGATAGTATTATTAGAAATAATTATGTTTTAATTATTATTGCTTTATCTATTATGGGTATTATTATTTATTATATCGATTGTAATAAAGAAGGAAGAAAATCTATTAATTCTATGAATTATAAAGATGCACTCCTTATAGGATTATGCCAGGTTTTTGCTCTTATTCCAGGCTTTTCTAGAAGTGGTAGTACAATATCTGGTTTAAGATATTTAGAGTATGATAGGGAAACTTCTGCAAAATACTCTTTTTATTTATCAGTTCCAATAGTGTTAGGTGCTTTATTATTACAACTTATTAAAATTGATTTTTCTATTATAATTAGTAATATTTTTATTTTTATATTAGGTTTAATAGTTTCTTTTTTAGTAGGATTATTATCAATAAAATTTTTACTTAAATATTTAAAAAATAATAGTTTTAAAATATTTATGTGGTATAGATTAATTCTTTCTTTAATTGTTATTATTTATTTAATTTTAATGTAATTTATCATAGTTTTTTATATATGGTGAAATGAAAAATTAAGTGCAACATGCATTTAATCTTTTCATATTATTTAAAATTGAAGGACTAAATGAAACAAAAAGAAGTAATTTTTCTAAAAAAAATACAATATATGTGTTCAAGTTAGTATTTCAGGGCATG